>NZ_CP107036.1:5851856-6202475 GCF_029542085.1 Sphingobacterium sp. ML3W | reverse complement strand
TTCCAATCGGTCCATTGCTTTCGCAAACCGTGCTTCGCGAGTCTCCCCAGCCTCAAACTCCTCCCAGATCGAAATGAGGTCATCTGCCTGCTGCTCCGGCAGGATTCCAAATATTCGTTTGGCGGCTAATCGTTCTTCCTCAGTATTACAATGTGCATTTTCGTTATCATAGATAAAGATATCGCCAGCATCAATTTCCACAATGTCATGTATCAATACCATCTTAACAACCTTCAGAAGGTCAATAGACTCGTCAGCATGCTCAGCTAAAACAATAGCCATCAGCGCCAAATGCCAGCTGTGTTCAGCATCATTCTCACAACGATCGCTATTAAAAAGCTTAGTCCTTCGCTGGATGTATTTCAACTTATCAATCTCCTTGATAAAATCAATCTGTTTCAACAATTTTTCGGGCGCCATAATCAATATATTATCGTACAAGCAATACACAAAGTTAGGGCTTTTATACTCTTCCCCAATTGCCAAATGGCAATTAGAGAACAACTATTCTAATTGTTATTTTATTGACATCTATAGGACAAACCAAGGGGCACAGGTCAGCATAGATTTATTAAATTTGATAAACATCAAATCTCTTCCCAACGAATGAAGAAAATAGGATTTTTATCTTTTGGACATTGGTCCAAACACCCTGCTTATAGCACCCAAACAGCAAGTGACACATTACTTCAGTCAATAGATTTAGCTGTTGCAGCAGAAGAAATAGGCATAGACGGAGCTTATTTTCGTGTACATCATTTTGCCAATCAGTTAGCATCTCCCTTTCCGTTATTGTCCGCCATTGGGGCGAAGACCAATACGATTGAAATAGGTACAGGAGTAATTGATATGCGCTATGAAAATCCACTTTATATGGTGGAAGATGCTGGAGCAGCCGATTTAATTTCGGAAGGCCGATTGCAATTGGGGATCAGTAGAGGATCGCCTGAACAGGTAATAGACGGATGGCGTTATTTTGGTTATGAGCTCGCTGAAGGTGAAACCGACGCTGATATGGGACGTAGAAAAGCGCTAGAATTTCTGGAAAAACTCAAAGGAGCAGGTTTTGCTGAACCAAACCCCTATCCGATGTTTCCGAACCCTCCTGGTTTACTTAGGTTAGAACCGCACGCTGAAGGGTTGCGTGACCGCATCTGGTGGGGGGCAGCATCAAATGCAACAGCGGTATGGGCGGCCCAAAACAAGATGCACTTACAGAGTTCGACATTAAAGTACGATGAAAATGGGAAGCCTTTTCATATACAACAGGCTGAACAAATACGTCTATATAAACAAACCTGGAAAGAAGCTGGACATCCGGGAGAGCCCAGGGTTTCTGTCAGTCGATCAATTTTTGCATTGGTTGATGATTTAGATAGGTATTATTTTGGACAAGAAGCAGACCGGACTGACAAGATAGGCTTCATTGAAGCAGACAAACGTGCTATTTTTGGCCGTAGTTATGCAGCGGAACCTGATCAACTCGTCAAGGAGTTGGCTCAGGACGAGGCTATCCAAGAAGCTGATACCGTTCTTTTGACTATTCCGAACACTTTGGGTGTAGATTACAATATTCATGTACTTTCGGCTATCTTGGAGCATGTTGCGCCTGAGTTAGGCTGGCGCTAGATATCCTAATTGATGATAAACAATATTCGTTACAAAACCAAAATTGCGATAATCGGTGCAGGACAAGCCGGGCTTTCTTCTGCTTATCATTTAAAGAAATTGGGATTGGAGATTAATCGGGACTTCATTATTTTGGATGAAGCCCCTGCTCCTGGTGGTGCTTGGCAATTTCGCTGGTCTTCGCTCACACTAAGTACAGTTAACAAAATCCATGACCTACCGGGTATGTCATTTGAAGAAACATTGACAAACAATGAGACCGAGGTGCAGGCGAATATAGCTGTTCCGCATTATTTCGATCTCTATGAAAAAAGGTATGGACTAGAAGTTTATCGACCACTTAAAGTTGATAAGGTATCCTCGCATGGACAACGTTTTCATATAGATACTACTGAAACTTTGTTTTCCGCAGCGGGCATTATTAACGCCACGGGTACCTGGGGGAATCCTTATATTCCTTTCTACCCAGGGGCATCACTATTTCAAGGAGAGCAGCTTCATACAAAAGATTTCAAAACAGCGGACTATTTCAGAAACAAGCACGTTATTATAGTCGGTGGCGGAATATCTGCCATCCAATTGTTGGATCAGATTTCGGAAGTGACTACAACAACATGGGTCACACGACGTCCCCCACTATTTCGTGAAGGTCCTTTTGATGATATGGCTGGTCACAATGCGGTTGCTATGGTGGAGGAGCGTGTGCGGCAAGGGTTACCACCGCTATCAGTTGTATCCGTTACTGGCCTGCCTTATTCACCAGAAATCCGGGCGATGGAAAAACGAGGGGCACTCACACGACTTCCCATGTTTAGTGAGATCACTGAAACTGGTGTGAAATGGGAAGATGGCAGGGAAGAAAAAGCAGATATTATCCTTTGGAATACGGGTTTCAAAAGTGCATTGGAACATTTAGATGCTGTGCTACCTAGGGAAGAAAATGGAGGCATCTTAATGGATGGAAGACTGGCCACAATGGTCGCCAAAGAACCCCGAATTCATCTGGTCGGTTACGGCCCTTCCGCCTCCACAATCGGAGCCAACCGTGCAGGAAGCGCAGCAGCAAGGGAGCTCGTAAAAACATTAAGCCTCTTGTAATGTTATCTAGGTCAAGATTAAAAATAAACTTACCACCAATGAAACTACAAGAAATCACTTTAGCTTCTGCTGTGATAACATCAGCATTAATATCCGGGCTCTTTTTTGCCTATACGTTTTCCGTCAATCTGGGGCTTCACAAACTGGATGACAGGGGTTATTTGATGGCAATGCAAAATATCAACCGAGAAATTTTAAATCCGATATTTTATTCCTGTTTTTTAGGAGCACCGTTATTGTTAATTGCTTCATCTGTGATGTATTTCGATTTATCTTCTCCAAAGTTCTATTTGATCGCAGTTGCATGTGCAAGTTATATTATCGGTGTATTTATTATTACAGCTGCAAAGAATGTTCCACTAAACAATCAATTGGATACATTAGATATTACAGATGCAACGTCAGATGCTTTACATCGAATGCGTCTCCTTATCGAGGAACCTTGGGTATTCTGGAATAATCTGCGAACTACGTTCTCCTTCATAACCTTAGTCTGTTTAATTATCAGTCTTATATTTTTCAAATCCAAAGATTAACGACACACCAAAAAGGCATATGTCCTTCCATATTATTCCAAGCTACGTTGTAATTCCTTGAAAGAGCTGCCTGATGAGGTAGCCCTTTTTCCATCTCAGCTTTCTAAACCGGCCCTTTTTTATACATAAATACCCATACACCATCTCCCCTAATAAAAGTACTGATGTAGCGGACAACGAATCATGTAAAAGACGAAAAAAGCAGAAGAGCATACGGATTTAAATTCATTGTCAACGGATTTAAATCCTGCGATAAAGCATAACAGATTCTATTGTATTTTTATAAAAAAATAAAGAAGAAAAGATTCGGATGAAATCATCTTGAGTATAAACTAATAAAAAGATCCAATGAAAACACAAAACATAATCCCCGCCCTACTATTGTCCGCCATAGGCTTAATGTCCTTATCATCATGTAATGGAACATCAGTAGATACTATTAAAGCAATGGAATCCAACTATGACAATCAGAATAAAACCATCGAATTAACCGGTGAATTTGATGCTCCCTCCTTTACCTTTTCATCAGGCAAATCGAAGACCATGGCGATGAATTTTGTTGTAAAACCTCATGCAATCAGTTCTGAGAAATTTACAGCATTCAGTGTCATATTACCTGTTGGGACAGAAAAAAACAGCGTTCTATTTGAACTCCCCGCAGATCAAAAAAACTATACACTAAAAAATTTCCATGTCATTGATAAAAATGGGGAGAAGATCAATCTCGACACGCATACCACATTTAAAATGACGGGCACCGTACATTACAGTGAATTGGAAAAACCTGAAGATGAACAGGACAAAAACAATTTCAACTATAAAATAACTGACGTAACCTTTGAAAAGGACTAAAAAATCATCTTATAAACCCGATCAAACTCGTTAATAAAAACTAAAAACATGATCAATATTCAACTCGGAAACAGCTTCTCTTTTGGATGGGTCATTATTGGATTTGCCCTTATCATGGCACTGGGGATTTACATCGCCTATAGAAAACAACAGGCAATTAAAATAAAATATATTATTGCCGTTATCATTATGTTAGTTGTAGGCATAAAATGGCTTTTTGAAAAATAAAAGTCTTCTTCTACAATAGCTGTTTTTTGGATATAAAAAACGAAAGAGTGCGTAGGTACACAACAGAACCTTAATACTTGAATAAATTTATTTTTGTAAATTCAAGTATTAAGGTTCGAATCAATCGTCATCGATGCCATTGTTAAACGTAAATTTATCATGAAATTTATTTTCACTTGTGTTCTCTTTTCCATACAACTACTTGTATCTGCTCAAGACCGACCCCAAATTATTCCGTTCAAATTTGACGATAAATTGGGTTTAATGGATGTATCCACGGCAGAACGTATATATCCGGAAGCTCTAGTGGATGGCCCGAACAGATATTATGTCATTGGAGATTTCTGTAGTTATATCATCCCGAAAAATGAAAAGGAAGATGCTGTTGTTGATGCCCACTCAGGGCAGGAACAGTTTTCTGGGCATTTTGATAGTGCATGTGGCCGTTTGAAAATCAACAAAGACAGTTATTATCACTTTGAAGTGGATGGAAACTCAGCTCTCTTAAAGCCTGGAAGTCCTCTTATACAGCTAACAACTCGATACCAAAAAATTGAACCAAATCATGACGCTTGGGACAACGCAAGCTTGGATGGCAAGCAATATATCTGGGCGCTAAAAACGGATGAAACCTACGATGTTTTAAGTGCCGACAACAACTTTACTCACATAAATTCCTTACCGAATTTTGAAAGTTTTGATCTCGTATACCGAATAAATGAAGATGCCCCCATAACCTTGGTTGGCTTTGTTTTGGGCAACAAAAATGCGATCCAACGTACTTTCGGTCAAAAATATGGTATTCCAGAATCTAGCCAAATGGTCGAAGTCTATGATATACATTTTAAAAAATTAGGCAATACAGCTTACCAGAATGTAGCAATCAAAAAACTATTCAATCATGAAATTGAACTACGGGGTAGTATGATGCCTCCACCAAACCTAGAAAACCAGATAATCACCCCTCAAGATAAAACAATTATACTGAACGAGGAATTTAGCTTAATACCGGCAAAAGATGATCAGACACAATTGGTACTTGTCGATACGCGGCAAGCAAACGCTCCTGTCTTAGGAAATGACCACTTCGACTACAGGTATATCAGTACACATCAAGGTCTAAAAGCACTTTTACAAATAAGACATGCGGAAACCGGAACTTTTTTTTACTTCGATTTTAACGGGCTTTATTTTCCAAAAGGGGTTCCTTTAATCCCCAAGAATTACAGAAAATGGAACTAAAGAAACAAAGAAAGATTTCAATAGAAAATAGACAGAATACGATCTCAAAAAACAGTTTTTAACAGATGATTATTTTGGTTTTAGTATTAAGCGCAATGTTGGCGACAGTAGCTTTTCTAGTCACCGAGAAAAATGCAGGCTCATCACTTTCTGGATACAACACACTTTCACCAACAGAAAAGCAGCAATTTGATTAAAGGCTTTTATCCCATATTTCAGAAAATTTCATGTATCACTGGCGGTTTCATATTTGCTGATTTCCCTCTTCCTTCTCTCCGCTATCAGTTCACATTGGCTGAAGATCTTTAGTATAGCTTATCCTTTACTTGCTTATATATTTTTTATTTGGAAAGCGAACAGCTTCTTCATAAAAAGGAATAAAAAACAGTATATCCTTTCAATTACTGTCATTTGCTCTCTTTTCATTGTGCTTTTAGTGATTATGGTTCAATTTCTAGGGAGCTGATCCTTTGATAGCAGTAATCAATTCTGATTAGATAGGAAGTATCAAAAAACTATTTCTAATTTTATAGGGTTATAATTGACTACATGGACAAGCGCTCAGAACATATACAACAATGGATTGATACCTATAGTGATACACTTCTCAATAGCGCTCTTTTTTTGCTTTCTGACCGACAAGATGCGGAAGATATAGTCCAAAATGTATTTATATCTGCATTCGAATCATACCATTCTTTTCAGGGGCGGAGCAGTGTAAAGACTTGGTTAATGGCTATTCTCAAAAATAAAGTCGCTGAGTTTTACCGTAAAAAGTACCGACATACAGGAAATATTCCACTAGATCATTATTTTGATAGAGAAGGATCATGGAAGCATGATGATATTCTACAAGACTGGAATGAAAAAGACGACAACCTCCTTGACAACAGCGATTTTAATAGCGTAATGGCTGAGTGTCTGGACAAATTACCCTTAAAATGGCTTATCCCAGTAAAGCTCTATTATTTAGAAGAAAAAAAAGTGGCTAGCGTTTGTCAGGAAACTGGCGTTACGACAACTAATTTATGGAAAATCCTCCAACGAAGTCGTATGCAGCTTCGGGAGTGCCTGGAATTTAATTGGTTTAATATCTCATGATTTCGTAAGCAATGATAAAACGACTCATTCATATATTGGTAATGCCCTGCAAACAAGCAACACTGCTTATCGAACAGCAAAATGCTGGTGAGATTCCATTTGTCCAAAAAATACGCTTAAGGGTACATCTTACAATCTGTAAGTGGTGCAGTGCCTATAACCGCAAAGTACATGCAATGGAAAGTATGATGAAAAATATATTCACACAAGATTCTCCTGAAAAATTCAGTAAAAATGAACTAGAGCTCTTTAAAGATAAATTAAAAGACAAGTTAAAATAAAAAGATTTTTTTGTCAGGATTTTGATGTGTATACTACTAAAAGGGAAACAGTGAGTACAAATTAAAATTTTAGAAAAATGCATCTCATAACGCAAACAAAAAATTCCTCCCCATCGCAATGGGGCTTTTACATTTCCACATTTGGCATAGTCTCCATTCTTCTTTGGCTCGGAATTTTCAAATTCACCCCAACTGAAGCGGTGGCCATAAAGCCATTGATAGCGAATCACCCACTCTCTTCCTGGTTATACAAACTATGGAGTGAACAAATGGTGTCCAATATTGTTGGTATTGTTGAAATAGCTGTTGCTATACTTCTTTTGCTGAGTTTAAAATTTAAGCAATTGAGACGATACACCGGAATTGGGGTATGTATTATTTTTATGATGACTTTAAGTTATCTTTTTACAACACCAAATATGTTCAAACATGTGGACGGAATTCCTGTGACGGACTTCTTTATCCTCAAGGATATACTATTTCTTGGATTTGGAATCAATTTATTGCAATCCGCTAAAAAATAAAAGATCATGAAAATTATATGGACCATCACTATACTTGCCTTTATAGGCTTGGCAATAGTCAAAATAGGCTTTTCACAAGGAGAAGAAAAAGCATCAGCTCCAGAAAAGAACTCACCTCACAACAGTCAAACTAACGAAATCTACTTTGCAGGGGGCTGCTTTTGGGGGACAGAACATTACTTCAAACAAATAAGAGGTGTAATAGCTACCGAAGTTGGGTATGCGAATGGGAATCTTGCCAAACCGACCTATGAACAGGTCTCAACGGGCAATACGGGGTTTGTAGAAGCCGTGAAAGTCGATTATGATCCTACTGTAGTTGATTTGAAATTGTTGATCGGCTTATACTTTAAAACAATTGACCCGACAAGCATGGATAAACAAGGTAATGATATCGGCACACAATATCGGACAGGGATTTACTTTACAAAGAAAGAGGATGAAAAAACGATCCGGGAAGAGATTGGACAGCTTGCAAAGAACTACAGTTCAAAGCTTGTTGTAGAAATTGGCCCTCTACGGAATTTCTATACTGCTGAAAATTATCATCAAAATTATTTAGAGAAAAATCCTCAGGGTTACTGCCATATTCCTGCTGACCTATTTAAGAAAGCGCGACAGGCAAATCCTAAACCTGCTAAATACAATAAAGTGGACAAAAAAACACTGAAAAAGGAGCTGACTCCATTACAATATGATGTTACTCAAAACAATGCTACTGAAAGGGCTTTTGACAATGCTTATTGGAATGAATTTCGGGAAGGTATTTATGTTGACGTTACCACTGGCGAGCCCCTGTTTATTTCTACCGATAAGTTTGAATCCGATTGCGGATGGCCAAGCTTTTCTAAACCGATCAATGATCGCCTGGTTGCCGAAAAAAGCGATAGGTCTTTTGGGATGAATAGAACTGAAGTGAGAAGCAAAACAGGTGACGCTCATTTAGGTCATGTTTTTAATGATGGCCCAACTGAACAAGGCGGACTACGTTATTGTATCAACAGTGCTTCACTACGCTTTATCCCAAAAGATCAAATGAAAGCGGAAGGTTATGAGAAGTTTATTGCTCTGTTACAAACCAAAAACGACAAAACTAAGTAGCACAACATCTCATATCAGACTATTAATAAGTTTAATTACTGGCAGGATAAAATTTTATTAGTCCGTTCGCAGGGTTCCAGACAAGAATCTACAAAGATTATATAGCATATGGGCTCGTCCCCCTATTTTTCGCCAATTTTGTTTGCATCTCTCGATAAGCATTTTTCAATTGTTCAATTCTTGGAAGGTTCGCTTTTGCTATTTGGAGAGCTTATTTTATATTCATTTAAACACAAAAAGCCAGGTTCTTCAACCTGGCCTTAAAAATAAACATATGATGGATTAGTAAATGGCAACCCCTATGAACAGTCTATCTCCACGGTACGATCCCAGATCTATACTTGAAATTAGATTAAGTTCAAAATACCCTAATAAATTTACCTTCCAAGGCTCCCTCAGAAACATGGAGGATATCTTCGACCACTATTGTTGCAGAATCTTTGTTAAACTCCTCCAGAAATCCCCACAAATCATTTACTTTTATCGGAACAAAATACTGATTCGTATCTTCCACAGTATTCTCAGACTTAAGTATATTATAGCCTTTACATTTTAAGTCTTGAAGGATATCATTCGTCAATGGGACATTCATCTCTCTAAAGTTTCTATTTCTCGTATGCTCTACACACGCCGTATTTAACCACTTAGATTTATAGAAATTGAAAGCAATGAACATGTAAGAATAATGAGCAACCAATATCCTTTATATATGGTTGTTTGTCATAGCATATATTATATATACTGTTCGACGCTAAGACGCCATACATTAAACATGTTCATCTGCTTTCAATTCATATTCAAATATAGTAAATAAAACTAATTTAATTAGTTTTATTTACTATATTTTTTAGCTAAAAGACTAACAAGCTGTGAACCATAAGGTTTATATTTTCCGGACATAAAGAATCTCTTTATCATTCCAAACAGCGCTAGGACGAGAAAGCGGTGATACAAAAGGGCATATACAAGAGCTATATGCAGGAGCAACAGGAATCTTGTTTCCCAAATAAAAGCGGGTTCTATTTGGGAAACAAGGTTTGATTATGGTTGATCATTTCAAAGATCTCTAATGGAAGATGGAATTTAACTCCCCCATATTTATAGTGATCGACTGATATCAACAACATTAAAGATCTGATCTACATCATCCAAACTGACTTCAAAATCTGGATAAATAGCTTTGTCCGTGTTGAGTGAACGTAATGTAAGGATTCCATTGGCGACATCATGATGAGCAATTTCCTTAATAATCACCCCTTCATATCGATGTACAACAACCCAATACCTATATTTATGGGTATGAAATTTTGACTGCCACAATTCTCGTTTAATCAAACGTCCAGTAACAATATCACCATCAAGGACGCTGGCATCAGTTCCATCGGTCATACTATCACCACTAACTTCAAAAGAACGGTAAGCTCCTTTGTGAAATTCATTCACGGTAATAAAATGTGCAGGTAAATCATCCATGTACTCAGCGTCCGAAAAACCAGAAAGATAACCTGCTTTTGCCTTCTCGGTTACGAGCTTCGTTTGCATCAAATAGCGTCCAGGAGACACCTCAAAGAATATATTGTTCTTATTCTCGTCAATAAATTTGACATCACTGGAAAAATATCCAATAGATTTTCCGTTTCCTACATTGACCATGGAAACAGTATCAGGCTGAATGATTGCACCGGACTGATTTCGTTCTCCTTTTCCATAAAGCAGCCAATCGTATTGAACTTGGGGAAAAGCATTTTGAATACGGGTTTTCATGGTGAGACCGATCGGATATTCACCCTTCTTTATACGCGAATACACCTGTTCACGCACCCCCAATAAGCCTGCAAATTCCCGATTGGTAATTCCCATCTCCAAGCGTAAAATCTCAAAATTATTATCTGGATAAGTTTCCATGTTTTTATAGGGTATTTAACAAATGTTACACTAATTCATAACAATCTGACACTAAGTTACACAAGATATTAAACCTAAACAAATAAATAAATAAAATAAACACATTAATACCTCATTATCAATATATTATAATTAAACAAATAAGTTTAACAATTTTTACTAAAGACAAATTATTCAACATATTTTACATTAAACCCCTTGAATGATTAACAAATTTGTTTAACTTTGTTTAACAAACATTGTTGATACTTAGCGCTTGCAGTCGGAAAATCATTAGAAGAAAAAGAACCCGTCAATGACTCTGAGTAACTGGTAACGAGAGGACAGAGCAAAAAATATACACTTTAAAAGAACATAAAAATGGAACGCTTCATCACAACAAATTCGCAGCTAGACAGATCAACTGGATTGAATCATGAGCATATCAGAAAATATGGTATTATTTCAAAAGAAACACAAAGTATGGAATTGATGACCGTGCTAATGCAACCAAAAAATTTAACAACAAATACAAGTCAACGAAATGATAAGACCAATTCCCAACGTATGAACACTTTATATTATTCTTTCATTATGAGTTTCTTAAAAGAGAACCATCCCGAAATTTTGAGATCAATTGACAAAATATACGAACCCGATCTTTCCAAGATCAGTCAGGTCATCGACTGTTATTGTGAATTTATGGGGATACCCTCGCAACAGATTATGGGTGAGTACATCAACTACAAAGATATCCAGCATCGTTACAAGGCAATCGCCGTTGTCTTGCGTATTTTTCAGCCCGAAAAACTGGATAACCTAAAGACTAAAGTAAAAAGCACGATATACAAGGAACTAGGTCCATATTTAAAGATAAATAGCGATACCTTACAAAAATCCATCATCTGCGCGTGTAACCAATTTGACATGTATAACGACTTTAAGAAAGATATCAAGCAAGCAACAAATTATTATTTCATTAATAAACGTTTCAATGATAAATAAGATTGGTTTCCCAAGAATTTATACCGATCATAAAACAAACGAGTACGAAGTTTTCCATGATCGGTATAATAATCTTTTATCCAATTATTACGCTCTCCTACGCAACCACCAGACCATAAGGCATATCACTACAAGTAAACCTATCAAAAAATAGAATATATTTGTTCCAGCCGGCTGCACCGTCCGTTTTGAAGTTCTTTCATCTATCCGCAGTTTATCTTCTTTGTACTGAACACGGTGAAAAAGCTGCTGACGCTGCTTGGAAAGATATTTCTCAACACCATTACTACTATCAGAATAATACGTTCGGCGTTTATATAACCGTCCCTTACCTATTCGCACAACTCCATTCGGGCTAATCTCAATCTCCTCACCTTCGATCTGCATCAGAGCCTCGCTCCGTGTCAAGAGTCGATTATATGATTGCTCAATCTCCAAGTGCCTTCTACTAGAATCCACGCTTGACAGTACGGCCATTTTTTCATTCACCTCCACTGTCCGCGACTCCTTTGTTTTAGTAATCTTTTTAAATAAACCGCAGCTACTAACGAGAAGTAGCATTACGGTCAATCGAAGTATATTTTTCATTTTTCACTCTTTTTAGTTCAATCTGCAATTCATTATAAAGCTTCATCAGATCATCATATTTGATCTGCAACTCAGCCAACGTCTTCGAGCAGGCTATACGATCCTCATTGGCGAGTTTTAGTCCTTCATTAAGATCTTCGATAATGGCTCTTAAATGTTCTATATCTTTTTCCAGCCGGTTTGCATAACCTTCCCACTTATCAATCACTTTCCCAGCATTCTCCACATTTGTAGCTTCCACTTCCGCCTGCTGCTTGGGACGACCAACAAAGTAACCTCCGATAGCAGTAACGATAGGAATAATCAGCTTTTCCAAAATTTCAAGTAGTTCCATAGTAATTATTTTTTATTAGTGGCTTAAACTTCATCCAAGGGAATTGTGCTCCCGGGTCCTCCTTTCTTCCAGGGGCAATATCACTGTGCCCCAAAATTTCCTGAATAGGATAATGGGCAATAATTGCCTGACAGACTTCAATGGCCGCATTGATCTGCTTTTCGGTATAAGATTCTGTCCCCCTATTTTGCAACTCAATCCCAATACTGTATCTGTTCAGATCTTTCAATCCATCCCAGGAACTCAGGCCTGCGTGCCAACATTTGACATTGAATGGCGCCAGTTGTGTTACAACACCGTCTCGACTGATGTGCACGTGAGCCGAAACTTTGCTTTTTGGATCTGACATCCAATAAATCGCACTAGTAGCATTAGATGCTCCATCATAATGCATGATGATATAAATAGGTTTGATATTACCGCTTTTATTAGGTGTATCTTTATAGGACACACCTATCAATTGATGTTCTTTAATGTTCATGTCTTCTTCTATTATTGATAATTTACTTTGATGTTAAGCTCCTCCTTTTTTTATCTGGATTCCAATTTTACTCCGATAAAGGCCGCCAGGATTTACTTCATTCATTATTTCTATACAAATTTAAGTGGGAATCAAACTTAAAAATTAGAATATCAAGGGTATGTAAGCGGTATGGAACAACTACCGAATATCAGCTCAAAATGAAGAATTTTTATTGCCGGTCGGTTCATAACAAAAAGAAGATGCTCAAAAAATAAAAAAAGTAAATTTACTTCGACTTGATTAGCTATTGAAAATGATTTATGAATAAAAAAGAAGTCGCAACTAGCAAATTTTTAAGCCTAATACTTCGGCATGTACCGGAGAGTATTGGTATCGAACTTGATGAGAATGGTTGGGCGGATACAGACTTGTTGATCCAAAAGATTAATGATCATAACCACGAATTGACTTTGGATATGCTTAAACATATTGTTGACACGAATCCGAAAAAGAGATTCGCTTTTGACGACAATTTTAAGAGAATCAGAGCAAATCAGGGGCATTCTATTACTATTGAACTCGGATTGTCTCCTGAGGTTCCACCTGAGGTCCTATACCATGGCACAGCGATACAACATGCAAATTCAATCATTGAGCAGGGAATAAAAAAACAGAATAGACTGCATGTACATCTAAGTAAGGACGTCGAAACTGCTAAATCTGTCGGACAACGACATGGAAAGCCTATTTTATTCGAAATAAATGCCTTAGCTATGTTTCAAGATAGATTTGATTTTTTCTTGTCCGAAAATGGTGTTTGGCTCACTGACCACGTGCCTGCACAATACTTACGTTTTGTCAATTTCAAAGGAAAATCTGCCAGACAGGGATCATAATGTATGAAGTTTTAGAATAACAACATCTACAATATCAAATAATAGCGATGCTTACATCCGAACAAATAACAATTAAAAAAAGCGAGATAAAAGAAGATGGTTTCACTGCCATCGAGAATGTCTTTAGCAGAAATGAAGTTCAGCAATTGATAACCTTGATTGAAAACGAAGATCATTCGAGAGATACATTCAGGCGTTCCTCTGATCTTTTTGCGATCCGCCAGGTAATTAAAGAAATACCAGCTTTATATGCTATAATTTTCAATGATAACCTTAAAGATATTATTTCTGAATTACTGGGAGCAGATCATTTTATTGTAAAAAGCATCTATTTCGACAAACCTGAAACATCAAATTGGTACGTATCATACCACCAAGACTTAACGATATCTGTACTCGAAAAAATTGATTCTGACGGTTTTTTGAACTGGACGGTCAAACATAATCAATATGCAGTACAGCCACCGCTTGAAATTTTGAAAAATATAGTTACGATAAGAATTCATCTTGATGACACGGATGCGGAGAATGGTGCGCTAAATACTATTCCAGGATCACATAACAGAGGAATATACCGTCCCGAAACCATCGATTGGACCATGGAACAGGAAAAAAACTGTCCTGTCCATGAAGGCGGAATTATGATCATGAAACCGCTATTACTCCATAGTTCCAAACGCACAAGCAACAACAAACGTAGAAGAGTTATCCATATTGAATTTTCAAGTATCGAACTACCCAATAACTTATGCTGGGCTGAAAGATTCTAATATAAAAGAGACTCCTGTTGGCTGCAAAAAAACTTTTCCGTTATTCCATTGTTATTTGATCGTTATAGCATAGGATGAGTTATATCGTGAAGGCTAGGAAATCGGTTCACCTAGCCTTTTTTATTGTTAGCGCCAATACAACCATCAGCACTAAAAAAACATGGCTGTGATGGCAGCATCAAAGAATGCACGACCAGTTCTATCACTCACGTAAATGTAGGTTTTAACTTTAAAGCTAGTTTATAATAAGGCTTCAAGGAATGGTGTAGCATCATTTCCTGCTATTCGGGCAGGTTAAATCCAGAACTAAACCGCTGGGCTTCAACAACTGTAGCAACAAAAAACAGACAGCTAAATAACCAATATTTTATTATAATGTTATCTCTATTTGTGTAAATAAATTCAAAAAAATAATTTTCCAAATACAGTCAATACATGTCCAACAGCAATAGCTATGCCTTAATTATTTATTTTGTACTTTAGAAGAATATATCAAAAGGCGTTTTATGGACAGTAATCATTTTTCTAATTGTGACCAAGAACCAATACATCTTTGCGGTCAAATACAGCATTTTGGTTGTCTCATCCTATTTGATGCCACTCAAAATTGTATAGGCTGGAGTGAAAACTGGACAGAAATAGGTTTACCCAGACAAAGTGTATTCTTGGGACAAAGCTTGACCAAGTTTATCGATTGTTTAGATATTCAACATGCAATCGATCTTGATCAGATATTACACGATCATACTGATAGTTTCAAACACCGCTACGTAGCTGATATCTATCTGGAACAAATCCCATATTACCTAAGTATTTATCCTTTTGACAATAAGATATATATTGAAATCGAACAACATCGTTCGCAATCGCATCAATTTAAAAACACATTCTTTTATGCCAAGCATATCAATGACAGTGAGGACATCTGGAAGGCTCTGGCTGAGAATATTTTTACGGTGACGGATTATGATCGTGTTATGATCTATAAATTTTCAGAGAGTGGAGATGGCCAAGTCATTGCTGAACATGTCGTTGGCGACCTGGAACCATTACTAGGCTATCGTTATCCTGAGTTTGATATTCCCCAACAAGCGCGCCAACTCTATACTAAAATATTTGCCAGGGTAACACCCGATGTAGATGCTGTCCCAGTACCGATTTGGGGTCTTGAACCTGAGAAATTAGATCTCTCTATGACAGCGATACGCGCAATGTCCCCCATACACCTGCAATATCTTCGAAATGCCCAAGTAAAAGCAAGTGGTAGTTTCTCCATCATCATCAACGGAAAACTATGGGGATTGGTTGCTTGTCAAAATAGACTGCCCAAATACATTGATCTAGCACAAAGACATCTTTCCATTTTCATTGTTCAATATGCTGTAAATAGTTTTTTGGCCAATAAACATATTGAAGAGAATAACTTCAAACTTAAAACAAAGAGTGTCGCATTTGAAATCAGACAAAATCTATTTACAAAGAAAGATCTTTACAAAGTAATTAGTGCACTGACCACTAGCTTAATGGACATCCTTCGAACAGATGGGATCGCATTTAAATATCTCGACAAATGGCATATTGTTGGCCATGCGCCAAAAAAAGATATGTTATTAAATCTAGATAATCATTTCAGTAGAACAATTTCTGATCAATTGTTTTGGCAATCCGATTTCAAAGGACATCAAGATGAAAACGAGACTGCATTTCCATTTCCTGGTATTGCTGGAATAGATTTGGAAAATAAATTAGACTTCAAAATCTATTTCTTCCGAAAGGAAGAAATAGTAGAGGAAACCTGGGCAGGGCAACCCGAAAAGCAGCTTATTTATGATCCAACAAAGACCATAAATTTCCCTTCTCCCCGCACATCCTTCAATGCCTGGAAGAAAATAGTCGAAGGGATAGCCCCGAAATGGAAAGAACGCGAAATTAATTTCCTAAAAAGCCTAAGTATTACAATTCAAGAAGCCTGCTTAAAGAAGATCATCGAAATCCAAGCACTCAACGAGAAACTGATTGAAATAAATAATGTTTTGGAAACGTTCAGTTACACGCTGAGTCATGACCTAAAAAATCCTTTGTCCGCACTACAGATGACAGCCCAGATGATCAGGGACAGACCTAATTTAAGTCAAGAATTTCTTGGAAAAGCAGGTAAAAACATGATGGACGCTATCCTGTTGATGAATAACATGCTAGATAAAACAGTCGATTTCGCCCGCAGCAAAAGCTATGAGTTCGAATACGAAACTGTCTATCCAGAGCGGCTCATTGAAAATATCATTGATGATTGCAGTGTAAGATTTAATGTTCAAAATCTGCAATTCGAAAAAGGAAGAATTCTTCCAATTGATGGTGAAAAGACCTTAGTCTATCAACTATTTCTAAATCTTTTGGGCAATGCGATCAAGTATAGCAGTAATAAAACGGCTCCCTTAATAGGTATAAACAGCCAAATAGAAGAAGATTATGTTTTGTATAAAATATGGGATAATGGCATCGGAATGTCAGCGGAAGAAACTGAACGGATTTTCGAAATATTCCATCGTTTACCTAATGCGATGCAATTTGATGGATCAGGAGTCGGATTATCAATTGTGAAAAGAATTGCAGACCGACTCAACGCAAAAATCTCTGTCGAAAGTAAGTTGAATCAGGGTACAATTTTCGAGATCAAATTTCCAATAAGAAACTGATTTTTATAGTATAAAAATAAAAAAACGCACTATTCCCGACAAGAATGTTGGTCAAAAGAAGGTTTAGAGCAGGTGAAGGTGCAAAGCAATCTGCATCCGTTTCATCCATTCTTTTTTATTAAATTAGAGCCAGCCGATAGATTCAGATTCGTACTCAACAGGTATAAATTACAATGTGTACCGAATCATTTGATTTACCGGTCATAGCGGAAACCTTCAATAAGTATTAATTGTAAAATGGATAAATTCAGCTTGTTAGTTGGCAATGATATTAATAATATTTCTCCCGGAATCAGTTGGAGCGATTTGCTGACTAACATTAAAACAAAATATCATGTAACGGCATTGGAAAATGGACAAAAACCTTTTCCGATGTTGTATGAAGAGATTTTTCTAAATGCAATTAAGATCCAGCATCTTAATGAGAAAGAACTTAAAACGTATATCTCGGAGAGTGTTTCTCAGATAAATCAAAATGAAATTCACCAGTTGATCCGAGCCCTCCCCACTAAAAACATAATCACAACAAATTATGAATTTAGTTTGGAAGGATCTACTTCAAAGAAGAATACAAGCCTGATACGAGAAACAACATACAGCATTTTTCGCCGACATCAAACTGCAGACAAAACATTTTGGCATATTCATGGTGATTGTGCCAATCCCAGTTCTATCAATCTGGGTTACGAACATTACTGTGGGCAACTTCAAAAAATGAGAGATTATGTTGTAAATGGCACCAATTACACCTCAGATACAGTATTTAAGGCGGCTTTGATAAAAAGATTGAAACTGAAAAAAGATCTGCAGCTGCAATCATGGATAGACCTGTTCTTTACCCAAGATATTCATATCTTGGGACTCTCGCTGGATTTTGTAGAAATAGATCTCTGGTGGTTATTGACCTATCGTGCCCGAAATAAGTTTTATAGAAAAAGTGACTTCATTCAAAATCAGTTGTTTTACTATACGACAAAAAAATGGCATCAAATCGCTGTTGATAAAATGCAATTACTCAAAGCCAACGATGTGGAAATTATCGTTATTGATGAATCTGACAAAACAAAATATTACAAAAAAATATTGAAAGAGATCAGTAAACGATACCAGCTTCTTTCTAATAAATAGCCTACTATTCGATGTCATTGACAAAAAAAGAGTTTCGCTCATCAAAAAGAAATATACTTTCTCCATGTATTGAAAGCTTTTTAAATAGTTCCTTTCTAAAAGGAATAAAAAATATATTTCCGTCCCCATTTTCAAATGTAAAACTAAAGAGTGAAATCACCAATGTCGTTTATCTGAACTGGATGATACCTATTGAAAAAATTCGACACATGATCCCAGAAGGGCTACAAGTGAATGTTATTCAGGGGAAAGTATTATTTTCTATTTTGACCTATCGTCATGGTCACTTCGGGCCAGCTCAACCAATAGGACTGAGGTCATTTTATAGTTCGCCCCTACAAAGCAATTGGAGGTTTTATATTGCAACAGATACTAACCTATTTAAAGAACCAACGGTCTTATTTGTTTCCAATAGTATGAGCAGTTTCCTATACTGTTTAGGCAGTCGCCTATTTAGCAATATGATGTATACGCATCATCCTCTATCTTTTAGCCATCAATATATTGATGATCATATCCATACAAAAATAGATCCTGGGGCCAGCAATGCATCAGATTTGGAGATCATTTGCCATTCAGTTGAAGAATGGAGAATTCCTAACGATTTTCTGCATATTTCAACTCTTCCCCATGAACTTCTTGAAAGAATTATTGTCCAGAACCGCGCGTTAACATCACAGGATCTAAATTCGTCACATATTGCCAACATTTCACTCGCTTTTGATATAAAGGGGATCAAACCTTTAAAAATTGACTTTTTCAAAAGTCATACATTAGATGAAATTGTAAAAGAGGAAGAATGTTTGGCCTTTCAAATCCCGTCATTGACATTTTTTATGAATAATGAAAAAAGAATAAATCAATGTTTTATATAGATTTTCTTATCGCTGTTTTGATAGCGAATGCCATACCGCACTTCATTTTTGGGATTGCCAAAATACGTTTTTTAGGGCTTTTTGGTTATTCACCAACAGGCAATATCTGCTATGCTCTTCTCCAGTTCATTATTGCAGTATCGCTCTTCTCTCATCAATATGGAATAACGAATATCTTTACAAATCCCGCTATACTGGGTGGTCTAGCTGTGCTTTTGCTCTACTTTGTATTTGGCAGACTGCTCATCAACAAGTTCCATAAAAAATAATCTGAACAGTTTTATCGCAATATTAAGCTTATTTTTTTCTCCTCAGATCCTATTTGATTAGCATAATCAAATATCTATTATAAAACCTTGCTGAAGACATTCTCACCCTATTTCTATTGAAACAAAAAGACTATTCCATACCAGAGTCTCCTTATCCGGCAAACTTAGCAGAACATCATAGGAAGGAACTCGGTCAAAACAACCAACTCGCATGACAAAAGCCTTCTCTATTATCAACAGTTTACAAAAGTCAATAAAAAGAAAATATTTAAAACCAAAGTTAAAATAACAAACTAAACATAAATCTAAAGACCAATAAATTTAATTATTCCCGCTAAAAAATATATTTTGCGAAATAAAAAAAATACATCAATTTTGTCTTGGCTAAATTAAAATTAACAGGGAAAGTAATACCAAAAAATTACCGTATCTACATTTTCATATTTTTATTGTTCGACAATGTTTTTCAAGAGATCCACCTATTTCTTATTAGGTTTATTGTTGCTTATTGGATGTAAAAAAGATATTCCACCTGGTATAACTCCAGTAGATCCCAAACCAATTGATAGAATCAAAATGCCTATTCCAGCAGGATTTACAGATGATTTAGCTTCAATAAAGATTAATAGTATAGCAAATGCGAACGAGCCTGGATCTTCACGACCTGAATTGATCCAGGACATATCTGGTAAAAATGCGAGTTACTGTCATCCTGATGTTGAGTATTTCCCAAAAGGTTTCAACGGATATAAATATTGGATGGTCTTTACGCCCTATTTTGGTATATTAGGTTCTGATCGAGCGGCATCATTATACGAAAATCCTAGTATTGTGGTATCAAATGATGGCAAAGAATGGATCACCCCAACTGGATTATCAAATCCCATACAACGTCGTCCTGCTATAGAAGATTCTTATATCCCACCGAGTGGCATTCCTAACCAAGGCTATTGGTCTGATGTCGACTGGAACTTCAATGGAAAAGAATTCGAATTATATTATAGAGGATGTTTTTTCTCCAATAAAATCTTAAGACAGTGGGGTGCAAAGAGCGATAATAATACGAGAAAATTAAATCAGGAAGCCGAGCGTGTTATTGTAAGACAAACTTCAACCGATGGAATTCATTGGACTCCACTTGAAATTGTATACACGAGCAATGAACCAGCTTCTATTCAGGACAATCATATCATATCGCCTTCTTTTATCAGAAATGAAAATGGGATGTTTAGCTACGAAGTAGATTTTAAGCCGACCTATCAATCTCCTATCATGACAAGCATTTTGCTGCGCGCGTCATCCAATGGTCTTGACTTTACAGCCTACCGAAATAGCAAACAAGTTAAATTCATCAATAAACCTTGGCTTGAATTAAATAAAAATTATTCGACCTGGCATCTGCAAGCGGCCTATATTGACGGTTACTATTTTCTATGTCTTGCTATAGGAAATGTGGATAGATACTCCTCAGACTTGAATTATCTCGCCTATTCAAAGGATGGAATACATTTTCGTGTATTTGAAACACCTTTAGCTTCATCGAATGTATATCGCTCAGCTGTGTTTGCCAAATCTTCTTCAGCAAATGACATCGAATTTGGTGCTGTTATAGGCTATAAATCAGGCGCATTTGGTTATAGGGAATTTAAGTTAAACAAGAAGGCCTTGGAAGATGGGTTAAAATAAAATAATATGGACTGTAATACTTACTTTTATAGCTTGACCTTAACACGCTAAAAATGGCAATCAAAGATATTGAAATTTTAAAAACAGAGATTCTATCTGATAATTGGTATACCTTAAAAAAAGTCACCTATCAATATACAAAGCCGGACGGAACTGTACAACAACAAAGTCGAGAAGCTTATGATCGTGGAAATGGTGCTGTAATACTACTTTATAACACAATATCCAGAACCGTTATATTAACAAGACAGTTTAGAATTCCAACTTATATAAATGGGAATGAATCTGGTATGTTGATAGAGGCTTGCGCAGGTTTGTTAGATCAAGATTCGCCACAAGATTGTATCCGTAGAGAAACAGAAGAAGAAACTGGCTATCAAATTAAAGAAGCAACAAAAATATTTGAAGCGTATATGTCGCCCGGTTCCGTAACCGAAATTCTACATTTCTTTATCGCAGAGTATACCAACAATATGAAAGTTAGTGATGGAGGAGGTTTGCAGGAAGAGGAGGAAAATATCGAAATCTTAGAAATTAAAATCGATAATGCTTTGGCTATGATCGAAAGCGGAGAAATCAAGGATGGCAAGACAATTATGCTCCTACAATATATTAAGTTGAAAAGTATCTTGTAAGTCGTTACTTTCAGTCGGGTATCTTAACGGGCGACCTCCCTGAAAATAAATTTAGTCTGTTGGAAATTGATTGTCGATGGTATATAGTGAGGAATACCCATATATTCTTGTTCGGTACCAGTTCCTAAAATATATTGAGACCCTTTCTTAAGTAAAACAAAGGGTCTCCTTTTTTTCTGTCCCCAGCCGAATGGCGTATAGTAATAATCACCGCTCAGCGTATCGTTTTTGATATTCCCCCGAACCTCTCCCGAGTCAATTTCACCACCGGGTCTATAAAAACGTAACTTTCCATGAAAACGGCTTTCAAAGAGATCAAGTTCTAGTTGAGCACTATCGCGATTACTATAAGCAACATACTTCAATAACTCTGCATCCCGCCTCTTTTCTTCACAGCTTGCAAACGAGAGCACCAACAAGACACAATAAACGGCAATTGCTATTAAACGCATTCTTCCTATGAAATTTAAATACTACTAGAATGAGCTAAAAATAACCTATTCTGCTTAAAAACAACGAAATTGTGATAAAATAAATCTATCATTAAACTATTAGCCATTTCCCGCGTTAGTGACGACTTTATCTGCCAAATCTTTAAGCTGTTGCATATCTGAATAATCCAGTTTTAAAGCTTCAAAAATCTGCATCGGAATGCAGGCTGCTTTTTCTTTCAATTGCAAGCCCAGATCTGTGAGACGAATCTTTACCACTCGTTCATCCGTCTTACTTCGCGTGCGGGTAAGTAGCGCCTTGCTTTCCAATCGTTTCAGTAGTGGTGTAAGGGTACCATTATCCAAAAATAACTTCTCTCCCAATTGGTTTACAGTTTGTTCGTTATTTTCCCATAAAGCCATCATTGTGATATATTGTGGATAAGTCAAATCTATTTCTGCTAGAATAGCGCGATAATGCTGCATAATCTCGCGATGCAGAACATATACGGAAAAACATAACTGTTTGTCCAGTTTCAATAAATCATCCATCTTACAAAGATATTGTTTTCTTAAAGTTCGAAAAGTATATAATGTTTCTATTTATATTCAACAACAAATTCTTCTTTCGGCATTCTGACTTTTTTCATTGTAGAGATCCAGTCACGGGAAGTATCTGCAACACCTACATACATTAATGATACACTTTTCAATCCAAGTTTTTCCAATTGCAATACTTCATCCACTAGTTTGTTATCGAATCCTTCCGCCGGGGTAGAATCAACCCTGAGTTCTGCCGCTTGTGCCAGAGCTAAACCTAAAGCAATATAAGTTTGTCGTGCTGTATGTGCAAAATTACGTTCCGCAGCTTCATTTAGATAGATGGATTTCAACTTATCTGTATACGACCCAAAGCGGCCACGAGGTAAATCTCGCTCATCTGTAGTGAAATCATATACTTTATCAATACGCTCTTCGGTGTAGTTATCCCAAGCCGCAAAAACCAGCACATGGGAGCATTCTCGCATGCATTCCGGATTTAAGGCTCCTTTTGCTAATTCATCTTTCAAAGCTTGATTTTCAACTACCAATACTTTAAAAGGTTGCAAACCCGAAGATGTTGGCGCAAAACGAGCTGCCTCCAATATCTTATCTATATTTTCTTGTGTAACCGTTTTTGTCGGATCATACGCTTTCACAGCGTGTCTCCATTGTAAGTCTGTTATTAAGGACATTTAATTGTTTGTTTATTTTGAAAAAAGAACGAATAATATTGCTAGTAATGCTGGAATTCCCTGTACAAAGAAGATCTTTTTACTTGCAGTGATACCTCCGAAAATGCCAGCTAGAAGAACACAGCCTAGAAAGAATAGGCGAACATTGTCACTCCAAATCTGATCATTGATAAGAAATGACCAAGCCAAACCGGCGACCAAAAAGCCATTATATAGACCTTGATTGGCAGCAAGCCCTTTTGTAGGTTTAAATAGCTCAGCAGGTAGCGCTTTACCGAAACTACGTCTTCCAGCAGTTTCCCAAGCAAACATTTCCATCCACACAATATAAACATGTTCAATAAGTACAAGCATCGTGAGCACTGTGGCAATATGATTCATCTATTATTCGTTGTTTGATACTGTTAACTTCACTTCCATATTACCTCTCGTAGCATTTGAGTATGGACACACCTGATGCGCTTTTTCAATCAGTTGCTGTGCCACCTCCAAACTGACTGCAGGAATATTAGCATGTAATTCCGCGGCTAAACCAAAACCACCGTTCTCCAATTGTCCAATACTCACCTGAGCAGTAACCTTGGTCTCACCTGTTTTTATCCGTTCTTGCCTAATCACCAAATTCAAGGCACTATCAAAGCAGGCAGCATAACCAGCGGCGAAAAGCATTTCTGGGTTTGCATAATCATCGTTCGCACCTCCAAGACCCTTCGGCATACGAACCGCCAGATCCAATACAGCATTTTCACTTTTTACCTGACCGTTTCGTCCTCCTGTGGCTGTGGCGCCTATGGTATATAACGTTTTCATATTTTAATTTGTTTTTGTTTCAACAATACAAATGTAGATAGGAAAATTATATTGTGCAATACATAATTGGACTATTGACATTAAAATGAAAATTGTAGCGGCATCTATAAGCGGATAGGTAGCACAAAACTCCAACGAAAGAATAAAAAAGGTAAATTTGATTATTGCAAATGTAATTGATATGAAAACAACTACAATCGAACAGTTCTACAATGAGATCAATGCTTCTATACCTGAGGAAATAGCACGTGAGCTTGGGCACTTCAACGTATTTAGCTTTGAGGAGCTCGCTGCAAAGTTGAAAGAGAAACCCATCATGCCTTACAATAAGCGAACTTATTACAAAATCAGTTTAATCACAGGAAAGAACACCGCTGAGTATGCAGATAAGGTAATTGAAATAGAAGAGTCTGCTTTGGTATTTGCGACACCGAAAGTTCCTTACCATTGGATACCCAAAGACGAACATCAACAAGGCTATTTTTGTGTTTTTACTGATGAATTTTTAGCACGAAATAAAAGTGGTATCGTATTGGAAGATCTACCCATCTTTCAACCCGGTGGACTTCCTATTTTTCAGATTACAACTGAACAGCGGATCGAAATTGAGCGAATTTTTAAAAAAATGAACAAGGAATTATGTTCTGATTATATGTTTAAATATGATCTTTTAAGGAATTACGTTCTTGAAATCATTCATTATGGACAAAAGCTACAGCCGAAAAGTATCAGTAATCCCATGCATACTGCGTCAACCAGAATTACCTCACTTTTCATTGAGTTATTGGAAAGACAGTTTCCAATAGAATCCTCAATGCAACGGTTGCAGCTACGAACAGCCAATGATTTTGCTGAACGCCTCGCCGTTCATGTAAACCACCTCAATAAAATTCTCAAGGACAGTACAGGCAAGACAACAACGCAAGTAATTTGTGCAAGAATTACACAAGAAGCAAAGATCCTCCTCAGGCAAACGGACCGGAATATCTCAGAGATTGCCTATTCACTCGGTTTTGAGGAAATAGCGCATTTTTCTAATTTCTTTAAAAAGCAGACCAAGCTTTCACCAAACAATTATCGTTCTCAACGATTATAATTTGAATTTCGCAAATATTGATTTGCTTTTCACAAACTCAACAAGTACTTTTCAAGCGAAATTTGTTCCATTAAATTTTAAAACAAAATAAAAATGGCTAAAAATAAAATCGCTTTAGTAACTGGCGGAAGCCGAGGTTTGGGAAGAAACATGGCAATTAATCTTGCTAAAAAAGGAATTGATGTCATACTGACTTATAATAGCAATAAAAAAGAAGCAGATCATGTTGTCTCTATGATTAAGGCTTTGGGACAACATGCAGCGGCATTTCAATTCAACGCCGGAGATACAAAATCCTTCGATCATTTTATAACACAAATAACCGAACATCTAAAAAACCAAACAGGTCAATCAAACTTTGATTTTCTGATTAATAATGCAGGCACGGCATTATATGCTCCTTTTATGGATACGACGGAAGAACAATTTGACGCAGTTTACAATATCCATTATAAAGGTGTCTTTTTTCTAACCCAGAAAGCACTTCCTTTTATAAACGATGGTGGACGTATTATTAATATTTCTTCGGGTCTTGCCCGCTTCGCTTTTCCGGGTTCTTCTGCTTATGGCTCAATGAAAGGTGCTATCGAAGTCTTGACAAGATACCTGGCCAAGGAACTAGGCTCTCGTAGTATTGCAGCAAACGTAGTCGCACCAGGAGCTATTGAAACAGATTTTGGCGGGGGACATGTTCGTGACAACAAAGAAACCAATGCACATATCGCGAGTGTAACAGCCTTAGGTCGTGCTGGTGTGCCTGACGACATTGGTGGAGTTGTAGCCTTCTTGTGTACTGAGGATGCCCGATGGATCAATGGACAACGCATTGAAGTATCCGGTGGTATGAATCTTTAACCACCTTGATAGAAAATAAGTATATATCTGACTGTTATAACACGGGATATATACTTATTAAAATATTGTATATGATTTTCGCTTCTATTACTTATGGTTCATCTTAAGGAATATAATACCAATTTCATTTTCTTTTTAAAAACAATAGCCATGCTGTTAATTTGCGCTTCGAATGGCTAAGTTTGTAGGATAGATGAAGATACAACTTGCAATAATAAGTGATATACATGCCAATATTGTGGCATTGGACGAAGTATTAGCGGATATAAAAAAGAGCGGGGTAACACAGATTTACTGTTTAGGTGATCTGGTCGATTTTGCCCCATGGGGAAATGAGGTTATCGCCCGAATACAGGAAAAAAATATCCCCTGTTTACTCGGAAATCACGATCAAAGGGTTGCCTTCGATGAGCCTATTGTTCCCTTATCACACCACGATGTGATCGAAACAGTAAACCGTGACATCGCCATCAATCTCAGCAAGAACGAAATAACAGCTGCTCACAAAAAATGGTTGGCAACATTACCATACAATATTGAATTAACGTTCAAAGTCAGTGATCATCTTAGAAAAATTCTGCTTGTGCATGCCAGTCCGCATAGTAATGATGAATACATTTATGAATCAACACCTAAAGCGGACTTGTCAGTTCAATTGCGCGAAAGAGCCATCGATATCCTCGTCATGGGTCATACCCATCACTCCTATGTCCAACGGACCGAAGAAGTCCTGTTTATCAATTGTGGGTCTGTCGGCCGAAGCAAAGAGAAAGACAGAAAGGCTTCCTATGCCTTAGTTACGCTGACAGAAGAAAACATAGAAGCCAAAATAGTTAAAGTAGATTATCCGATAAAGGAAGTCGCAGCAGCTATTTATCACAGTGATATTCCCGATTTCTATGGCAATTTTTTACACAGCATAGATAGCAATTAACAAAATCCCCGATGCTTATTTTATATCGTTTCAAAAAAGAACTTAACTTTCCGAGAACAATATTGATGCATCGGGGATATATAAGATTTTATTTTAGGAATAATTTCCGAATCGCTTTATTCGCCACATCCATAAGGTAAATATTGCCCTCTTTATCCACCACAACATCCTTTATCAATGTAAACTTGGCCGTCGCTAAAGTACCGTCCACATAACCATAGCCAGTCTTTATCAAGGTTGTTACTTCTCTGGTTGTCATATTGACTTCACGAATCGCATAATTATTATTATCAGCGACAATTAATCGGTTGTTCAGTCCAGGAGTAATTCCACCGATACCGCTAAAACGTGCGTAAGTTCCTATCCCATCTCCATATCCAGCATCTGAACTTCCAACAAACATCCCTCCCCGCGTATCACCGGGTTTCACTAACTCAACCCCATTGTTACTACTTGTATTCTGATCCGAATAGTATAAGTAACCTTGGCTATCCACAAAAGGTTTGGCCATCACCCAGGACGGCCCCGTTACCTTTGTGTAATTTCCGGTAATATTGACTTTGTTTACCCCTTGCGCAAATCCAGCAACCGAAACATACAAATTGCCCGATAAGTCTATGCACATGGATGTAGGAGAAAATCCGCTTGCGTGTATCGTACGTTTGCCTGTTGGTGTAATTTTAAATATCTGGTTTGCCCGTTGGTCACTGACATAGACATTATTTTGCTGGTCAATTGCTATTCCTGAGGGATAGTCAAAAATCGCGTTGGCACCATCAACTTGCAGGATGGATACATTACCTGTTGGTGACACCTTCTTGACTTGTTTATTCTCTGTATCTGTAACGTAGATATATCCCTGTTGATCTATCGCCATTCCAGCCATATTACTGCCAAATGTGGTCATTCCTGGACCTCCAGCTAGGGTCATTATCCCTGCCCTGCGAAATTGTTGCGGTGCCAAAGCATCTTGGCTACCAACCACGACCTTCACCTGACCTGTCGTTACTCCCTGTGGCGCCTCTAATACCAATTTATTTTCGCTGGCACTGCTTACTGGCGTCAAAACACCATTAAAATAGACTAGATTTTCTGCTAGATTTACACTAAAACCAGTTCCCATAATCGTAACACTTGTCCCTGCCAGACCATTATCTGGGCTCATCGAACGTATACCCAAGGTCTGATCTTTAAACTGCGGACCTTCAATCGATTGATCATTGACAACAACTTTTACCTTGCCCGATCCAGTTCCACCGGGAATGGTCAGTTTAATCTGATTTTCACTACTTGAAGAAATAGCGACCTGCTTTCCATTGATAAATACCTGATTTTCGTCCAGTATCTTACTAAATAATAGTCCACTGATCGTCATTTCGGATCCTTTAGGGCCACTTAAAGGTGAAACCGTTTCAATGACTGGTTTACCAACCACGGTAAACGTCGGTCCTGAGATTTTCTGTTCGTTTATGTTGACGGACAACAGTCCCGTTCCCACCCCTGTCGGTGCAACAACAACAATTTTTTCAGGACTGGATTCCAAGACGACAGCAATTTTACCGTTAAAATCGACCACATTGCCCGAATTTAGTTTCTCGAAGCCTTCACCTGTCAATGTAACCCTTGTCCCTGCTCCACCGCTTGTTGGTTTGATGCTGCGAATAACCTGATAGGTGAAATTTTGACCTTGAGATTTTTTTCCGTCTACACGTACTTCTACAGCACCATACCCAGCATCTTCTGGTACTTCAGCAATGATGACCTTATCGGTAACACTCACAACCAATGCTTTTTTGCTATTCACGTAAACCTCCGCCGGCATATCTGTACTGCCAAACCCCTCACCATCAATCCGCAATTGGGTTCCACCGGTACCATTAGTCGGAAAAACTTTCGCTATAGACAAGTCCTGATACGTATACGTGCCGACCTCGAAGCTATTGCTCCCATACTTCAAGGCAACTGTTCCGCTTTTATCACCTTTCGGCACGCGCAACACAACGGAGGTAGGAGTCGCGCTGATCACCTCCGCCGGATTCCCAGCAACTGTTGCTGTAAATTCAGCGATCGAACTGCCGAAGCCCTGTCCTTCAATCGTAACCAATGTCCCTGCCTTGCCTGAATTAGGGTAATAGCCACTCACTTTCGCCACCTCCTTATCTATCAATTCCTCTTTTTTACTACAGCCGATTAATGCAATTATCATTGATATACATATCATCGTTAGTTTCACTATATTTTTCATGGGAATAAATTCTTTTTTGCGCCTTATTTCTTGAGCTTCATTGCTCGATTCATTGTTTCACTCCTTACGATCTTAACTATCATAATAGCGTATTTTAAATTAGAAAGTATAGCGAACGCCACATTGTATCTGCGCCCTTGAGTTAAAATAATCTATACTATAGGACTGACCCGGATCGCTGAATGTAAATACAGGCCAGTTATCTGCATTTTGCGTTGGTGGAAACAATGATGGTGTCAGCCCTACACTACTCGTTGAATTAAATGTATTTGGTGAGAAGTATTGAACGCCCCATTTTCTATAGATCAGATTTGTCAAATTCATGATATCCATCGAAAAGGTGATAAATTGTTTTTTTGACTTTTGAACAAAAAAATCATGCGCAACACGTAAATCAGCCTGTAGATTCCATGGCGTACGTCCCATATTTCGTTCTGTAAAATCACCTCTACGGGAGCTTAGGTACGCGTTACCATCAATAAATTTATTAAAAGCGTCTGCCTGTTGTTGAGCGGACATTCCACCAGTAATATCCTTAAAATAATGCATTGCCTCTGTCTGTCTCGGAATGTAAACCAAACTGACCTGTTGTGGTAACCCTTGGATACTATTGTTGACAATACCATAGGTAAATGGACTACCTGATTGTGCACTAAAATATAAGGTAAAACTTGTCCGCCCAGCACTGTGCCATACTTGTTCATAATTTATACTTGAAACGATACGATGACGTATATCAAAGTTACTGTAGGCTAATTTTGGGTTGTTTGGAATTAACGATTGGTTGAGCTGCCAATTACTTTCCATGGAGTTACGAACACCATTGCTCAAATCTTTGGATTGACCATAGGTGTAACTCAAAGTCGCATTCAACTTTTCTTTGATTGATTTCGCTATTGTACCGGTTAAGCTATATCGATAACCTTGATTGGTATTGCTCAATAAGTAAACATTTGAAAAACGATTATCTACAGTGCCACTATAAACCGGTTGCTGCTTGTTGACATCGTAACCATACCACAACGGATTGTCTTTATTGTTCAATTGCTGAAACAATACATCTTTTATATTTTTTGTATAAATGCCTTCCAATGTGAATTTCCAACCTTCCGCCTGGTAATCTATGCCTAAACTTGACCGGAGAACCTGTGGAAGTACAAAATCATTATCAACTAAATCTACCTGTGTTTTCCCAGTACTTGGATCATGGATTATAGCGCCATTTTGTGCAATAAAATCTCCAATTCCATTTGGACTAGGTTTAATCGGATCAGATCCCGGTGCAAAAGGTTTTTGATCAGCTTTTTGATCAAATGCACCATAGCTATCGCCTGTATTGTAATAGGCATAGGCAAGCCAAGCAAACGGTATACGTCCAGTAAATAACCCGGCTCCTCCTCTAATGACCAATTGTTTGTTGTCCATCGCTTCCCAACGAAATCCTATTCGGGGAGAAAGTTGAATTTTATTTAAAAATTCATTTTTCAGGCGATTGGCGGGGGTGTATGTATAGCTGGTTCCGAAACCAGGATCAGCCCACATGTCTTTGACTTTTTCGCTTAACGTTGGCATATCTGGTAGGCTCGTTAAATCTGCTCTAAGCCCAGGGATAATTTGGAAATGATCATTCACGCGGATCTCATCCTGCAAGTAGAGACTGTACATATTGACCGAGAAATCTGCAGCAGGGTGATCTAAGATATACGATCGACTATTGTCCGTATAATTATAGCTACCTCTTACACGATACGGTACATTGGCAACAAAATCCGCAATACTGTTATAATCTACACGACCATTCCAACTGTTGACAAAGCCATACCGGATACGATAAAGCTCATTATGCGTACCGATCAAAAACTTGTGCCTGCCTTTCGTCCAGTTCAGATTAGCCGTAATCTCCCAAGTCCCTTGTCGCATATTAAAAATACTGGCTTCACGATCGGTCCCAAGATAGATCGTCGTACCTGGTGTACGTCCCTGAATCTGCACCTGAGGCAAAGAAGGATCACTCAACGGATCGCGGCGGTCATTCACTTGCGTGTATCCCACTACAACATTGGAGGAAAGATTGTTACTAAATCTGCTCTTTAATTCTGCAACAGTACTTGTTTGATTATTCTCCTGTTCGAATGCCATTCCACTGAAACGAAAATCTTGTTGATCCCTGTCCATGTGCGTCGCTTTGCTAAAAATGGTATTGTTACGAACCGCCAATTGATGCTGTGCATTGATATTCCAGTCCAAACGATTAAAAAATTTTGTTGAACGTGACCAGTTGGTATAATTGTCAGCTGTTCCGATATTAAAGATATCTCCATAACGTGACTGAGCTGCTGTTTTTATTGCCTCGACATCGGCTTGATCCAGAATATGTGCCGTTTCAACCGTTCCCACACGCAGTTGTGTAGGATCTTGACGTCGTGCGATCTCTTCGTTACTGAAAAAGAATAATTTATCCTTAATCAATGGAAAACCAATTCGAAATCCCGTTTGATAATCATAAAAGTCCTTATTCATTTTCCCTAAAGTCCCCACACGATCCCTGCCTGTTAATGCAGCATTACGCCCGAAAGCATATACCGAACCTTCGACCTTGTTCGTACCACTTCGTGTCACGGCATTGACCGATCCGCCTGTAAAATTTCCAATTTTGACATCATAGGGAGCTAGATACACCTGCATATCCTGAATGGCATCGATCGAGATTGGATTGGTCCGAGTACTACTTCCTGCCATTCCGGAAGTACCGGTCTGTCCTCCTAGAGACGGGCTAAAACCTATTGCATCATTGTTGATGGCTCCGTCCACCGTCACGTTGTTATACCTAAAATTGGTTCCACCGAAGCTATTATCCCGGCTACCCTGTGGTGTTAGTCTAGTCACATCTGTAATCGAACGATTTGCTGTAGGCATATTCCGTACCTGCTCACTACTGATATGATTTCCTGTTCCAACCGTCCCAACTCTAGTATCCCTTTTTCGGCCCGTTACAACCACCTCACCCAGTGTTTCGGTACGTTGCTCCAAGATAAAATCAACTTGCAGGGCCTCTCCCAGGCGTACGAAGATATTTTCCCTGTGATCAGCCTGTAGTCCCACGCTGCTTACATCCACGATATATGGTCCACCAATGCGAATATTGTTTAATGTAAAACGTCCATCTTTATCCGTGGACTGTACGTAACGCGTCCCCGTAGGTGTATGTACAACAGTGACTGTTGCTTTCTCAACTCCGTTCCCCCCGTTATTTTGCACCTTTCCTGTGATTGCACCTGAGGTTTCTTGCGCCGAGGATACGAATCCTTGCAAAAGAAATAAAAAGAGGAAAATTAATTTGAGTGTTGACATTACTGTAAAGTTTATCTTGGTTGATCGTCCTATACAGATACTGCCATATTGATATCTATTCATTTCTGTTTTTCCTTAAATCGTGAGATAAAACTTTTTTTATTATTGTGTAATCCGCAAACATTGATCGACAATATGCAGTACCCCATCACCAGTTAATATATCCTGCTTTTGTAACAAGACATCACTGGTGTTGCCTAGACCACGGAGTGCTATACCACTAAATGCTCCCGGAGAATTTGCATTGGGGATCAATCTAATCTGTACGTTATTCCCATCCAGCATCGTTTGTTTAGATACATTTGTGTTACCCGTACTTAAGATATAATCGTACACAAAGCGGCGGTCACGAACGATATGGTAATTGACCACTTGCTTCAATTCAGCTACCCCGATCTTTTCGATTTCCTGTATTGAAGTAAATCCCATCTGTGCCATAGCGGCATTCGTCGGTGCAAAAATGGTATAAGGCCCTTGATTGACTTTTTCCGATAGCACACCAGACCTTTTAATAGCCCTAGCAAATATGCTGATACTCGCATCCGCATTGATAGCATCCACAATCTTATCATGAACATATGGCGTCATCACGCGATCAAGTACCTGTATCAATCCATTTGAAGCCGGTAAATTTTGAGTCAAAACACGGGCACCATTTAATGTAAGTACTGTATCAGCACCCTTGACCCAATGTGTGGCATAGACCTTACCTTTACGTGTCTTTAATTCTTGATTAAATAGAAATGGAAGTTTATCCAATTCATATTTTCCGTCCAATATGTGATAATAGGCGATATTGGAAATTATTGCCGCACGCTCAGATAATATTTTGACCACACTAGGATAGCCTGCTTTGGAGAAAGCATCATCCGATGGTGCAAGCAATGTATAAGGTCCCTTTCCTGTCTTCAGCTCCTTATCCATGTTGCTTACACGCAACGCGGCATTAAATGCAGATAGATTAAAATTATCAGCAACAACAAAATTGACACTGTTATTGTCAAAGCGAACCGCATTATCGTCCTTTTTACAGGCTAGTGCAAAGCTGCCTAGCAGCACAAGTATACAATTCCTGTAATAGCGAAATTTATATTGTCTCATCTTTTTATTTAAGTTTGAATCCCTTCGGGACTAACAAATTATCAAGTACGTGAATAGGTCCATTAAGGGTATTGATATCCGATTCCACAATATTGACTGGTAGCTGTTCGGCATTTTTGATCTTCATTTGCATCTGGTTCGAATTTCGAGAGAAAGCAAATGGCATCTTATAAGCATATTGAACTTGTCCCGAACCGCCGATATTGATATAATAGTCATTTAGCAACACCGGATCCAGATCATTACTATAGAATACGGTATTGTTAGCTCCTGCGAGACCGTAGGCAGGGTCTTTTGTACCAAACAACCGTCCCCAATTGCGATGATAGTTAAACAGGGTATCTGTTGGATATGCTCCTCTAGGTTCAAAATATAAATCATCAAACCTGACATCACCTCTCTTGGCATTGAATGCTAGGATTTCCGCCACACTGTTAAAACCCGCACGTTTAAATGCATCATCCGTAGGTGCAAATAATGTTGTCAAGTTCATATTGGCCATTTCTTCATGACTTGGCTCCATGTCTGCTTCCCAGTCCTTTTTATAGGAATATCTGATATCAGGGTAATAACTCAAAAATTCTTCTTTTGTCATTCGATAACCCCAAAGAGGCTCAATATCATTTAACATCTTCTCAAAAAAAGCATCATCAGCCAAACGTTGTGCTTCAATAAAAAAAGTAAATCTTCCATCGGCAGTTAAAGCTTCCAGTGTTGTCATTGTAGGTTTTTGAACAAATTTCTCCATGAAATAGATGCCACCATTTGTTGCCGGCTCATAGCTTAATTTGCCAACAGATTTACCATTGATAAGCAGATTTCCCTCTTTTACTGCCAAATAATGTCTATAATAATATAGGTCATAACGTCGTCCCACAGGTTCCTCGTTATCATAAAATGGAACCCGGTATTTTGAATTTTTTAACATTGAGCGAACCATCAGGCTATATTGACCAAGTTTAGTCTGATCAAACTCACCCCAAAAGCAGTAAAACTGAATAAAGTCAGTAAGCTCTTCCTTTGTCATTTTTTGAATCGTCTCCGCAGTTATCCCAGCTTGCTTCAGTGCATTATCAGTTGGAACCAAAATGGTAACTTTCGTATGAATGCCCTCAGCTTTAATGAGTGCTAGTATGCTGCTTTTTTGCCATGCTGCTAAAAACACTTTTGCATCACTACGCTTTGCCAACAATTGACTAAGGTCCTGTGTTGCCTCATTTTGATAAGGCACCTGTTCTCCGACAAGATCAGGCATAAATTCAGTCTTACTACAAGAGGACATGACGAGTAAACTTGTCGCCCAAATCAGTAAAAGATATCGGGTGACCCGGATTGATTTATTTTTCATTTTCTTCCTTTTTAATAGCCTGATCAGGGCTTACTAGCCCCTTATCTAAATCGTGTACCACACCGTTACTACATAGATAATCCATCTTAGCTCCCACCGAATAAATTATATCAGCAAGAATAATCGAATTAAACATATCGTTGCTTCTGAGCCTCATATTGTAACTCAATTTCCATGTTGGATAAGCTTCATTCGCAAAGTATTCCATGTAATGAACTTTATCTTTTAAGTAGTATTTGTAATAACCGTTCGAATTAATAATGGTGAATACCTGTGAATCCGATATAAAAAAATGTTTATCATACATGATATAGGCACCAAAGAGTACCTCGCCTATATATTGTTCAGGATTAGCTCCATCCAAAAAACTCGCTGTTACCCCTCGTTTTTCCAAAGCTTCATTTGTTGGCGCAAATACCGTAAATGGACCTTTTTGAGCCAGTTGATCCCACAGGCCAAACTTCTTCAGGCCGGCGACAAAGACGGTATATTCCTTCTTATCACTCAGCCATTCCTGAATATTTTTTTCAAACTGTGGCTTCATTAACTTATCGAGCACATGCAACACACCGTTAGATAAAACCACATCCTTACGGATTGCCTTTGCACCACTGAAAAACAACATGTTGGTCGGTGCAGTTGCTCCTGGTGCGAGCGAGCCTAAGGATGCATATAATTCCGATCCTTCACGTGTTGCATACCGAAAATCCACGGAGTTACTCGGAATATCGCTTAAGTAAAGACGTCGAGGAAGAATATGGTAGGCAATGATCCGCCGCAAACTGTCTTTATTCATCTTGTCAAAATCCGTCGGACGAAATATTCCTATTTCATTAAAGGCAAGATCATTGGGTACGAGGACAGTAAATGGTCCTTCTCCATTGAGTTCTGCAGTCAATCCTGTCTTTTGGAGTGCAGCATCAAAGAGACGCATTTCATAATTATTATGAATAAAATCCGCTGCTGGCCGTATATTTTCATTCGGGACAGGCATAGTAAGATTGTCATGTTTACAACTTTGTAGGTTAGAAATAAGCAGGGCTACAAAAAAGTAACCTAAGCACTTCATCCGGGACATCTTATATTTTATTTCGCAATTATTTGTTCGATTCATTTCAGCTTATGTTTAATAGATAGGCGGTGCATATTTTCGTTGTATCGTTGTTAAGTATACTCGTCCATTGACAACTTCAATCGTATTGACCGTCGCAAAAGTGTGCGGGTTGTCTTTTCCTGAATGCACATTGACCAGCAGGTTTGGAAGCAAGGTTCCATTCTCATTACTTGTTAATCCAACCTTTCCATTTAAAAGGCAGTTGAGTACCGCCCAATTGCTTCCTGTATTGCGATCGCTATCGTAAAAGGGGTTCGTCACAGGATTCATTCCGGATGCAAAAAAATCAAATCGCTGCCATATATCAGTTCGAATACCGTTCGCTTTATTACTTGCCCATAGCGGAAAACTCACATAAGGGCTTACAGCATTCGTGCTTGTATTGAGTTTGACCGTCGTCATAAATTTACCACGGTAACCTTTTACTGTGGTGGCGTAATGGCTCAGCACTTCCTGGCTTTCATAAAGCGACATAAACACATTCATTTCATCCTTGATACCATGCCTAAAACTTGCTAGTTTGTAATCATCATCTTTTAAATTGGCATCAGCCTCCCAAAAGCCTTTGGCGCTCATATTATAGAAGTTGACATAAACCAATGAATCGGATAAGGGAAGTTTATAGAAGTTCTCCTGACGCAATAAAATTCCATGATCTTTTTTGACAAAATCTTTTTGCAGGAGATGCAACGTGTAGACTTCTTTGCTTTGTAGATTGATTACCGTATCTATCAGTATGTCATTTTTTAAGCGCTCTTCCAATTCAAAGAATGGGACTGTATTTTTGGGGCGATAAGCGAATACAACACGAACCTCTCCAGATGGAATCTGTGCCCAGCTACTCAGATCAAATCCGTTTAATATCGGACCAACCAATACATTTTCTTTTCCCGGATATTCCGGATTACTTAAACTATTGCTGTTACCAATATGTGAAGGATAGGGTGGCGCATAAGGATCCCGTTTGTCCAAAAAGTCACCGACAATTTCTGCTCCAGTAAACTTTCCATCAGCTCCAGTCTTCGGATTGATAAGCATACAGAAATAAGGAACCTTGTCATCTTTGCTTCCCATAGTCTGTACATAGTTGATGTTATTAAAAACCCGGAGGTAAGCGGGCTCAGCGATCTGTGTATAATCAATTTTGGTACAGGCCGTGAACAGGATGAGAAAAATACCCAACACACTTACACAATGTAGTATTCTCTGTCTTTTCATTATTTATTATGTTTGATAATGATCATTTTAGCTTTCTCTTTAGCGGATGCTCCAGCTCCGCTTTTTCCAATTAATGCAATAGTATAAATTCCCGGTTCGTGCGCAGGTAATGCTCTTTTGATTTTTGTGTAAAGCGATTTATCTGCGATAAAGTCTGTTGATTTCAGTACATCGATATCTTTAGCCCACACACCGGGTACCACATCGGGCTTAGATCGGTAGGCCATAATCTCGTATGTATGCATCATGGTATTCATATTCGTATAGGGCATATTCAGCGAAGGAATGCCCGGTTGAAGATTCACATTCGAGCTATTTCCAATAGACTGTCCATTTGGAAGCGTAAACGTGATGTAGGGGTTCCCAATAGATAGATTTAAGAAACGATTGAAAAAGAAAAACTTAAAAGCGAGTCTGCTATAAGTACCATCATCTTCTGCCGGTAATGGAAGTGTACCACTAAGATCATTGGCAATCAGCAAGAGCTGAGCTTTTCCATTTTGATCAGGATGGAGCCAAACGGTATAGTTTTGGTTGCTCCGTAACTCCTGATTTAAGGAAGCAAGCACACTCCCTGAATTGTCAATTGCCTCAATCGTATACTGTTTTTGGGTAAAAACACCATAAGTACTCCCTTTCCCAAAATCAAGCCCCGATGCAAGTGTTTTGCCATCTATCCTAAATGCGATGGACTGATCTTTGTAGGCATTGACTCCCTGTATCCGAAGATAACTTTGGTTTACTGGTGCCGCGATATCTGTAATAATTTGAAACGAATTTTGATAGACATTCACGGTTTCGTCCAATTCATTGGAGATGTAATTAAATTTCTGTGGAGCAACTACAATCGTATACACTCCACCGGGTTGAAAATTCTGAATTGGAGCATAGACCAGGTTAGTTGACTTGGCATGATTTTCAGGAATAGTAGAAGTCGGTAAATCAATAAGACCATACTCATGTCGTTCCGTCCCCAATGCTGGAAGTGGTCTCCCATCCTGAAGCAATACCTTGAATTGATAAGTCCCATAAGGTAATTCGATATATTCTGAGGCCTTCTGGGCAACAGATATCGTGTTCGTCTTTGGGCTGACCAAAGCACCGTCAGCATAAGCCAATGATATCGCTCCAACCAAACTCTCCTGGGGCCCTGTCAATCCGCTGGGGGGATTTTTAATTGCTCCAGCTAGATTTACAATCCTAATCTTGAAATGATCGGGTTTACTTGGGCTAGTAGCAGTCCGCTCTAAGGTGACAACATCAGGTTGACCATTCATAAACATCGTTGGCAGCAAAAAATAGTCTTTGGGTATCTCATAACTATTATTTACGTTGACTTTGAGGTCATGATTTAAACCAAAACCTGCATAATAACGAGCAGAAAAACTCAATTCTGCTTCTTCTTTCTTGTTGAAAAGATCTTGTGGAATAGGCCATATTTTTCCTAAGCGTCCATCCGTTGGGAAATACGATGTCCCTGGGTATTTATGATTCCCCGGAAGCAACGGATGTAATACCACAAAATTAGTCAGGCTATCACCATTAGCGATAAGCTGATTGTAGTCGAATAAGTTAACAATTCTCGAATTCGAATTTGGTCTATTTTCAGTTACAGGGCGGTTGTCGATGATAACGTCCAACTTATCTTTTTTACAAGCGACAAAATAAAACGAACATAATACTGTTATTCCTAAAAACCACCAGCATCTATTTTTAAACACATTTAATTCCATTAGATTAAAATAAGTTATAGGTAAAACCGATCATAATTTCCGCACCACGTTTGTAGCTTCGGTTGATGTATTCATTTCCGTACCATTTCCCACCTGTTTGAGGATTTGCATAAACTGTTTTTATTGCAGGATTAATGATATTTTTGGCATAACCTTTAAACAAGATTCGTCTATTAAGCTTTTGTGAGAATACAAAATCAAGATAAGGTACGGGTTGCGTATATAGATCCGGTTCTCCTGTCAAGTTGATCTGTACCAGACGTTCTCCGACCATGTTGAAGGTCAAGGTCAAATCTGTTCCAGATTTGTCATTATCATAATTTAGCCAAGCATTGATGGAATAAGGAGCTTGCTCAAACAACGGACTATTTTTAGGCGTATATCGATCAAGGGAGCGATTCGCTTCATAGCGTTCAGCAGATTTTTTTATCTCACTTTGTGCCAACAAGAGATTGGTACCGAGAAACAGATTTTTCAAAGGATCATATAAAGTTCCGAGATTCTTCACAACTTCGAACTCCAGTCCCCACACTTTTCCGATATTACCATCATTTTGGAACTGAATTGTTGGAAATTCAGGATAAGTCGCAGCTAGACCCTCCGTTTTTAAATTAAAGACTTTGACCAATTGATTCTCGATACGTTTTCCAAAAGCAGAAATAGCGATAACCTCGCCCTTTTCGGGAAACCATTCCCAACGAAAATCCGCATTTTGCGTATATTGATTCTTCAGATTAGGATTACCCACGACCAATCCCATTTGAAAGGCATCAAATTCAAAGACATTCGTAATCTCTCTCAACTCAGGTCTTGCCAAGGTTGTATTGAAAGCTCCACGAAAATTCATATTATCGTTAAGTGTATAAGTAGCATTGACTGAATAAAAAGGTTTGTAACCTGTTTTGTATACAGAATTTGGATTAATTGGATCCAAGGGAATGCGTGTTCCATCTGGAGATGTTGCGGTAAGTGCTGGGTCTAAAAATACATTGGCTGTATCTACAGCAGATCCGATATTGGTCATCTCAAACCGCACACCGCCCGCCAGACGAAACCGCTCCGCAATTTTAAGATCCAACATACCATACAACGCATTAGTCTCAAAATAACCTTTGTAGTTGTTCGGTGATTTTTGGCTGTTATATAAGAAACCTCCAATTGGCATCATTCCTTCCCCCTGTCCCGCCTTTGGTAGCACAACACCAACGATTTCGTTGCTGACCAAACGATCCAGATTTCCCTGAACATCATACAATGGAATGGATTTATTGCCTGTAAAATTTGATCCCGGCAGAAACAATTGGTTTTCCATAAATTTGCGGTCTCGGAACAAATAATTGAAGCCCGTCTTTAGCAATTGTTTCTCTCCAAATAACTTAAAAGGAAAATTTAAATCTGCCTTAGCATTAAAATTGTCTTCATTTAAATTTCGCCATCTCCGACCATTAGGTTCAGCTTGAATAATGCCATAATTTCCAAATCCGTTGACATAACCCGATGTAAGTGCATAAAGGTGTTCAGAATAAACATAATCATCAGCTCCGGCTTGTTCCCCGATAATCGGCCGTCTATACCATCCTCCACCTCTAGGTGCATAATCAACAAGGCTCACAAATCTAAAATCTGGATCATTTTGCGTGGATTTTGAAGTTGCCACGTTATAGCTCAATCGTGGAGAGAATTCATCTTTCAAAAATTTATGCTCTCCCTGCAAATTAAAGGTATTCAAATTCCGAAAAGTCTGTTTTAAGGAATGGATTGTACTTTTCACTTCTCCCGGTAATCCGGAATATTCATAACGTCCATTCAAATTGGTGGCTATGGACTCACCGCCCCAGCTACCCAGATATTGCATGCTGATTTCATGCTGTGTACTGAAACGATAAGTAACACCTACAAGTGTACCATAATTGAGCGTTTCCGTTCCCGTATTCTCTTTATAGGTCTGATATTTCCCCATAAACAAACTATTAGGTGTGATATAATTGGGAATATTTCGAAAACTAAATATATCTGGACTGCCTGTCACGACACCTTGGTAGATGCTATATTGTGTTAACTCGCCTTGATAAGTATCAGAAATCCTTCGGTAATAATTTCCGCCGACAACAAGTCCTAATTTGTGTTTGCCAAAGACGTCGTAGCTATTTCCAAATGTGGCTGAATATAGCTGATTCATAGGTGCCCGGCGATATCGTGTAGTCATTACCGGATCAAAGCTTTTCATAATACCATTGATGCGGTTCACTTCCTGATATCCCGAAGGACTATAGTTACTGTTGGCAATCCTGTCTTGAATGGAGCTCAGTCCATTGGGATATTGCTTCGCTAGATCCAGGAAATCAGGAGATAGATCCTTTTTGTTAATTCGGGTGCCCAATATTCCCATTTCACTGTTCCAGAAACTATTGTAATTACCACCTAGACCAATATTCGAATTGAGACCAGTCTGGGCGATAAGTTCGAATGTCATTTTATCCGGTACAGATTTCGTTTTCAGTTCAACAATACCCGAAGCAGCATCCGCGGGTTTATCTGGAGTAACTGTTTTATATACAGTAATATTGTCCAGAAGAGAAGCAGGAACGAGATCCAGCGGGATAGCACTACGATCAGGATCGGAAGATGCCAATCGTACGCCATTCAATTGCCCGATCACGGATCTATCTCCTAATCCCCTTACTGCAATATACTTATCGTCTGTTACGGTCACTCCAGTGACACGCTGTAAAGCTTGCGTAGTCGTGATACTTGCTGTACGTTCGATCAATTCGGCAGAAATCGCGTCCTGCACAATAGATGAACGCTTCCGTTCCTCTAGTACCGCAGTTTCGGTATTAGCCTTGCGCCTTGCCTGAACGGTGACCTCTTCCAGAGCTGTCGCAAGTGGTGCTAAACCGATAACAAGATTTGCCTGTCCTTCTTTGACTTCCAGTTCTCTTGTTTGATAGCCTAAATATGAAACTACCAATGTTGCAGGACTTTTAGAGACCGTCAAAGAGAAGTTACCATTGGCATCAGAATTTGTTCCGCCCGAAGTTCCCTTAACACGGATGGAAACACTTGCCAAAACCCGCTTGGTCTCCTGGTCTATTATCCGTCCGGAAAGCAGTTGCTGTTGTGATACATAAGCTGGTTTTTCCTGACCTAAAGACGACGCCGTCACGACAACCAATTTATTTTTCACGACATAACCAAATGGTTGTCCGGCAAAACAGATATCTAACGCATCCTCAACAGTTGCATTTTTGAGACTGATATTAACGGGTTTTGCACGATTAAATAAGCCGTTATCATAAAAAAAATCATAGCCACTCTGCTGCCTTATTTCTTTTAAAATAGTTGGGATATTGCTATTTTGCCTGTTGAGTGTAATCCGTTGACCATAAGTAAACGCACTGACTTTCACCAACAAACAAGTTAAAAATACCATGGTGATTTTCATAACACGCATGCATTGATAAAAACTCATATATTTGTTGTAGTTAATATTATTTGATGATTATTGAATCGCAACGTTATCGATAAGCTTAACACATTGACCAAGGGTGTTACCAGCACCTTTGGTTGTTTTTATTTAGCTCATCGCATGATTAGATAGGTCAATCTATCACAATAAGCCTCCTTCCATTTAGTGTTAATTTTACCTTACCGGTTGTCTGTAACATGTCCATGATGGTAGAGAGCGGTTGGGAACGCGACACCATACCGTCAAATTTGAGCTTATTGAGTCGTTGTGGACACTCCACATCTACATTGTACCACCTTGAAATCTTACGTAGTAAACTACCCAATTCTTCACCCTTGAATACAAAGTCCCCCGCTATCCATGCTACGTCCTGAGAAATATCAGCATCATCGATACGCAACCGCTCACTTAATAATGCCTTTTGCCCCGGCTTCAGTAGAACAGATTCATTCATTTTTAAAGAAGTCACACGTACGCTTCCCTCCAACAGTGTTGTTGTGGTATAGGGTTCATCCTGATAGGCATTGACATTAAAATGTGTTCCGAGTACTTCGATTTTTTGTTCTGCCGTTTCCACATAGAATGGGATTCGTTTTCCGTCCGTTCCCCTATCCATCTTTGCGACTTCAAAATAAACTTCGCCAGTCATACGCACACTTCGCGCATCATTTGCAAACTTCAATGGATAAGTCAACGTAGAATTTGCATTCAGAAAAGCCTTGGATCCATCAGGCAAAATCACTTGATATTGATTGCCCCGATTAGTTGTTATTTTATTGACCGCCGCTGTTGCAGCACCGCCCTGTTCTACTGCTTTATAAACCAACTCACCGTTTTTGCTCTTCTGAATTTCCACTCCTCCTTGAAGTGCAACGACACTCCCATTACGAATATCAGTTAAGGAAATTACCGAACCATCTTTTAGGGTCAACAGTGCAGCATCTTGTCCTGGAGAACCAATATGTTGGACAATTTCTATTGTTTCTTTAGAAGCTTGTTGTCGAAATAAAAACAGTGAAACAGTACCTACAACAATTACCGCAGCGGCAATTTTAAACCAGACGGTTTTACCAATTTCCTTAAAACGGTTCTGGTTAGAATGCTTTTTTATCTGCTGTTGTAAACGGAAGTAATTTGCCTGAACGGATACCTCTCCGGCATAATATCCCATCGCCAAAATAGTCTCCTTTAGCTCCGCAATGGATTGTTGATGTTCTGGATATTTTTGCAGCCATTTTTCCCATTTCTCGATATCCTCTTTCTCTGTTCTCCTGCAATAGTTGACAAAAGATTCATCTTGCAATAAGGCCTGTAAATTAAGTTCGTCCATTCCGCTCTGATTGTAATTTATCCAATAGAGCGAGGGACATCATTTTTTCACTACTTGTTTTTAAGAAAAAATCAATAAAAATGAAGAAAGTAGGCCTACGGCTACTTTAAGGAATATTTCTTGTTCACTAGACAGATTATTTTTGATCTTTTCCAGCGATTTATAGATCGTATTATAAATGGTATGAATAGAAACTTGATTGGCGTCCGCAATTTCCTGATAAGAGAGGTCAAGAAAAAAACGTTGATAAATTACCAAACGTTGCTTCGTTCCCAATTGCTCTAGATGTTCCTGAACCAATTGTGCGACAGTATTTGTTGTTGTCGTACGAATATACTGTTCTTCGACAGATTGATGGATAGCTGGATCGTGTACTTCTTCCGAAAAATCCAAATCTGTCAGTTGAAGCGTTTCTTTACGAAAGAGCTTTCGGAAGAATACTGTAGTAATATAATTATGATGATTGCGTATTTGTCGATTGCCATTCTTTTTCTCCCAAAGATGTAAAAACACATCATTGACACTATCCTGAATACGTTGCATGGACATTTTCTTTTTCAGTCCCAAGTAGGAAAGATAATGGTAATAATGTTTGTATAAGGTATAAAAGGATTCCTCACATTCATCTTCTACAAATTGATCCCAAACATTTCTTAAATCTTTTCCGGTTAGTGCAAGCATGATATATTGATAACAATGACTTTGCACAAAAAAACAAAAGTCTTATTAACAAGAGATTAACCCAATATGAAGAATAAGAAAATTGTATGTAAATTAGAATTATAAAAACGATATAAACCTAACGATACTGGCATTACTTTAAAAAATCTAATTTTATATCAAAAACAAAGGAATACTGATCAATAGAAAATTTTAACAGGAAATGGAAAAGCAGCTATTTATCGCAAGCAGACTTAGAGAAGTTTTATTAAATGGTTATTGGATTGCAAATACCAACTATCAAGAACAACTAGCAGATATTAGTTGGGAACAGGCTATCCTGAAGATCAACAATTTAAATACCATTGCTGCACTCACCTATCACATCAATTATTACTTAAAGGGATTGCTGGCCGCATTTGAAACGGGAAAGCTGGAAATTAATGATAAATACAGTTTTGATTTACCTGAAATAGTCAATAAGAATGATTGGGACAAACTTCGGTCTGACTTTTTTATAAATGCAGCACTTTTTGCCGATAAAGTCGAGCAGCTTAATGCCGAAATTTTTGATAAACCTTTTTTTGATGAGAAATATGGCTCCTATCTACGAAACATTGAAGGGGTAGTTGAACATAGTTACTATCATTTGGGACAAATCGTATTGATCAAGAAAATAATCACACAATGAAAAAGAAAAACAGCCTTTCAGTAACTTGTCGGCGTATTGATCTTACTGAAGGACTATCCCATAATATGTACCCTAGCAGATTTATTTTGTATTACTAAAGCAATTTATCTAAGTTTGATTTCTATGCTAGCAGCTTACTTTCAGTCTTTGGGTCTCTTCGATGAGGAAGAAATTACCCAGATAGTTCAGCTTTTTGAATATAGAAGGCTAAACAAGAATGATTTTTTTGTTAAAGAAAATCAGCGCTGTAACGAGGTTGCCTTTATCACATCCGGAATCTTTCGTTCGTATTATACAACCTCAAGTGCAGAAGACGTCACGTATTGTTTTCGATTTCCAAATAGCCTAATCGCTGCCTACTCCTCTTTTATCACCGGCGGACCAAGTATTGAAACCATGCAGGCCCTCACCCCCGCCGAACTCTGGGTCATCAAAAAAAGTACCATTGACAAACTTGCGGCTGAAAGTCTAGTATGGACAAAATACCTCAGGATGATTGCTGAACAGCAATATCTGGAACTTGAAAAACGTATCTTTCAATTGCAGAAAGAAACAGCTTTGCAACGCTATACGGTCTTGCTCCGGGATCAGCCCGAATTTGTCCGACAAATACCATTGCAGTATTTAGCGTCCTACCTGGGCATCACACAACGGCATTTAAGTCGGATCCGCAATGAGATTACTTTTTAGACATTTGTCCTATAATTCAAGTACCAACACCTCTACTTTTGTGTTATCAGAAGAATAACATGAAGAAGAAAACACTTATTATCAACGGTCACCCCAATAGGGAATCTTTCAATTTTGGTATTGTCGCAGCTTATAAAGAAGGTGCAAAAGAATCTGGAGCGGAAGTCCGTTCGATTAACATCGCAGAGCTGAATTTTAATCCCAATCTGCAGTTTGGATACCAGAAGCGAACAGAACTCGAACCAGATCTCCTGCAAGCTTGGGAAGATATCCTATGGGCCGAACATTTAGTTTGGGTGCATCCTGTATGGTGGGGTGGTCTTCCGGCTATTATGAAAGGTTTTATCGATAGACTCTTTCTACCCGGTTTTGCTTTCCAATACCGTGAAAACTCTCTTTTTTGGGACAAATTACTCAAAGGGAAATCCGCTCGGATTATAACAACCCTCGACCAGCCCGGTTGGTATTATGCCCTGGTCTATGGTAAACCGAGTGTAAATCAGCTCAAAAGATCCACCTTACTATTTTGCGGTATATCACCAGTAAAAGTCACTTACATCGGAATTATAAAGACTTCGGATCTAACAAAGCGGAATAAATGGTTATTTAAAATCAAACAACTCGGACAAAAACAAGGTTAAAAACTGATCTGGTTTCTCTTTGATCAATTTTCCAAGGAATAAACATCATCGCCTGTTTTTTTGTCAAATGGCAATTGTACCCTCCCTGTTATCCCCTAGCTTTGATCCGTAAATTCAAAACAATAGCAACATGGATATTTTAATTGGACTCCAGTGGGGAGATGAAGGAAAAGGAAAAATCATTGATCTGATCGGCCGTGATTATGACATTATTGCCCGGTTCAATGGCGGGGCAAATGCCGGGCATAGCATTTATCATAATGGCAAACGGATTACCCTTAAATTACTGCCCTCAGGAATCTTTTATCCTCATATCAAAAATATTATCGGTACTGCTGTGGTGATCGATCCTCTCGCACTCCAAGCGGAGGTGGAACAACTTCAAACCATTATTTCTGACACAGAAATAATCAATCGAATCCTAATCTCAGAGAAAGCTCATCTTGTATTGCCCACTTACAAGTACTGGGATATTTATCTGGAAGAATCACAACAATACCGCTCTATCGGAACAACAAAAAATGGCATTGCACCCACCTATTCCAATAAAATACTTCGGCAGAATGTACGCGTAGGGGATATCTTTTCCAAAGATTTCGAAACCTATGTTTTCCAAATTTTAAATAAACAGTATACCGAATTACAGGCTTTGGGGCAGGATATGCCGGCAGTACAAGAATTATATGATAATTTTCTAGAGGCATGCAGTTTTTTAAAAAAATTACAAATTATGGATACAGAAATAATCATCAATGAAGCAATTAAGAACAATAAAAAAGTACTAGCAGAAGGCGCTCAGGCTACATTATTGGACATTGATCATGGTACCTACCCCTATGTAACCTCTTCAAACACCATCGCATCCGCAGCATGTGTGGGTTTGGGCGTATCGCCTAAGCTTATCGATAAGATTTATGGTGTTACCAAAGCCTATTGTACACGCGTTGGAAACGGCATATTTCCAACGGAAATAACGGGCTCCCTTGCCGATGAGCTGCGTGAAAAAGGTAGCGAATTCGGATCCAATACCAAACGACCGCGAAGAGTGGGCTGGCTTGACCTACCTGCATTAAAATATGCTGTCATGTTAAACGGTGTGACAGATCTTGTACTGACAAAGGCAGATATCCTAAATGGAATGCCCGAAGTGCCAATTTGCACAGCATATGAGATAGATGGTGAAACAAGGATCTTAATTGCTCCGACATTTGCAGACAATGCCCCAAAGCCAATCTGGAAATTTTTAGACGGATGGAATAGCACTTTGCTTAAAATCGATCAACAGGCACAAATTCCGAAAGAACTGAAGCTATTTGTATCCTTTTTGGAAGAAGAGTTAAATATACCTATCAAATACCTGTCTACAGGACCACAACGCGAAGAATTGATTATCTTAGGTAATTAATATAAGCAATATGGAACAGCTTCTAGCGTTTATCCGAAAATTTGGGCAGCTTGATCAGCGGGAGGAAGGTCTAATCAGGCAGGCATTCGAAAAGAAGAGCATTCCAAAAGCCAACTATTTTGTCACCTGTGGAAAGGTCAACAATAGTATTGCCTTCGTAGAAAGGGGTGTATTTCGCTCCCTTTATTATAATCATAAAGGTGATGATTTTACACGATACTTTATTTACGAAGGCCGCTTTATCGGAGATTTCCAAAGTTTTCTGGATCGTACCCCGTCCAATGACTATATCGAATCTGTAACAGATGCACAGCTATGGAGTCTCGATATCCATAATTTTCTGTTGTTAGAAAAAGAAATCAAAATCTGGCCCTTATTGATGGCCAAGCTGTATGGGTTTGTCATTGAAAGCAAATTAAAAACAGCGAATACCATGATGAATCTTGATGCCAAGGAACGCTATCTGCTATTTCTAAAGCTCTATCCCGGACTGGCAAATCGTGTTCCCTTAACGATGCTGGCCTCCTATTTGGGGATTACAGCTTCTTCCTTAAGTCGTATCCGCAAAAATATCGCATAAGATTTTAGTCATATCGGGTCATTGTTCCGCGCGAACTTGGTGAGTTGTCACGGAACCACTCATCAAATTGAGGTTTGGCGATAAAGAATGTAATTTTATTTTTTGCTGAATCTTTTAATTTGTCCTTAAACAATGTAATAATCTGCTCTTTACTAAAAGTCTCTTTCGGTTCGATAGGATTACCATCGTCATCATAGGAAGGGGTATACTCCTCATTGCTCCGGTCAAATCGCAGGGGTTCTATTTCGGGCACCACAAGTTGAAATACTTTATCCTTGGTATGCCAGATCAAGTGCAATCCAGAAGAAACGCCTTCCAATTCCCGCGAATTCATTATTGCCTCAGGATTATCTGATGCAATCTGGTCCACTAGTTTATTCACATCGTCTGCGGATACATCCTCCTGCTCGGCCATCCAGGCAAAAACTTCTTTTTCTGCTAGATCTGTTAGAAGTTCAAGTGTTTTAAATTTAAAACTACCATAATCAGCCAGATTGATATCATCCTTGTTAGAGTTGACATTGTATTGTACATAATAGACTGTGCTGTCAGGAAGATCTTTTCGCTCAAGTACGATTTCATTTTCTTCCGCGTCGAGATTCACCATATCGACTTTACCTCGGAAAAGATCCTCATTGCCCAAAAACTTCTTGAGATCCACATTCATATCAACCGCTTTCAACTGCAGTGGGGCTTCTGCGTATGGCTTGACAGACTGTTTACATGCAAATATGCTAAGCGATAAGATTGCAATGCCTATAGCCCCTATCTTAGTATTTTTCATTCGTTTTGATTTTTATGTTTTCACTCACCACATTAGTTGAGATCATCAATAGAAACATTTACAACATTTCCGTCCTTGTCAAGCACAATCTCCCCCATGGTGAAATATCCTGTACCATCCTTTGAAAAGGCAACATCCAATCGTTGAGAACCATCTGGAGAAGGTGGCAACACAATTTTTTTGAAGATACCATTGTTTTTATCGATCATAAACAACTCCTCCTTTGCAGTGCGAACCAATGCATGCCCTCTGTAGAATTCAGTAATATTACTATATTGGGGCTGAATAACAATCTTTCCGTTCAGATCAACAAAACCATAGCCATCATAGTCAGAGAAAGGAATCATCCCTTCGGCACTCCGACTGATATCTACATATCTAAGGTTTGCAGGAATATCAACCCGTTTATTCATGTAATCTAGCAAAAAAGTCTCCCGACCTTTCGTGGCATATACCCAATTCGCAGTTTTCAATCCTTCAATTTTATCATATTCCATCGGAATGACTAATTTTCCGCTGGTATTTAAGACACCGAATTTATGCAACTTACTGCGTACCATAAAACTACTATCTGCAAGTATTTCAACGGCACTTAACAATGGAGTTTCAATAAGATCTCCTTGTAATGTATAGAGATCAAACGTCTCGCGTCCCCTTACTGTGTATTTTGCAACGAATAGCTTGCCCTGTCTTTCTATAGACGTATATTTAAAAGGCACTATTTCCTCTTGTCCATTACGAAGGACACCCAAATATTCCTTTTTGTTTTAAATATGGATAAGTTCGCCTCAAGCTTCCGTTCGAATCGGTAACCAGTTTTGACGGGCTCCAGCTTTTTATCTTTCACATTTAGGAAATAATCAATACTATCACTTGAGTCAAAGAAATAATCTTGACTACTACGTGTCAGTTCTTTAAAACGAGGTTCAATAATGACATTACCTATGGAATCAACAATACCATATTTCTTCTCTTTTTGGTCTAAATAGGTCATATATCCATACGAAGCAGCACGTGAAACAGGAATCCGACGTTCTGCTTTAATTGTTTCGTTCGATTTTCCAAAATACAACAAGAATTGCTTTACAGGATAAGGGAATGAGATAGAGAGTCGCTGTTCAACAGGTCCTAGGTATTCCTCATTGGATTCGATATATTCTCTAAGTTTTTTGATAACGTCAAATACGTCTGCATTTTTGTTATCACCCAATAATACTTTAAGTTCTTTCTCAATAGCTGACTGGTAGTAATTCAGCTTTTTCAAACCTTGAAACATTCCCTCAGTAAACTGCGGTTCAAAGCGGTCAAGCATGGCATCCTCTACCGCTGCGGTTTGGAATTTTTGAAACAACTGCCCAGCCGACTTCGCCTGTTTCTGAATTTCTGGATGTAATCCATAAAGAGGCATCGCTGAATAAGAATTCGATTCCACCAGTTTATCATTTGGAATTTTCCCCCGATGACCAAGATAGTTGTAATATAAATCCAGCGGCAGATCGAGTTCTATTCCCTGTGGACTAATCGTATCGATCGTTAAATCGTAGCCCATATATTTCACCGTTTTAGCATCCGGAACGATTGCTAAAGAATCCAATTCATGTGGAAGTTGATATTTTATTTCCACAAGAGCCTGACTAACGGGCAAAAGGCCAACTTTGGATGAATCAAGGGATTTATTTCCTTGGAACAATTGTTTAAATGAGGTTGAGAGCTGTCCTGTTTCCGATATATTGTCATCAGCAGCATCTAGCTCAAATGATGAATGTGGAACGCCAAAACGTTGTACAGCTTTAAGCGTGTTGGAATAGCTTTCAAATGCAGCTTTTAGTGTATCGGGATTAGGAATAACAAAGGCCTTATTTTGGATATCCATCTGATTCCAGTTTACCGTATCCCAATTAACATCCTTAGGATCACCTGAAGATAATCCCATGGAAAAGCTAAAATAAATGGTTTGCTCTTTGACTTTCGCTAGGGCGGTATCAATCAATTGGACCTGCTGTTTAAAAAAGTTCGCCCGATCCTGAGGGGAAAGCTTACGGATATGAGCCAGCATCTCTGTCCGGCTATCGAATTGTCCAATGTCTTTTTTCCCTGTACAAGAAGCAAAAAACAAGAACAATAAAAATAGGAATGTTATTCTCATGCAATTTCTCTTTTCAAAACCTAAGTCATTTATTTCACCACATGATCAAATATCCTGCCTAAGTCGAAGAGTTTGCTTTAATTTTTAAACATTCAATAAAATTAACTGGTACATTTTACCAGCGGTATAACAATCGGGTCGTAAAAACATTGTCTTTCAGATCATCAGAAAAATTCTTCAAACTCGTCTTTTCATTGGTCACATGCTCGTTATAGACAGTAAGTTTTAATCTATTACTAATCTGATAAGCGACGCCATAACCCAATGTACTAAATTTAACATCGCCGTCCGCCGTAAAATTATCAGGCATTCCTATGGTCATACCACTTGCCTTAGTATTGGGGTCGTATACATCATAGGCCAATAAAGCTGTAACCCCTGTTTTAGCAATTTCCTGGGTAAACCAAAGATAATAACCGTTAAATTTCCGTTGATATAAATCCGTCGCAGGTTGTGTCGTAAAACTTCTGCTCGCATAAGGACCTTTGATATCCGCACCTCCTGCGACACCAGGTTGATCTCCAGCCACATATTCCGTCTTGAAGCTGGATTTCCCAAAGCTATTGTCCAATTCAATTTGTAAGTTTGCGCCGTAGTAGTTTCTACCAATGGCTTTTCCTTCATTGTCATCACTGGTATGCGCAGTATAACCACTAGCGATAGCTGTGTAGTATGTTTTGGTGTCGTTGCGGACAGAACCTTTATAGAAGGAACCGCCAAATCCGAGGTGCAATCTTTTATCTGCTAGGCTATCGAATTTAAATCCCAAGTTACCGATCAGATCTTTTTTGGAATCGTAGTCTTTGGCTGAGTGGCCGCTTCCGTTTACCAGAGCCAAGTCTAGGTTGAGGAATTTCATTTTGCCTCCAGGGTGGTAGCTGACCATCCCCCCAAGGTCACGCTCTCGTGGCATTAAGGTCTGGAAAACACGTGCTCGTTCGGGGAAATCACGGTAGCCAGAAGAATAAACAATAGAATATCCGAATGGTCTATTGAAGAGGCCTGCTGTCAGACTCAGACCTTTCTGATCGGGGTGGCGCAATTGAATAAAAGCATCCATTAGCTGTACACCATCCTGTGTCGCATCGATCTGGAATACAATACTTGAATAAGTATCCACGCGATCGATCTTGAGGCGTCCACGTCGGATCATAAAACGGTTGTCGGAATTCTTGGAGAAATCACCGCCGGAGAACGAGGTTATTCCTGGTGATTGAGCCTTTTGAAACTGCGTCTGAAGGTATCCTGTGATTTTAATATCATGTGGATCATAACTTGAAGGTGCATTATTATTTTGTGCCATGGCTACCGCTGGACCAATCAGAGTTGCGAGTAAAAGTGCTTTTTTCATTGAATAACTTTTTTGTGGCAATGATATCACCGGGACTTGTAAACTGTATAAACAGATCTTCTGTCCTGATGGTTCATTGGTATTATAATAATCTCTAATATAATGAATGAATTTTAAGAGGGTTATGGTTTCTCGTTAAATATTATAAGCCCTCATATTTCACGCCGTAAAAATAGATTCCAAATGTTAAGTTAATATTAATAAATTGTTAGTCTATTAATTTATATACATAAAATTAATGATTTGATAATAATAGTCATCAATGTAAAACACATATTTCAAAAAGGTAATAAAAGACAAAAGGGTTAGCAAATTGCTAACCCTTTTTTATTCGGACAGAAATCTTATTGCTTAATTTCCGAATTAAAATCCGTCTCTTTCGCTGGAGTTACAATTTTCCAATTATTACGGTCCGTTGGCTGAATAGTTGTCGCCAATGCGCCTTGAAAATTACCACCATTTGTAAAGGATTTTCTAACTATTGGATCGCCCCATCGCTTTAGATCGAAGAAGTCGAAACCTTCACCCCACAATTCAATAGCGCGATAAAGCTTTATCTCCTGAAAAAGGTCCTGTCCTGTTTTATTACAAACGTAATTTGGATCTCTTCCCGTAGATTTGGTTAACTCATTCAACAAGGACTGAATAGTTGAAGCATCTTTGCCTTGTTTATATTTTGCTTCCGCTTCAATTAATAACATTTCTGAAGATCTGAAATTATTTAGCTGTCCTACTCCAGGCATCCCTGTTGCGTTAAATTTAAATTGCATATAGGCATAAGCTGTTGAATTAGATGGAATATCTTTATAAATATTTCTGATATATGCCAACGCAGCTTTATCTCCCTGGCCTGTCGTTGCTGTAAATGTTAATCCGGTTTTAACTGGATCAAGAAACATATCCTTCCGGATATCTGAGACAGGGATTTTATTAAACAAATCTTTACTTATTGATCGAGGATAAGTACGAACTAATGATGATGTCGAGTTATACGCTATATAAGAAAAATACGAATAGAAGAAAATTGTTTCCTGATCGCTATCAAAAACAGACCAAATCCATTCCTTATTTACTGTAGAAAAACCTGCTCTATATTCAGTGTTAGACATTAAGGGATATGATGTTCTCGCCAACGCTGCATATTTCTCAGCATTCGGAAAATCTTCTTTATTTAAAGCAGCTCTTGCAAACACAGCATAAGCAACATCTTTATTAACCTCATAATTATTAGTACTTATCCTAGTTTTACCAGAAGATTCATACAATCCGATAGCAGTATTTAGGTCACTATAAATTAAATCATAAGTCTCCTTTAATGTAGAAAGGTTCATATTTTCTAAACCTTCATGAATTCGCAGCACCACCGCGTTTGTGGCACCATTATTTGAAGACGACCAACGGTCGCCATAGAGCTGGGCCAACATCATATAGCTGTAAGCTCTAAAAGTTAACGCTTGCGCTTTAACAAATTCTTTTTCTTTAGCATCACCAGGGGTCGCATCAATTTTATCAATTATTGCATTTGCATTACCAATGATAATGTAATAATAATACCAAGGATAGTATGTATAAGTACTATTGGGATTAGCAAAATACTCTAGATTGATAACAGAACTCCAACCTGTCATTGGAATAGAAGCGTTTACTCCGCCATAAATTCCATAATACATTTTGATTGTCCCTTCGCCATTAAACCCCTGACTAATGTACTGTCGTTTCATTAATCTAGACAACCCGTTGACAGCCATTTTAGCGTTTTCAACTGATTCGAAAACGGTTTCTGGGGCAACCGTATCTGTAGGTAAACGGTCCAAATAATCTTTCTTACAACTCAATATTAGACTTGCACAAGCTAATACGAGACCAATTCTATATATATATTTCATTTCTATCTCCTTTTAATTATAACCCAATATTAACACCTAAAGAGAATGTACGATAGGGTACAAACTCGTTGTCACTTATTCCGTCAAAGCCTTGTTGAGGACTAAAGCCTTTTAATTTTGTAAATGTCGCCAGATTTTCAACTGTAAAAAACAAATTCAGACGACGCACATCCATCTTTTGTAACAAAGTTTGAGGCAATTGATAACCAAGGGAAATATTTTTGATGGACAAATAAGAACTATTCATTAAGAATCTATTCGAAATACTGCTATTATTAAATGCACTATTTTTAAAATTTACCTGCGGGATGGCATCTGGATTTATGCGATTAGCAGAGGTTAATGTCATTCCTTCAGGTGCTTGTGTCCATGCCTTAGACAGATCTTGATGTAGAGCAGATGGGGTACTACCTAAACTCATTAAGTCGATATAGGAATAGTCAAGCCCCTTACCTCCTATCGAATAGGTAAATAATCCTGTCAAGTTAAAATTTTTGTAACTGAAAGAAGTATTAAAACTTCCCATCAGATCCGGAATTGCAGAACCACTCCAATCTCTTTTAGAATAGGCCGCATTCCTAGTGTACATAACACCGTTTATTTCCTCTTGAAATTCATACCAAGCGCCAGTTTTATTCGTTGGATCAAATTGATCACTATCCGCAAAATATAAAGATTGTCCTGTAATCATATCTACACCAGCAAATTGATATAAGAAAAAGTCGTAAACAGAATGTCCTTCCATATATTTAAATGGAGAATTCAACAATCCATTTGCTTTATTTTCTTCAGGCATTTTAGTGATCTTGTTTTTGAAGAAAGTAGCATTAGTTCCAAAATTCCATCTAAAATCTTGATTTTTAATGATATCAACATCAAAAGTAAGTTCAATTCCTTTATTAGTTAGAGCACCGATATTACGAGTTACGGTTGTCGTTCCATCATTATTAGCTGAACCAATTGATGAAGCCAAATTCACATTGAATATGAGATCTTTCGATGTTTTATTAAAATATTCTACAACGAAATTCATGCGATTAAACAATCGTCCTTCCAATGCAAAGGACGTCGATTGATTCGCTTCCCATGTTAATTGCTGATTTCCAATATTCCCTTTATATAATGCTGGATTATTATTATTCTGTCCAATTGTATATAGATCCATATAATCGTAATAGCCTAAACTAGCCAAATTTCCAACATAACCGGTCGCAGCTCTTAACTTCAGAGAATTTATCCATTTCTCATTCTCAAGAAACTTTTCTTTCGATACCATCCAGCTACCTCCCACAGACCAAAAATTAGAATATCTATAATCAGGTGCTACCTGGGATGTACCATCTCTTCTAAACGCACCTTCAATAAAATATTTACCGTCATAATTATAACGGACTCTGGACAAATATGCGTCTAGTGTCTTATCATAAGAATAGTCTGTTAGTGAAGTAATCTCATTAAAATTGATTAGTTCGGGTTTACCAGCAAAAGTCTGCTTAGTTTTATATCCGTAAAGATAGTTATAAGCATAACCATAGTTTTCGTGTCCCAAGAAGACGTCCAAATTATGTACACCATTTATAGTTTTGTTGTATGTCAACTGTTGCTGTACTGTGTAGTTCTTATAATTATATACAGTTCTTGAAGCACGACCTCCATTTCCAGTGCCATCACCAATTATAGCGTTGTTATATGATTTGGACATTGTGTTTCGCAAATTGATATCACCTACAATTTTAAATTCAAAGTCTTTCAAGAATTTAAAATTTATATATGCTTGGCTATTAAAGGTGTTTCTTAATCCTCTATTTAAATTCAGTTCATTCTCCCAAATAACATGTCGTCCACCATATTGATTTCTCGAAGTTTCACCGTTATCATATATCTTGTTTTTATCTGCATCTAATACAAAATCTCCTGTGACTGCATCGTGTAGATGAACTGGATAAATTGGCGCAATATTTCGAGCAAAGTTCCATGGGTTTGTAAATCCAGATCCTTCGCCTGTTGTATTGTTACTATTTTGATGACTGGCATTAGCAGAAAAGCCTGCACTTACCCAAGATCTTGGAGTAATATTTGCACTTAATCTACCAGACAGGCGTTCAAAGTCTGAAGTTTTGATGTAGCCTTCCTCATTTAAGTAACCTACATTAAACATATAATTGCCCTTCTCATTACCACCACGACCGTTTAAACTATAATCTTGTCTATATCCCTTTCTCGATAGAGGTTTAAACCAATCTAAATCTGAGGCATAACTTCCTTTAATTTTCGCTGTTGCGTCTAGCTTCCCATTTGAGTCGAATAGTTTATCATCTGCTTTATCAAATATATTCAAGCTTAAAATTGTCGGAACCAAGTTTTTATTAGCTTCCTCATTCGCTTTATCAATTGTCCATGTTTTGTTATCCCATAAATATTGATTTCTAAGTCCTTGCCAGGCTGCTTCCATGAATTGTCTTTCATCCATTTTGTCATATTCAGGTATTCCACGTGTAAACAAACCTTGGTTTACGCTAAAATTTAATTCAGGAGCACCAGAAGTACCATTTTTCGTCGTGATCACGATGACACCATTTGCAGCACGGCTCCCATAAAGTGCAGCAGATGTTGCATCTTTTAGTACGGATACTGATGCGATATCTGCAGGATTTATATCAGATATATTTCCTCCGAAAACGACACCATCCACAACATATGTTGGAGAAGCGTCTCCATTTACGGTACCAAATCCACGAATACGAACTTCGGGATTACTTCCCGGTTCTCCATTTGAATTATTAACCATAATGCCAGGAGCTGCTCCTTCTAATACAGCAGTCACCGAACTAACCGGTCTCTTTTCAATGTCTTTGGCTGAAATACTAGATACCGCTCCTACAATAGCTTCTTTGTTCTGTTTACCATAGGCTGTTACAATGACTTCTTCCAATCCAGTTGAGCTGGTCTGTAATTGAACATTTAAAGATTTAGTACCATTTACCTTTACAGACTTATCAGCATAGCCGATAGATCGAAATATCAATACATCATTTGATTTCGCCATCATGGAATAGTTACCAGACGAATCTGTTTGAGTTGCTTTGCTACCATTTTGAATTAAAACAGTAACGTTAGAAAGTGCTGCTCCATCCTCAGATGTTACCTTACCTGACACTCTGATTTCCTGAGCATACAAGGTCGAAGTAGACATCGCAGTAGACATGAGCACAAAACTGAGTAATTTGTGTTTCATATGTTTATTTAATTAAGTATGTTTATTTCTTCATAAATATCACATAGAATTCCTATGGATTTCATTTACGTAAAAAAGCGATGAGTCTATTAGACTAATACAGTTAGCATTTAACGAAACCTTCACTGAAGTGTTAAGGTTTTGTTAAAAACAAAGATAAATGAAAATTTCATATTCGCAATATTCGATTGTTTTTTTTATTGTTTTTGTAAAAAAAATAAAAAAACAAATCAATTTTTACAATATTAACATTTACTTAATTAAATAAATAAACAAACACAATGTATTCTTTAATATTTTGGCTTTAAAAAAAAATGACAACTAAATAAGTGTTGCCTAGTTTACTACTATCAACTTAATTAAAACATAAAACGCTATTTATAAACAAAATACATCCATTCATTACAATTCCATCCGATAAAATATGGTAAATAATTTCCAGCAAAGCTTTAGTCAGCTGACCCCAAAAATATATTTATATTTATCTAAATGAATAAAATTCACAAATGATTAATAATTAGATGAGCAAATTTTAGCTGATTGAGCCCCATAATATTTAGTCCTCAAGAAAAAAAATGAAGACGGCACCAATTCTCGAGTGAGAATGGAAACGAAAAAAGGAGTAGAAAATATTAACATTTCTACTCCTTTACATGAATAATCTCAAAAAATTATTTCACTAGTAACCTGGATTTTGTACCAAATTAGGATTTCTCTGCGTTTCAGCATAAGGGAATGGAAAAATCACTTTGTTTGATCCCCACACTTGTTCGTTAAAAATTCCATGAGCCGGAATATTTCTTCCTGTTCTTAAGTACTCGTAGATTCCTTGACCTTCAAACGCCAATTCAAGTCTTCTTTCTTTCAAAATGGCGGCAATCAGTTCACTTTTATTTGATGCAGTAACTGATGTAGACGCGTCTGAACGATGTCTAACTTGATTTACTAGCGCTAAAGCCTCTACATTAACGGCGGTACCTACTTCCAAATTTGCCAAAGCCTCAGCTTTAGTTAATAATATTTCACTATATCTCAAAACTGGAGCCCAGTCACCAATACTTGAATATTTACCATTCCAAAGCCCGTCTTCATCAGCAATAAGAAGCTTTGTTCTTCTCGCGTCATTTTGTGACATTAAATTCTGAAATGCTGTACTCACCTGTATGTCAGCCCTTCCTCCCGGTGAATAATGCTGTGACAATGAATGGTTAGTATTTGGGTTATCACCTCCACTGTGAGCTACTGAAAATATACTTTCCGATGTTGTATACTCTGTAAATACTAGCTGAATATTAGTTGCCATGCTATATTCATTTGATGACGTCACTTTGTTAGCATATTCTAACGCTTTGGTATAATCCTGTTTATATAGATAAATTCTCGCTAATAAACCATTCACAGCACCTTGAGTCGCGCGCCCCACATTTGAAATACTACGTGCTCCTGAAACCTTAGGTAACATAGGCAAAGCCTCATTCAAATCCTTAATAATTTGATCGTAAACTTCCTTCACGGAATTTCTTGGTACTTGATGCGCAGTATCGAAAATATTGTTAGGATCAGTCGCCGTCAAAACAAGTGCCACACCAGGATGTGAGCCATCATTTGTAAATTTGTAAGGCTGTGCCCACGTATTTACAATATAAAAATAAGTTAAAGCGCGAATAAACTTAGCCTCCGCAATATATCTAGCCTCGTCTTCTGGTTTAGCCCTTCCTTTATACAGCTCGATATTTTTCAAAAAATAGTTTGCTTCATAAACTGTTCTATACGCAGCGACGAAAGCCGCTTGAACCATAGCATTATCCGACGTTAAATTCTCATAATTGGGCACAGAGCCAAAATATGGTCCTGCACTACAATCTATTCCACGAATATCTGCGTAAATTAATTCACGCCCTCCTAGAAAATCTCTGTTCTGAAGTGCATCATACATCCCTATAGCAGTTTTAGAAATACGATCGGCATTTAAAAAAGCTTCTTCGGGTTCTAGATAAGCATAAGGTTTCTCAAATGTCTGCTTTTGACAAGAAGAGAATAGCGATGTCAAAGCAAGAGAACCTATTAATATATATTTTAATTTTAACATGTCAAAAATTATTAAAGTGAAACATTTAATCCAAATGTATAAGTTCTAGGTTGAGGAACAGCTCTATTATCCACACCAATAGCAATATTAGAGTTATTTCGATTCGAATTAACTTCGGGATCTTGCCCCTTATACCCCGTAATAATAAATGGATTGTAAACTTGAGCAAATAATCTCAGATTTTTTATACCTGCTCTATTCAAAGTTTCATTTGCAAAATTATACCCAAGACTTATTGTTCTAACACGAAGGAAATCGCCCTTCTCCAAAAATCTATCTGAAGCTCTAGAGTGTGTATTATCGGTTAAGAATAAACGAGGGATATCTGTTTTTTGTCCAGGAGTGGTCCAGCGATCAAGGATCTCTGTTGTATTATTTAGGAATTGGTTTGTCAACAAAGAACTTCTGGTTGTATTATAGATATAGAAACCGCCAGTATAAACTAATGAAACCCCAAAATCAAATTTTTTATAGGTAATATTGTTGTCTAATCCACCATAATATTTAGGCAACCCGCTCTTATCAAGGTAAACAGCGTCATCTCCAACTAATCCCGCAATCTTTTTACCATCTTGAGTCCAAGTTTGCGTATCTGGATTAAACATTTTTATATTTCCATCTTTGCCATACCACATTGGATTACCCGTTTGCTCATCAACTCCAGCCCATCGAACTAATTTATAGGTTCCCAATGATCGACCAACGCTTGCAACAGAGTTACCATCAATAATATCAGTATTTTCTGTTACTAATGATTTAATTTTATTACTAATTGCTGTAAAATTGAATGAGGTATTCCAAGTAAAGTCTCCACGTTCCATTGTTTTCATATTGAACGTAAATTCTATACCTTTATTTGTCATCGCACCAATATTGGTAAAAACAGCACCTGGTGCCCCTAAGACTGTTGACGGAACACCTGTCGTATAAAGAGGTTCAGCCTTCAATACAAGACCTGAAATATTATTGTAGAAATAGTCGATTACAAAATTGAATCTATTGTTAGCGATATTAAAATCCAAACCTACATCATATTTGTCAGAAGTCTCCCATTTTAAGTTCGGATTTCCAATCTGATAAGCTGAAAATCCATTTAAAGATGCATAAGCTCCCCCTTGGTATAAGTCCCTAGATGCATATGAATCGATCCCCCTTGAATTACCAACCCGGCCATAACTTGCTCTAAGTTTCAAATAAGAAAGCCAATCATATTGTTTAGCAAAATCCTCTTCAGATGCAACCCAACCAAGTGAAGCAGATGGAAAGTAACCCCATTTCGAGTTTCTACCAAAAGCTGAAAATGCATCGGCACGTATTGCTAAATCAACTAAATATTTATTTTTAAATCCATAGCCAACTCTTGAGAAATAAGATTCCAACCCATTAGAGAATAAACCACCACCAGACAGTAACATAATATCAGAGGTACCAGGTTCTGTACCAGTATAAGTATTATCAAGAATATCAGTAAAGTAGATATCACCAACATTGCTTGCCCCTGCATATACATTCTTTTCCTTTGTAAATTGGTATTCAGATCCTAAAGTAACTGATAGGCGATGATCTTCTGCAAAAGTTTTGTCATAATTCACATAGTTTTGCCACACCCATTGGTTTCGATTTCTAAAATTGTCTTGGATTAATGTATTATATGCAGTTCCCAATCCACCTATATTTGGATGACTATATTGATGTTCGTAATTATTTAAGTAATCAATACCAAATTTACTTGTAAATTTTAATCCAGTTATTGGTTGAACTTCGATGTAACCATTTGCTAGGATTTGCTCAGGTGTATTTTGATTTAATTGGGACATCAAAGTAGCAACAGGGTTTGCCACATTTCCAATCAATCCTACGGGGGTATTATTTGCAACTAAACTGGAAGTATTATTTCCATTGCCAAGGTATCCATTTCCACCTAAATTATATCCTATTATATTATTGGGATTACGGACAGCAACTATTGGGGATGCATTGAGTGCTGCAACGGTCGCTCCAGCTATATATCGATCGGTTAAAATACCGTCATTGACTGTCTTTGAATACGATAAAGAGACACCTGCTTTCAACCACTTAGCTGGTTTAATATCGCCATTTATCCTTACTTGTCCGGACTTAAGTTGATTTTTTAAAATAATACCTTTTTGATCTAAATATCTCGCTGAAGCATAAAAGTTTCCTTTTTCATTTCCTGAACTTAATGACACAGAATTATCATAACCTATTCCAGTGCGATAAACTTCGTCTAGCCAATTAGTTCGATCATTTACTCCATCTCCATCAATATCGCTTTCTTTTGCGATAATCTTCACCCCACCAAATTTGGATGCAGCATTTCTAGCTTTCTCATTATTAATTTCAATAAATTGATCGCCATTTAATAAATCCAATAATTTTGAAGCTTTACTAGACGTCACTTTAGATTCAAAGCTAATACTGGACACCCCACTTTTCCCTCTTTTTGTATTTATAAGAATTACCCCATTTGCAGCTCTGGAACCATATAATACCGCAGCAGCAGCGTCTTTTAAAACTTCAATAGATTCGATATCATTGCTATTGATTAAGGCCATTGGATTAAACCGAGTTCCATCACCACTATTAAATGTGTTAACATTTTCAACAGCATTCATTGGAACGCCATCAATTACATACAAAGGGAGGGAGCTTGAAGAGATTGAATTGACTCCTCGAATCCTAACAGACATACCATCACCTAAAGTACCCCCTGTCGAACCAATTTGTACACCTGCCATTTTACCAGACATAGCTTGTTCAAAGCTTAAAGTTGGTTCAGCAGCAATTTTGTCTCCTTTAATAGAACCCTGCGAACCAGTCAAATCTTTGATTTGTCTTTGACCATAACCAGTCACGACAACCTCTTCCAATTCTCTATTAGAATCATCCAAAGTCACATTAAAGGCAGACTGTCCTTCCTTAACGATTATTGTTTTATCTGCAAATCCTACCGAACGGAATACAATTACTTTGCCTGTTGGCACAGATAATGAATAATTACCATTCGAATCTGTTTGAGTAGCTGTGCTCGATCCTTGTACTGCGATTGTAACACCCGCCAATGGCTTGCCATCAGCACCAGTTACACGACCACTTACTTTCTTCTCTTGCGCGAACGCTACTGAAGTCAGGATCATACTACCCACGAAAAAACTGAGTAATTTGTGTTTCATATGTTTACGTTTATTTAAATTAATATATTTACTTAGCTATGAAGAAAACACTTTGGCTAGTTTTTTACTTTCCAATAATTTAAGTGTGATTTCTAGTTAGTCCATATTGTTAATCATTGGGCGGCCCTAATGTTAAAAATATGTCAAACAAATATTAAAATATATTTTCACTTTTGCAATGCGTACATAATATTTTTAGAATAAAATTTCACGAAATAAAACATAATCAACACATAAACAAATAATTACACCATAAAAAAAATAATTTTTAATTGTAACAGCAGTACAAAATTATTTTTTCATGATCGATTAGCAGCTCAAGTACACAAAGTAATTAATAGCAGGAAAAGATATAACCTGATAAAAAAATACAGATTTAAATATACTATATTTCAAAAAAAAGCACAGTAACGAAACAATATCATCATTACTGTGCTTGAAAAGGTAAAAAGTATAAAGCCTAAAAGATCAAATCTTTTTAATGCTCATCTTCCAAAAATCCTGTCCTTTTATAACCTGAAAGAATGTACTCGGTTCCAGGATCATCTGAAAATTCAATTTTCATATAAATGGAATCAGTAGGGGTTTTTGAGCCTGGCCCTTTAGCTGCTCCTTCGAGAATTTTACCATCAACATCGAAGGTAATATTATTATAAACTTCTTTCACTTTTGTTCCCTTAAAAGTGAGACTATTTAAATCCAATGTTACAAGACCTTTCATTTCCCAAAAGGTCTTCAAATCATCTAACCAAAGCTCATCTGACTTGTTTGCTGCAGAATTATAAGTCGCAAAATGAAGGTAATCTGCATGGAACGTCTTTCCTCCATCATCGGAGTATCTGACAAACCAATCACCCGAAGCTTTTTGCGTAGCTGTGCCCCCAATCTCTTCTTCTTTCTGACAAGAAGCTATTACCCCTCCCAAGATAAGGAGGAAAAAAAATGTTATATTTTTGATTTTCATAATATTGCAATTTAATTTTTCACCCAAATTCTAGCTCTATTAGATATTCCCTGATCCAACAAATCAACTATCAAAGTCATTTCATTCCCATCTATTTTTCCTGTACCCTGAACTCTTCCAAAGCCGCTTAGCTGAGACAGTGGTAATGTTAAATCAACGCCATTAGTAGACAATATGTATGCTGGAATAACACTTGCCCCCCAGACATTACCAAACGTATAAAATCCAGGAGCCAATTTAGTCATTGTTGTTGTAAAGGTCGGATTAGCCTTATAGAAAAAGCCTCCTGATATATCTACAGTTGGTGTAGATGGCAACACCGCAACATACCTCTTTACACTTCCAGGAAAATTATCACTATTTATTGCCGAGTATGTTATTTCATAAACACCAGTCTTAGACTCGTCAACAACTCCCCTAGTAATAATTTCAAGGCTCTTCTCGCCTTCTTTTGCTGATACACCTTGTTCGACATATTTCTGCCCAACGACCAAAGATTGATATTGGTTACCCTTCATATCAAAGTCAGCAAAAGTTGTCACAAACGATACATTTTCAGTATCTTTCTTACATGAGGTAAAAAGTACTGCAAACACGGTTATAATTATTAGATATCTTTTCATATAGAATTACTTTAGAATGTAATTATTTTTTATCCCACCAAATTTTGTTTGTAATTGGAACAATTGGAGGAGTATTGGTATTCGTTTTTCTCTCACTATCTGGAAGAACAATACGTTTAGGTAGCGCATTACCAATTTTACTTGTTTTAGAAACTACGAATTGTCCTGGTATATAATTCAAATCAGTAGAATATACTATACTAGTCTTAGGGTAACCAGTCCTATTTTTTTCGATAAAACCTTCGAGAGCCTGATTCCCAGGAAGAGAAGCCCATTTTTGAACAATAATCTGTTCGAGTTTCTCTTCGAAAGTCCCACCCATTTTATACTTATAGTTTCCGGCTAACAAAGTAGAAGCAGCAGATTCAAAACCCGCATCTCTAAAAGCTGCAGTAACACCTGACTCATATGCGTCCTTTCCACCATTACCTCCGAAATATCTTTCTCGTGCTTCTGCTTGTAAGAAATATGATTCTGCTGAAGAGATAAACTTAGCATCTGCATTTGCTGCAATCTTTGCTACGGAAACATTTGCTAAAGAAGGATCTGGATTAGCGTAATCACCTTGGTTATTGCCTAAAAATGGATTAGATCCAATTTTAGAAAAATAAAAGTCAATCCGTGGATCTCCATTTGCCTGCAACCAGCTAATAAAGGTTTTACTTGCCCGCAAATTGGTATTAATATTTAATTTTCTGAAGTTAAACTCATACAACGGATTGCTTTTATTTTCAGCATTTTCGAAGCCTTTCATTGAAGCATCGATAGTTAAGAACTTTGCCCCCGAAGAATAAAGCGCTTTAATACCTGCTTCGGCCTCCGCGGGTTGCGCATAAGCCATTCTTAAGTAAAACTTTAGCTTAAGCGTATTGGCAAAAGCTACCCATGAATCCATATTACTTTCCCAGCCCCTTGTTCTATCCCCAAAGACTAGATCGCCAACAGCAACTCCCCCTTGCGTGATATCGCCTGATAGAGCAGCATCAATTTCGGCAAGCAAGCCTTTATAAACAGTGTAACCATCTTCATACTTAGGCTGCAAATTATTTGCTCCTTGAAAGGCTTCAGAGTACGGCAATTGATCGTAAATATCTAATAGCATCTGATAAGTATAGGCTTTCATTACAGTTCCCATCAAGACAAATTTCGGCTTGTTCAATTCCTTTGCTTTATTAATAACGAAATTATAATCGTTCAATCCTCCAGCAAACGCTTCAGCAAAGGAATTATTAAAATCAGAAGAGTTGATTTCATAAGCGTCAATAGTTCTATATTGTGCAGCAACTGGACTTTGCGTCCAATACTGCGACCAAATACCTCCCAATATCGCATATTCTGTACCAATCGACCCTGCCGTAGATGCCACTGCTGCCGGAAACACCAATTCAGGTGTTCCTTGCTCTAACGATCCATTGTTTGGATCCGTATTAATATCCAAAGCTTTGTCACAACTGACAATTCCCCCCCCTAAAAGGGCTACTAAAAGATATATCTTAGTTTTATTTAATATATTTAATTTCATAACGTCTAAATTTTAGAATGACACTTTTAAAGACGCGCCGTAGGAACGTGTCGTAGGTCCTGCACCAAATTCCCCCAATTCGCCTCTTAAGTCATTATTGTATGTACTTGCATCAGGATCAATAACTGTATTAGATTTTGGTAGCCATAAGAATAGGTTTCTACCATATACACCTAATGATACACGATCAGCTTTAATCTTCGCTGCAATAGATTTTGGCAAGTTATACGATAGAGTAACATCTCTCAACCGAAGAGAAGTTTTATCTAATACCGAATTTCTTGAAACCGACTGTGTATTTTGTCCATTACTCCAATAATTAGCTATATCTCCATACGCAATTGGTGTAGTATTTTCTTGATATCCTACAACCTTATCTCCATCTTTAATCTCGTTTACAGAACCAGGAATAATGTAGGTATTACGATCATTATATGTTGTACGTTGTGCGTTTCCAACAAAATAGTTCAATTGAGAAGTATAAGACCAGAACTGTCCACCTTTTCTAAAGTCGAAAGAGAACCCCAATGCCCAATCTTTATACTTAAATGTATTTACCAAGCCCATTGTATAATCTCGTTGACTCGTTCCATATTCCACTTTTTCGTCGGCTTGCAAAGGAAGACCATTATCAGGATTTACGATGATGTTACCGTTCGGATCAGTTTTTTCAGTTGGACCTTTAAAAACTCCAAGCGGTCTGCCTTTGATGGCTACGAAATCAACGTCATATCCAGAAAAAATAGATACTTGTTCTAAACCATCGGGTAATTCAAGCACTTTATTCCTGTTTTGAGCGAAAGTATAAGTCATATCCCAACTAAACTTATCAGTTTTCACTGGAGTACCTGATAAGGTTAACTCATAACCTCTATTACGGACCAACCCAAAGTTTGCAACCTGAAATGTATATCCAGAAGTCGCTGCGATTGGAATACTCAAAATTTGACCGTCGGTTTCTTTATTATAAAACGTAAAATCAACTCCTAAACGATTATTAAGAAATTTTAATTCCGTTCCAAATTCATACTCTGTCGTCAATTCAGGCTCTAGATTATTATTTCCAATTGTATTTCCTAATTCAAAAGCTGTTACACCTCCGACAGGAAATATAACATTTCCAAAGCCCATTGCCACGTTACCAGGCGTCAACACAGATTGCAAAAGATAAACATTCGCATCGTTACCTGTCCTACCAATACTTGTTCTAAATTTTGCAAAACTCACACCGTAGGGCTTAAGATCCGTTAAATCGGATAAAACAAAACTCAGATTAGCTGCAGGATAGAAAAAAGTATTCTTTCCGATAGGAAGTGTTGAAGACCAATCTTTCCTTGCATTCAAGGTTAAAAACAAATAATTTCTATAACCAAAGTTCGCTTGTGCATAAGCCCCCATTAATCGCCTTTTGGTGATATTTACCGTTGTAACAGGTGCATTTGAAGAATTTGACAGGTAATAAAAATTAGGTATTGTTAGACCAGCAACCGATGAATTATGAAGTCGAGTCTCTCGCTGATTAAAATTATAGCCCAATAATCCATCAAAAGTAAGATCTTCTAAGATATTTTTCTTGAAATTCAATAAGAAATCTCCATTTATTTCCCCTAGGTAATTACTATCCTCTGTAACACCACCAACATCAGCTTGCCTAGATGAATTAGGACTAGTGGGATCCGGTCTACTAATTGCCTGCCAATCCTTAATTCTTACATTGGTCAAATCCGCTCCAACACGAGCTGTCGCCGATAACCAATCCGTAAACTCATAATTTAATTCAGTGTTTCCGTAAAAACGATCACTGTTATAGTTGTTCCCATTTTCATTTAATACGAAATAAGGGTTTTGAGCATAAGGAGTAAAATAATTATCTAAATTATTAAAAATATACTTATAATCTTTAAAATCTATAATACTCATATCTCTCGGAATTTGAATCAATTCCTGAAACATTGTTGCGCCTGTATTCGACCCTTGACCAGTAGCAACAAATTTCTGGTGACGATTTACATAGTTCAATGAAGCGGACGCTTTAAACTTATTATAAACTGTACTTCCACGCAGACTTACCGAATTCCTTCCATAAGAATCAGCATCAGTTGGAACAATACCATTACTAGAAATATTACCATATGATAAATAGAAAGTCGAAGCCTCAGTTCCTCCACTTACGGCTACGTTAGTATTATATTCACTTCCTGTTGTATAGAAATCACGAATATTATTTTTTAAACCAACATAAGGTTTGACTTGTTGTTGATTATTAACAACATTTCCCCAAAGCCGATCAATGCCATCAAATTTTGGTCCCCACGAACCATTCTCTATATATGAAAACACACCGGACCAGCCTTGGCCAAAAGTGTTTTGTAATTTCGGCAGCATTAGAATACTTGAATACGTTGCTGAAGTACCTAAATCGACTTTTATCTTGCCCGCTTTTCCTTTTTTTGTGGTTATTACAATTACACCATTTGCAGCACGAGAACCGTATAAACTTGTTGCGCCAGCTCCTTTAAGAATATTAATGGATTCAATATCATCAGGGTTGATGTCATTAGCTTGGTTTCCGAAATCAGCTGACCTTGTAGATCCTGCAGAGCCTAAAGAAGTATTATTGACTGGAACACCATCAATAACATACAACGGTTGATTATTTCCTCCAATAGAAGAATATCCACGTAATATCACCTTAGTTGAAGCCCCAGGAGCTCCGGATTGAGAAGTAATTGTTGCTCCAGCAATCTTGCCTTGAAGCCCATCAAACATACTCACAGGAGAAGTTCTGGTTATCTCTTCATTATTGATATTTGTGGTAGCATAACCTAAAGATTTACTCTTTCTTGAAATACCTACAGCAGTTACAACTACCTCATCAAGAGCATGATCATCATTACTAAGTGAAATATTAAAAGCTGATTGTCCTTCTTTAACGATTAATGTTTTATCGCTGTATCCGATTGAGCGAAAGACCAAAACTTTTCCATTAGGTACGGATATGGAATAATTTCCATTTGCATCCGTTTGAGTAGCAACATTTGATCCTTGAACTGCGATTGTCACTCCAGCTAGCGGTTTTCCATCAGCCCCTGTAACGTGACCACTCACCTTCCTCTCTTGGGCGAATGCCACAGAAGTTAAGATCATACTACCCACGAATAAACTGAGTAATTTGTGTTTCATATGTTTATGTTTATTAAAAGATGTCTATTGTTCTTTGGCAAAGATTATGGTTAGTAATATGCTTTCCAATAATTTATATAAGTGTTTATAGTTAGTAACATGCTTTTCACCAGATTGTTTCCGTTTGTTAAAAAATGTTAAATACAAATTTATAACTTTTTTCAACTTTTGCAATGCTAGCATAATTTTGTGAGAACAATTACTTTACAAACAAACGCAAGTAACTGAATAATAAGCTCTTATTTTTCACAATAAATTCATCACAAAGTAACATTGTTAATTGCCGAACTATATTTCTAAAACGATAGTGTGTATAGAAAGTAATCTAATTTCCTAGTGAAGCCCATCCATGACATACTAAAGCTGGTAGTAACTTGTAACGTAATTCTCATCAAAGTACTATGAAAACCGAAGACCGCCTTTAAGCCTACCCAAGAAAACAATTTTCCTATCTTATTTTACTCTCCCGTCATTTCCATCTAATAGCCGCATGGCTACTCTATCACGTTTATCCTCAGGACAGAAGCTGATCATCCCTTTCTCTTCATGAAGCAACACACCTGCCTGGCGGATGGCACTGTACACTTCTTCCCTTCCGCTCTGATAGCAGATCGATACCGAGATGTGCTTATTATTGGGGATGCAGTCCCATATTTTGATCGTAAACCCCTCCCAGCGGCTCATTTCATCAACAAAAGCACGCAGCGGCATGCCTTTATAGATGCGGATTTTTCGAGTCCACATCTTGGCTTCTTTGAAATCCTGGTTTGCCACATAGCTCATTGTATCACGGGGATGCTGATTTTTATCTGCATATTTAGCTCCAACATACACAAAGTCCCCCGGGCAGACTACGGACTTAGCTTTTTTCAGGCTATGAGAATAAATTGCTAAGGTTCCATCATTTAATATGGCCTTCATATTGCTAGTATCCGATCGAATTAGTCGGCCCGATTGACTGTGACTTTGCCTTTTTCAGTACCAATTATCAACGGAGCACTACTAGAACAGTTATTGACATCAACATAAGCCTCTCCTTTTATGTACACTACTGTTAAGTTCCCTTTTTGGATCGGATAGCTTAATCGAGACTATGCATTCAAACGTATTTTCGTATCATGCTCTAGCTCAACGACACATTGCTGCCATATAGCAGTATAGATTTTCAAACTTTTTAGACCGGACGTATTACTGTTGTTCAGCAGTGCTCTCTGGATGCGCAGTAGTCTCTCCCTGATACGGATAACAGCCAACTCCCCAAGCTGTTCTATTTTACCAAAAGTATCCCGCTCCTTATCCATGTGGAGTCGACAGCCAAAACACGCATGTCAAAAACAAGCGACAGGTGTTTTATATAACAGTATAGAGAAATAAAGTATTTTAAAGCCTTTTGAGCACCTAACTTCTTTTCAACGAAAAACAACCCAACATCGCACCTACTAAATGTGCACACAGCCTTAAAACCTTTTAATTTCAAAGAGTATTCACTTGTTCCAATTGTCGAATTGGTTTTTGTATATTTTTCTAACACATTACAGAGCTTACACCCCAGACCCACCGGATAGTTACTGACAGCTTGTAACTGTCTGGCACCTCTTTGGTATATCTCTGGTAGCTCTTTAGTACATTCCCAGTACCTTTTTGGTAGCCTTTCAGTACACTCCCGGTAGCTTAACAGTGAGTTAACGGTACCATTCGTACCGAGGAATAGACCACTTAAGTCCTGACCAACTTCGCCCCTTGCTCAGATTTTCATCGAGTCCGCATCTGGATTTCATCGGGCCACGTCGATGAAAACTCGAAGCCATCCATATAAGAAGTCATCTATATAAAAGGGCGAAGTTGACTCGAAAATTGTCAGAAGAAGGTGGTCTCTCGGCTCCCATTCGAGTGCTCTTCGGTAACGTCCCGAAGAACAGCCGAAGCACTCCCGAAGAAGTGGCGAAGCAGGTACGGAGCAGATCCGAAGGCTGACCGAACAAAACCCGAAGGCCCCTCGAAGAAATCTCCGCCTTAGTAATTTTTGATCGCTGCTCTTCCAGCACTTTTGTAGCACTGGACAAGTACCTTTATAGTAAGTTTTTCCTTTGTCAATTTGCTTACGCAACAATTGTGTAAATAGTACTATATCTGTGCTTAAGCAGTACTTAACGATTACTTGGAATATACGGGTAATATAGCTGAAATTGACTGATAATTCAGCTGATTGAATCCTGATTTTTTTATTTAATTTGTTATAAGCAGGGAGAAATCTTTTCCATTAGGCAGTTCTCTCACAACCTTTTAAAAATTGGTCATTTTTAAAAGGTTTTTAGGAATTGTGACCTGCTGGATTTAAACTCCTTGGATACATACAAACGCATCGCTTTTGCTCCAAAGCCTAGCTTGAGTACAATATAATAGCTAAATCTAAGATTGTTAAAAGAGGATTTTCAAAAATAAATAATAAGGTCGCTACAGTCTTCAAGATTAATGGAAGTCATTATGTGACTTTAACATACAGAACTATAAAATGATCAGAGCGTTTACTTCAATCTTCGAATTAAATCACTAAAATTTTGTCACCATTTACATTCGTATAAATAGACATACACTCTATTGCAATCATAATGAAGTTGCTACATTTGACTGGACATTAAGTTAAGAGAATTTAATAACTTAACAGACTTATGTCAAGAGAAAGAAAAGTTTATACCAAAGAGTTCAAACTGATGAGCGTTGAACTGAGCAACACGCGTAGCGACCTTAGCGCGCTGGCCAGGGAACTGGATATTAGCCCAGCATTATTGTATAGGTGGCGAAAGGAACATTCTGTAAAACAAGGAAGTAGTTTCTCTGGGAATGGAAAAGTTATCTTGAGTGAGAGTGAACAGGAGTTAGCACGATTAAGAAAAGAACTTCGGGAGACACAGATGGAACGGGATATATTAAAGAAGGCTGTAAGCATCTTCTCCAAGAGCGACACCAAATATTCAGGTTCATAAGGGACAATAGGGAAATATTTTCAGTCGAGAAGATGTGTCAGGTGTTCAAGGTGAGCAGAGCGGGCTACTACAACTTTTTAAAGGGTATCCCTTCAAATAGAAGTATTGAAAACCAACAGATTACTATGGAAATCCAGGATGCATTTATAAGAAGTAAAAATACTTACGGCAGTCCGCGTATTACCAGAGAACTACACAAAAAGAATATTAAAATATCCAGAGTGAGGGTAGCCAAACTGATGAGAAAGGCCGGGTTAAGAAGTATTGTCAAGAAAAAATTTAAGGTGACCACAGACTCCACCCATAAGTTTTCGGTACCGGAGAATATATTGGACCGTGATTTTAAACCGGGAACACTTGGTGCAGTATGGGTATCAGACATCACTTACATCAAAACGCAGCAGGGATGGTTGTATCTGACAACTGTAATCGATCTGGGAGATCGAAAAGTAATTGGATGGGCTTTAAGTGAGACTATGAATGCGGTAGATACGGTGATTTCTGCTTTTAAAATGGCACAAAAAGCAAGGCCAATCACCCAGAAACTAATATTCCATTCCGATCGTGGCGTACAGTATGCCTGTCATGAGTTCAGCTCTATGGTGGAAAAAAATCCACTCATCATAAGAAGCATGAGTAGAAAGGGAAATTGCTGGGATAATGCTGTCGCTGAAAGTTTTTTCAAGACACTGAAAGCGGAATGTATATATCAGCATAAATTCGCTCACAGGAAGCAAGCTGCGCTTATTGTCTTTGAATATATTGAGACTTGGTACAACCGAAAAAGGCAACATTCTGCCTTAGGATACTTATCACCAGAGGAGTTTACTAGAAAAATAAATAAACAAAATATTGCAGCTTAACTAGGTGTCCATTTTATTGTTGCAATTCCATAACGTAATCGGATGAGACAGGATATAATTATAACCGAATCGGAATAGTATAACTTACAGCAACAGGTTCCCCTTGCAATCGCCCTGGCTTCCAGGATCCAATACGTTGAATGGCAGTTGTTATCTCGCTTCTAATTTTCATAGGAACATCCTTATCATATGTAAACTTACTTAGATGACCATCTTTGTTGACAACAAAATTTACAGAGGTAGCATCCGACTTCAATTGATTCACTAAATCATTGGGTATTTTTATATTTTTATAGATAGCCTTCATATACTGATCCATTTTAAGAGGGGGCATAGCTGCTAACTCCTTTGTATCAGCATCGTAAGAAATTACTTCACCAGTAGCACGAAATCTTTTACCACTTTGAAGGGTACCACCCAAATATAGCTCTTCATACTGGCTGCCCATATTCCAGCCATTCCATTTTCCTTCCCTTTCATTATCTTTTAACTCACCTTCGATATAGGTACCATCGTCATAATCCAGTCGAAGGAATCCATTTCCTCTCTTTAAAAGATAATTCCCTATAGAATCCAAATATAACAGGTAATATGGCTTGGTCATTGGAATACCAACAAATGGACTTTGTCCTGATTCTACCTGTGTAACCAGCATCTTCAGTTTTCCTGTGGGGTAATAATAATAAGATGAATCAATGGGTAAGGCGTGAATATCGAATGTCTCCAAGCTTTTTAACTGTCCATTAGGATAGTAGGTAGTGAATTCTCCTATATATTTCCAGCCTATCCCCCCCGCCGTACTGTCACGGCTGTACCCAAAAGATTTCATGGAATCTGTATCCGCGTAATAACTGACGATATTAAATAGTTTTTCAGAGTCATTTCCTATCGAAACAATATACTGATAAGATTGTGATTCAGCTTTCGTAGAAACAGAATTCCCTAGGTTATCGAAATAGTTTATGATAGTATCAGTAACAGATTCTAGTCCCCTTTCCTCTCTAGAAGCAGCCTGTACATTCCATCCTGTCAAAATATACACAAGCAATAATAAAGTCGATCTTTTCATAAAATATAGTAGCGTTAATGGATGCAAAAATACATTTTTTCAAACAAACGCATACAAAACAAGAGCGGCAATTTCTTTCGAAATTGCCGCTCTTAAAGTATATAACCTAATAATGGATTATTTCACATCCCACCATACTGGCGTATAGATTACAACATTACCAGGGTAATTTGTATTTGAAGTAGCCTCACTGTTTGCATAAGGCATCCGTAATGGCATTCTGCCTTCTCCTAAAGTAGAAGCGATAGAAGTTGTAAAGAAAGTTGGATAACCAGTTCTTCTCCACTCAGTCCATGATTCAAAACCTTGGAAACCACACATTGCATAATATTTTTGTGTGATAATCGCTTTCAATTTTGCTTCGGTATCACCTGTAAATTTCGCATCCGGAGCTTCTGCGATATATTTAGCAGCGTCACTAGCGTTTGCCGTAGCTGTAAAGCTTGTTGTAATACCAGATTCAAATAATGCTTTTGCATCACCTTTACCCCAACCTTTTACCACAGCTTCAGCTTGCAAAAATTTACTTTCAGCAGCCGAGAATAATTTTACTGGCGCTGTTGCTGATGTAGGATCCACTGCGCGGCCACCAACAAGAGGTGAAGGAGAAGAAACTAATTTTGCTGAATTTGCATTAAAATCACCTTGAAGAATAAATGCGATCGTATCCTGTCCGCTTAACTTATTATAAAAAGAGAATCTTCTCGGGTCATTGTTTTTCACAAATGCCTGAATCACCGTTCCACTTGCCACAACATTTTGAGTTTTACCCAATCCGACCATCTCGTTATAAAACGGATTTTCGTTACCACCAGTTGTTGTGTAAGTTATTGAAGCATCCTGATCTAAGAAGGCTGCATTTTTTGCATAAAGTGCCTTAATACCAGCTGCAGCTTTGCTCGCATCAACATTTGAAATACGTAAATATGCTCTCAACTTCAAGGTATTTGCAAAAGCTTTCCATTTATCCAAATCACCGTTGAAGATCATATCTTGAGTTGAGACAGGTACCGCCTGTGGTGTTGCTAACAAAGCCAAACCTTTATCAATGTAGTTGAAAATAGAATCGTAAACAACTGCTTGAGCTTCGTATTTAGGATTAAGATTTCCATTTGCCTTCAATGCTTCTGACAATGGAATATCTCCAAAAGCATCTGTTGCTACTTGAAAGGTATAAGCCTTCAATAAGTAGGCAATACCTTTATAATTGTCATTGGCAGCCTCATTTGAATTGATGATTAGTTCAGCATTATTCAATGCGCTACGATACAAAATCAACCATGATCTATCCATTGCTGTATTCAATACTTGATATCTGTCGATAGAACGGTATTGAGAGGAAGTAGGGTTTTGTGTCCAATATTGTCCCCAGATATTACCATATACCTGAAAACTGTTACCTACGACTTGACTGATAGCAGCTTCCACTGTAGGTAATAATAAACTAGGCGTAGCTGTTTCTGGATTGTTCGGATTTTCATTCACATCCAAAAATTTATTACAACTAGTCAACCCTAGTGTGCCAACTAAAGCTAAAACTAAAAGCTTCTTAGCATTTTTTAAATTTATAGTTTTCATACTTTACTTGCTATTAAAATGAAACTTTAACATTGATACCATAATTACGTAATGAAGGCTGAGCTGTAAAGTCAAAACCTTGTGCATTACCAGCACCTGATGAATTCACCTCTGGATCAGCGTATTTATTTTCGCTTGGTGTCCAAATAAATAGGTTATTTCCAAACACACCGATTGAAGCAGCTCCAAATGGTGTATTTTTCAACATATCTTTAGAGAATTTATAAGTAAATGTAAGATTACGCAATTTAACATAAGTCGCGTCTACAACATTAACCCCTGCTTCCATGTTTGGATAGTAATCTATTTTATCATATGTTGCTGTCGTGTTAACAACAGAATTTCCTGCCGCATCTAGATAAACTGAATTCGGGAAAATCTGGCCGATACGATCGCCTCCTGATTCAGCTGAGGTACCAACAAATCCCATAATATCCTTTGTTCTAGAATAGAACACACCACCTTGTTTGGTATCGAACAAGGCACTCATCGACCAGTTTTTATAACTCAAACTTGTACCCAAAGAAGCTTGGAAATCTGGATTATAGGTACCTAAATATTCTGGCTTAGAAGAAGCTATTGGCAATCCTGTTTTCTGATCCACAATCGTACGACCTTGTGCATCGGTAGCATTTGTAACTCCATAAAACTCACCGTATGGGCGACCTACTGCAGCAACGATACTCATTCCAGAGAACCCACCAACTGACACCTGTTGTACACCGTCCATCAATTCAACAACTTTACTGTTGTTTTTTGTGAATGTTCCAAACAATTCCCATGTCAAGTTTTCTGTTTTCACAGGTGTTCCTCTCAAAGTCAATTCCACGCCACTATTTTGAACTTTACCAGCATTTACCAAACTAAGTCCGTAACCTGTTGAAAGCGGAATAGGAATACTCAAAATTTGATTTTTCGAATTGTTTTTGTAATAAGTAAAATCAGCAGATAAGCGGTTGTTAAAGAAGCCCAATTCTGTACCCACTTCGAACGAAGTCGTGATTTCAGGTTTCAAGTTTAAATTCCCAATGGTATTACCTGACATTAGCGCAGATACGTTACCGAATGGAAAAGATGTTGAACCAAAACCGCCAGCAATTGCACTTCTAGAGAACGTTGAAATCAATTGATATGGATCTGTATCCGAACCTACTTGTGCCCAGTTAGCACGAATTTTCGCGTAACTAAACTTACTCTTCAACTCAGGCGAGAACAATTCCGATGCAACAAATGACCCACTTACACTTGGATAAAAGAATGAATTATTTTTCTTAGGCAAAGTGGAAGACCAATCGTTACGTGCTGTAGCTTGTAAATAAGCTATGTTTTTATAAGAAACGTTCAAATCACCGTAAACTCCCACTAAACGACGGTTTGTCCAAGTATCTTCGATCAGATCTAATGGACCATTGGAGTTCGCAAGGTTATACCATCCCGGAACAACAAGTCCACCGCTTGAATTTGTCGCAGTGCTATTTGAAGTTGTTTTACGCTGACGAATATTATTACCCAACATGAACGACGCTTCCCAATCTTCATTGAAAGTATGTTTGGCCGTCGCCATGAAATCATGAACAATCTCATTTACATTAAATTGGTCAATACGATATTGTCCTGGATCTGTTTGAATATTTCCTTCAGAATAATTACCTGAAGTATTGTCTATTGGTAAGAAGCTATATTTAGGGGATTCCGAACGTCTACGATCACTGTAATTATCCAAACCAATACGCTCTTGAAAAGTCAACCATTCTGTCGGTTTATAATTCACATTGAAGTTCCCCATAATACGGTTCACATCATTGAAATTATTATAGTTTTCCAACACCCAGTATGGATTCATAGTATAAGCACCATAATACCCATAAACATCATTATGAGCGACACCATTTTCATCCGTATAACCATAACCGTTATAAGGATTAGATAAATCTTTCAAGCCAACAACATCGATATCTCTCGGTGTTTGCAATAAGTTATTATAAACAGAACCACCACCTTGTCCACCACCAACATTGTTACTATTGATTCGACTATAATTTACAGCGATACCAGCGCTAAATTTATTGGAAAATTCTGTTGTCCCATTGAATCTAACCCCATATTTATTGTAGTTATCTTTTTTACCTGGATATACGCCATTCGAATTCAAAGCGTTTAATCCTAAATAAAAGGTCGATTTATCCGAACCACCAGAAAAGCTTAAGTTGTTGTCAGAAGCAATACCAAGATCAAAGAAATCGCGTACGTTGTCCTTCACAGCAGAATACGCTTTTTTCTGACGAACACCGTTTACAGCTTGTCCCCATTCTTGAATTTCACCAGTAAATGGAGCACCCCATGACCAGTTTTCTTTTGGATCATTTGAGTAAATGAGATCCCCCGCTTTATTATAACCTGATGAACCTTGTCCATATTGATTTTGAAATTCAGGTAATTTCAAAATAGATGATAGTGTATTCGTAGAGCTAAAAGTGATTTCGTTTTTCGAGCCCTTTTTACCACTTTTTGTTGTGATGATCAACGCACCATTGGAAGCTCTTGATCCATATAAGGCCGCTGCTGCAGGTCCCTTAAGAACAGTTACAGAAGCGATATCATCTGGATTAATATCATTACCACGGTTACCAAAATCAACACTCGCTAAATCGCTTGCTCCACCCATTTTGCTTGTATTATCGATAGGTGTACCATCAACAACAATCAAAGCTTGGTTGTTACCTGAAATAGATGAACCTCCACGCAATACTACGCGAGAAGAGCTACCCGGTGAATTTGATGTGGATGTAATGTTCACCCCCGCAACCTTACCTGCTAACGAGTTAATTGCACTGGAATTACGTCCTTCCGTCAATTCATCACTCTTGATTGTTGGTGCTGAATATCCTAAAGAGCGTTTTTCTCTTTTGATTGCATTTGCAGTCACAACGACCTCTTCCAATGCATTGTCATGGTTCTCCATGGAAACATTGAAAACGGTACTGTTGTTGTTAACAATAATGGTTTTATCATCAAAACCAACTGAACGGAAGACAACAACTTTGCCCGCAGGTACATTCAATGAATAATTACCACTTGCATCTGTTTGTGTCGCTTGATTAGTTCCTTGTACAACCACTGTCACCCCAGGTATTGCTTTACCATCAGCAGATGTAACACGACCACTAATCTTTTTTTCTTGTGCGAATGCAACCGAAGTCAGGATCATTCCTCCAACAAGAAAACTTAGTAATGTTTGTTTCATGTTTTAGTTAGTTAATTTTATTATTTTTCTAATCCTATATATTGATATAAACTATATCCGTTAACATAACTGTCTAAACAGACATTGTTTAGACAATAAACAGAAATATGCAAATAGCACATTGCCATTCATGGGATAACAGTTGAAAATATTATTGAGAAAGCAAGCTCTAGGTAGATGTAGAGTCAGTCCTTAGATAAATATCCAGCTGTAAAATTTGCTCTTTTCAGCATTTACAGTATATAATAGTTAGTGCGATTTTTATTAGCGGTTCCAAATATATAAAGCCAAAGTTGCTTTTACAAGTTTTTTAACATTCGCTCGCAAAAACAAAAAATACTGCAACAAAGACAGTAGTATATTACAAATTCAAACAAGAGATTCATTTTAGAATAAAAACTCTACAAACAAATTCAAAACAGAATTTTATACGGAATCAACTATATTTAACAAAACATTAACAATGTAGTAAGAAAATATTAACATAAACGTTTCTGTATTTTTAGTGTTCAAAATAAAAGTAATTTATAACGATTCTAAAATCAATCCCAATCGAGTTATTCCAAAAAAAAAGGGACTTTACCTGTTCAGGTAGAGTCCCTTTTCAATATAAATCCTGAAACAGGAATTTATTATTTAATTACATACATTAATCAATGTATTCGAATTTGGTATAAGGTACCAAAACAGCTGGTATCCGAATGCCTTTATCCGTTTGATTATTCTCTAAAATAGCCGCAACTATACGTGGTAAGGCTAAAGCTGACCCATTTAATGTGTGAGCTAATTGCATTTTTCCTTCGGAATTTTTGAAACGTACTTTCAGGCGGTTGGCTTGATATGTTTCAAAATTAGATACGGAAGAAACCTCCAACCAGCGTTTTTGGGCTGAACTATACACCTCCATATCATAAGTCAATGCAGCAGTAAAACTCATATCACCACCACATAAACGCAACACGCGATAAGGTAGTTCCAATTTTTTAAGCAGACCTTGTACATACAGGCTCATTTCTTCCAACACATCATACGATTTTTCCGGATGAACAATCTGTACAGCCTCAACTTTATCAAATTGGTGCAGACGGTTCAAACCGCGTACATGAGCGCCATAAGAACCTGCTTCGCGACGGAAACATGGTGTATAGGCACAATGCTTAATCGGGAACTGCGCTTCCTTAACGATTACATCTCTGTAAATATTGGTTACCGGAACCTCTGCCGTAGGGATCAAGTATAGATTGTCATTGTTGACATAATACATCTGCCCCTCCTTATCCGGCAATTGTCCTGTAGCAAATGCAGAGTCTTCATTCACCAAGATCGGCACCTGTACTTCTTCATATCCTTGCTCAGCTGCCTGATCCAAAAAGAAATTGATCAATGCACGTTGCAATTTTGCTCCCTTACCTTTATAAATTGGAAATCCGGCTCCCGCAACTTTTACACCGAGCTCCAGATCCACAATATCATATTTGTTTAATAATTCCCAGTGTGGCAACGCGTCTTCTGATAAAACTGGAATCTCCCCATTCGTTAAAACGACTTCATTATCATCAGCGCTTACACCAACGGGAACAGATTGATGTGGTAAATTAGGCAATTGTACGATCTTATCATTCAACTCGATTTCGATAGCGCTCAATTTATCCAATAGTTGCTTCACCTGCTCTTTATATCCGGAGGATTGCGATTTAATGGCTTCAGCTTCTTCTTTTTTTCCTTGGCGCATCAGATCTCCAATCTGTTTTGCTGCCGCATTAGCTTCGCCCGAAAGTGCGTCCGATTCCGCTTGGATCTTACGGCGGTCTTCATCTAAACTGATGATTTCGTCGACCAATCCAATTTCCTTGAAATGCTTGACAGCCAATCTTTCGATAACCGTATCCCTGTTTTCACGGATATAATTCAATTGCAACATAATTATAAATGTATTATTTAAAAATAGTGAACAAACTTAGATAAATTTGCCTGCATATACAAGCAAATTTATTCAGTAATGCCTGTTTGTGGCGCTTTCATGCTCCTTTCGCTAGAGAGGTTCCTTACCACCTTTATGCATGATACACATGTCGATTCAATGGGAAAACTCGGCCCTGTTCAGAAGATACCCCTGCTGTTGTGATAGCTCGTGACATCCCCGGATGATTTAATCAGCGATCAGAATTAACACACTTTTATCATCAGGTAGTGAGACACTCAATAAGGATGAAAGAGGTATTCTTCACCTATTTTCATTCCGGTCCGATTAATATAAAAAACGTCCTCCAGAAAAACAGTTTTCCAAAGAACATTCCATGCGATATTTTTTCCTCTAAATGAATTGGCAATAAAGATCTTTTGTCAACGCCCTGATATTAAAGCGGATTTAAGCAATCGTAACTTCTTTACATAAATAGACATCCTGGATTGCATGTAGCAATTCTACCCCTTCGTTCATCGGTTTTTGAAAAGCTTTCCGACCGGATATCAAGCCTGTCCCGCCAGCTCTTTTATTGATCACAGCGGTTTTTACAGCTTCCTGTATATCATTTTGTCCCGATGCTCCGCCCGAATTGATCAGTCCCGCCCTACCGGCGAAGCAATTGAGTACCTGATAGCGACAAAGATCAATCGGATGATCCGATGATAACTGCGTATACATCCGTTCATCTAATTTACCATAGCTACTTTTACCCATATTCAGCGCCTTAAAACCACCGTTCAATTCCGGAAGTTTTTGTTTAATAATATCTGCTTTTATGGTTACGCCGAGATGGTTGGCCTGTCCTGTTAGATCTGCAGCTAAATGATAATCTTTGTCTCCTGTTTTAAATGCTGAATTTCGCAAATAGCACCACAATACAGTAGCCATACCAAGTGAATGTGCTTCTTCAAATGCCTTTGCTACTTCGATAATCTGACGATCGGACTCTTCCGAACCGAAATAAATGGTCGCTCCAACTGCTACCGCTCCCATGTTCCAGGCTTCGCGTATCGTTCCGTACAGAATTTGGTCAGCACGGTTGGGATAGGTCAACAATTCGTTGTGATTGATTTTGACCAGAAAAGGAATCTTGTGCGCATATTTTCGTGATACTGCCCCTAAAACGCCAAAAGTCGAGGCTACGGCATTACAGTTTCCTTCCAATGCTAATTTCACGATATTCTCCGGATCAAAATATTGGGGATTGGGAGCAAAAGAAGCACCTGCACTGTGTTCGATCCCCTGATCTACCGGCAATATGGACAGATACCCAGTATCGGAAAGCCGCCCGGTTCCGAAAAGTTGTCCCAGGCTACGCAATACCTGCGGCGTGCGATCACTGGCACCATATACCTGATCAATAAAAGTAGTTTCGGGAAGATGGAGCATCGTTTTGGAAACTGCTGGTTTGTCAAACGCTAATAGATAATCTGATTCTGCACCTAGATGTGCCTGTATTTTTTCAATGTTTTGCATAATTTATTATTGCATTTATATAGAAAATAACTCCAAAATAGACAGAATGTTTTAGCACATATTATATAGTAAAAAAAACTTAACTTTGACCATGTTATATTTAGTTCCAACACCTATTGGCAATCTGGAGGACATGACCTTTCGTGCAGTCAATATTCTGAAAGAAGTAGACATCATCTTAGCAGAGGATACAAGAACAAGTGCTCCCCTTTTAAAGCATTTTGGCATCGATAAAAAGGTATTTGCACATCATCAACATAATGAGCACAAAGCGGTTTCCGAAATCATCAAGTTTCTGAAAGAAGGCCAAAAAATCGCCCTCATTTCAGATGCGGGGACACCAGCGATCTCTGATCCCGGTTTTCTATTGGTGCGGGCTGCTCTTAAAGAAGGATTGGAAGTGCAATGTCTACCCGGCGCCACCGCTTTTGTACCGGCACTTGTTAACTCAGGTTTACCAAATGACCGTTTCTGTTTTGAAGGATTCCTTCCTGTTAAAAAAGGTCGCCAAACTCGCCTCAAAGCTTTAGCTGAAGAAAAGAGAACAATGATTTTCTACGAATCACCACACCGCATCCTCAAGACAATCGAAGAGTTTATTACGGTCTTCGGTGCAGAGAGACAAGCTTCGATTTCTAGAGAATTGAGCAAGTTATACGAGGAAAATGTCCGCGGAACATTAACTGATTTAAAATTACACTTTGAAAACAATCCAATTAAAGGAGAATTTGTATTTTGTGTAGGTGGATTGGAATAAATTTTGACAATCTTTGATTAATAAAACGTATTTGACATGAACATGGAACAATTTGCACAAGATGGACAGGATATAAAAATCATTGAAAAATTGATTACTAAAGTCCAGGACATGCTTACTCCAGGAGAAAAAATAGATTATATCGCGGTACAGAAAAAACCTGCGGTGACAATTTTACCGGACAGTATCACCATTAGTAATAAGCGCATTTTTATGTGTGAATTCACCAAATTGGGCTTAGCGACTGATTTTGAAATTTTCGGATGGCAGGATATTAAAGATATTGCCTTCAAAGAAGAGATCTTTGGCTCAAAGGTCACCGTCATTCCTTTTACTGGAGAAAACTTAAGTATTGACTACATTCCAAAAGTTCAAGCCAGAAAACTTTACCAATATATTAAAGCTGCTCTTGAAAATTATAAAAAAGCAGAGCTAGCTGCTGAAAAGGAAAAGATCGTAATCGCCCCCAGCAGTCCTCGGGAGGTTATCGTTGAGAAGGTTGAAGACAATCAGCCGACTCCAGTACCAGTTTCAACAGCAGCACCGGTCGTTACCCCTCCTGCGCCAGTAGCACAACCTGTTTTCTCGGCACCAGTGGTTCCACCTGCGGCACCTATTTCCGCTCCTGTGACTCCAACCGTAGAAGAAGAGGAGGATGAAATTACCTTAAAACTAAAAAAACTAAAGACACTCTTTGACAAGCAACTCATCACACAAGATGAATACGAACAAAAGAAAAGAGAAGTTTTATCCAGTTTATAAAATAAGTGGGTATTGTGAAGAACAACTATTTATTGGCACTTTTAAGTGCCTTTTTATTGTGGTTGGGTTGGCCTCCCATCCCCTATTCAAGCGTATTGCTTTTTATCGGTTTTTTACCCTTATTGATTGCGCTGGAAAATATCATCCGTAATGATACAATTAAAAAGAAAGGTAAAAAAATCTTTCTAACAGCAGGTCTGACGGCAGTCATCTGGAATACCGCATCCATTTATTGGGTATACAATTCCATCTCGGCAGTTATGCCTCCTTTTGCAGCGATTTTGATCAGTTTGATCCCCTTCTGTCTGGGCGCTGCATTAATGGCTTTAGCGTTCACCTTATACTATCGATTAAGGCGTAAAACTTCACTACTGTTATCCCTTTTTGGATTAATGGGATTTTGGATCAGTTATGAATTTCTTCATGCTACTTGGGATCTTGCATTTCCATGGATGACTTTAGGCAATGGCTTTGCTAATTTTCATCAATTGATTCAATGGTACGACATCACCGGTGTATACGGCGGATCAATATGGATCTGGTTGGTCAATATTTTAGCATTTATGCTCTACCTCAATCGAAAAGGTATCTACCAACTTAAAAATAGAATCGTCCCCATCCTTTGTCTAGTGCTGGTCTTATTCGTTCCAACGGTCTATTCACTGGTTCGCTACTTCAATTATGAGGAGCACCAAAACCCAGCCCAGGTGGTGGTGGTGCAACCAAATGTGAACCCTTACATCAAGTTTCAGCTTAGCCCTGAGGAGCAATTAAACACCTTGTTTTCACTGTCAAGTTCAGTAGCCAAACCAAATACGGAATTTTTTATCTGGCCTGAAACGGCTCTTTCCCAAAACGGTGATTTTGATGAAGAAAACCTGCGTGAAACGTATTCTTATCAACGGATTCTAAAATTTTTGGATCAATACAAAAATGGTAATATCTTATCGGGCATCGAAAGTTATCAATTATACAATTATGCAAAGACAGCAACTGCACGTGAAATTGCCCCAAATATTTACCAGGACAACTTTAACGCAGCAACATTGATCGATTACTCATCCAAGCTGCAATTTTACCATAAATCTAAATTGGTTCCTGGTGTAGAACAGATGCCCTTTGGTGCTGCGATGAATTTTTTGAAACCGCTTTTTAAAGCATTTGGAGGTACAACAGGTGGCTATGGAAAGCAAGCGGAACCTTCGGTTTTCTATGCACAAAGCGGTATTGGTGCGGCTCCTGTCATCTGCTATGAATCCATATGGGGGGATTATGTAGCGAAATATGTAAAAAAAGGAGCGCAGTTTATTGCGATCATCACCAATGATGGCTGGTGGGGTAATACTTCTGGAAAAGACCAACATTTGCAATATGCAAAATTAAGGGCCATAGAAAATCGGCGCTGGGTCGCCCGGTCTGCAAATACTGGAATCTCCGGTTTTATCAATCAACGGGGTGATATTATACAGCAGACAAAATGGTGGGAACCCGCAGCATTAAATCAGGAAATCAATCTGAACGAAGAGATCACAACATACACCAAAGTCGGCGATATCGCTGCCTATCTAGGTCTAGCGATCGCGCTAGCTGGATTTCTTATCATAATCGTACGCAAACGCCATCCAAGGTTACTATAAAAATACAGCTATTTCCTCTACTCAAATAGATGTTTTGTTATAGGTGATGTGAACCCCAAAAGTTAAATAAAAGCTTTTGGGGTTCACTTTAATCTCTGGACAAGCAGTTTGTCCCTATCTCCCCCCACATTCCCTTGCTATTCCATATCAAATATCCGATTCGCTACGAATCCACTTTTATTTTTTTTGGGTCTTCTGATTTCAATCGAAAAGCTCTCCATCCTTATTCAGCCCTCCAATAGAAAAAAACGACTAAATTATGATGAAAATAAGTCATTTAATGCATTTGATTTACTTTTGAGATTTGTAATTTTGCATCATGCAAGTATATTTTGACAATGCTGCGACTACAGCCTTAGATCCTGAAGTTATAAAAGTAATGGTAGATGTCATGGATAACAATTTTGGAAATCCATCTTCTATCCATAGTCACGGAAGACAAGTAAAAACAATCGTAGAAAAAGCACGGAAAACAATCGCCAACCTACTCCATGTATCTCCGGCAGAAATTTTCTTTACTTCGGGTGGAACCGAAGCCGATAATATGGCGATCGTACGTTCGATCACGGACTTCGGTATCACACATGCAATTACCTCACCGATAGAGCACCATGCTGTTCTACATACATTGGAGGAGCTTGAGAAGCAGGGAAAAGTTCATCTTGATCTGCTTCATGTGGACAACAAGGGAAATCTGGACCTGAATCAACTGGAGGAGCTCTTAAGTAGCAATCCCCGTACCTTTGTTTCCATTATGCACGCCAATAATGAAATTGGCAACCTGAATGATATCCAACGTATATCGGAATTATGCCAACAATACAATGCGATATTTCATTCCGATACCGTACAGACCATGGGCCATTACCCGCATGATCTAGGTCATCTTAAAATCGATTTCATTACAGGTGCAGCGCACAAGTTTCACGGACCAAAAGGTGTAGGTTTTCTCTATATCAATGCAAATAATAAAATCAAACCGTTGATTTACGGTGGAGCTCAGGAGCGGAATATGCGTGGCGGAACGGAGAATGTTTATGGTATAGCGGGACTAGCCAAAGCTTTAGAACTTGCCTATGAACATATGGAAGAACATCAAGCTTATATCCAAGCACTTAAATCGTATATGATTGAAGAGCTGCAAAAAGCGATTCCGGATATTGATTTCAATGGTGTTATCGAGCCCAGTAAATCGCTATATACGGTACTAAACGTATCCTTCCCTTGCAGTGATCTTGCTGATATGTTACTATTCAATCTAGACATTTCGGGCATATCCTGTTCCGGAGGAAGTGCCTGTAGTTCAGGAACCGATATTGGATCACATGTACTAGGGGCTATTAAAACAAATTCAGACCGTCCATCGGTCAGATTCTCCTTTTGCAAAAACAACACAAAAGAAGAAGTGGATTTTGTTGTGTCAACCTTAAAAGAACTTTGTACAAAAAATAAATAGCAATAAGTCTACTAAACAAAAAAAACCGAAGAGAATTCTCTTCGGTTTTTTTCTATATAGGTATTATATCGTTCAATAAATTTCAGTTTTTCGTCAGCACATAGTATTTGGAGATATCCCCTGTAATATCATTACCCGATAGATCCAACTGGCTTAAGAAATGGTTGCCTAATTTGAATTTGTAATCAACGCCGTCCAGTGTAATAATGTTTCCATCCAATTTCCATTTTCCTTCACGCACAAAAACATCATCACTTTTATTGAGATATTTGGACGAATATTTATAGGAGTTGTCTTTGTGTAATGATATCAATGTTTCTATGCCATCGCAGTCGGCACAGGGCATCACCCCTTTATATTCTCCGATCACAACTTCTGCTCTGTCCCTTCCCTTTAATTCTTGCAAATTATCTTTATAGGCAGCTACACTCTGTTTGGGATTATCACATCCCCCCAATACAATCATTACCAACAATCCCACTGTCCAAATAAACCTTTTCATCTCATTCCAAATTCTAAAAAATCAGCATCTAATAGTTATACCCTTAAAATTCATAACAAATTAGATACCAAAAATTTAGAATGGATTAAAAATCATCATCGTCATCCTCTACTAAAAATGACAAAGCTCCCTGTAACTCTCCCAATGCATGGAAATTACGGCTTTTGCGGGCTATTTCAATTCCATTTTTATATGTTGTAATTGCAGGTTCCTGTTTGTCCAGTTTTTCATATAATTTTCCCAGATGATAATATGTTCCCACATAATCCGGATGATTTTCTATCAGCTTTTCAAATCTGGACAGAGCTTCCTGCTCGTCATTCAGCTTCAGATACTCGGCAGCAATAGCATATTTTAAAAAAGGATCTTCGGGGCTCTCTTTCAAAAATTCGTTGAGTTGATCCAATCGTGTTGACATATCTTTTTTATTTCAAATTTAACTAAAATTGCGTTTATCTGTAAACAATTATTTTTAATTACCAGGTAGCTGCTATGCCATAAATCAACACACTCCGCTTGGATTGATCAAGTGAAGCGTACTCAATTTAATGTTCTAAATTTCTTCTATATCTCAGCAACGAAATCTAAATCATGGTCGCTTCATACACGATAGTAATAGTACCGTATAGTACCGTGCTGAAAGTGATTATAAAAACGACTAACTTTTTAACCTCATCAAACAAATAACAAAGTTATATTGCTAGTTTGCTCCAAGCAATTGAACATTAAATGGGAGAGTCTGAGCAATTCGTTGAAGTAAAAATACTATGCTAGCATATAAAATGACACTATACTGACTTATGATCCTCATTAAAAAAAAGAATATTTAATCAATCAAAATTTAACAAACACAAACAAAATAACTCAAAAAATTATAAATACAGCAAAAATAACAAGATTCAAGTAGTACAAATTAAAAATATCACAACGGCACAAGTGAGCCATGAGACAAAATTTTAAGCGGTTCGGGGCTTTTTATTTGAGAGAAAATATAGTAAGTTTGGGTAAAACCAATCGTATATGAAAATATTAGTTTGTATAAGTAATGTCCCTGACACTACATCGAAGATCACTTTTACAAATGACAACACGGCCTTTAATACAGCTGGGGTGCAGTTTATTATAAACCCTTATGATGAGATTGCTCTTTCCAAGGCAGTTGAATTGGCTGAAGGAGGAAAAGGAACAGTGACTGTCATCAATGTTGGAGATGCATCCACCGATGCAACCATTCGCAAAGCATTGGCTATAGGCGCAGACAATGCCGTCCGTATTAATGCTATTCCCAGAGATGCCTGGTTTGTGGCCAATCAAATCGCAAATTACGCAAAGGACAATGCTTTTGATCTGATTTTAACTGGACGAGAATCCATCGATTATAATGGTGCTCAGGTCGGTGCAATTGTTGCCGAATTGCTGAATATACCATCCGTGTCAATTGCCAAAAAGGTCGATATAGCTGCTGATACCGTCAGTATTGAACGTGAAATAGAAGGCGGAAAAGAAGTTGTAACCGCCAAACTTCCCATTGTTATTGGCACAGCTGAAGGAGTAGCCGAGCCTAAGATACCCAATATGCGTGGTATTATGAGTGCACGTACCAAACCATTGGATGTGCTGGAACCATCCGCAGTTGATACACTTTCCCACATTGTTAATTATGAGACTCCAGCTCCACGCGGTACTGTAAAACTCGTTGATGCTGCAGAAGTTGAGAAACTGGTTTCTCTATTACATGATGAGGCCAAAGTTATTTAATCATTAAATTCCGAAAAAACTATGTCAATACTAGTATATGTAGAAAATACCGATGGAAAATTCAAAAAGTCTGCTTTTGAAGTAGTTTCTTATGCGAAAGCCATCGCTGATAATACAAACACTGATCTTGTTGCCATTTCTATTGGTAATGTTGCACAGGATGAACTTGCTGCTCTGGGCAGCTATGGTGCTTCCAAAGTACTCACCGTCAATAATGAACAACTCTCCTCTTTCGTCAATCAGGCCTATGCAAGCATTATCGCTGAGGCTGTCAAGAGCATAGGAGCTAACCTGCTTGTACTTTCCAATTCATTCTCGGGTAAAGGTCTTGCTCCCCGGATTGCTGCGAAACTCCATGCAGCTCTTGCAGATGGCGCACTATCCTTACCAACTATCGAAGGCGAAAAATTAATTGTTAAAAAGACTGCATTTTCAAATAAAGCATTTGCCACAGTAGAATTGACCGCAGCAACCAAGGTCATTTCCCTTAGCCCCAATGCCTATGAAACCAAGGAAACCGGAGGCACTGCAGTGGTTGAATCATTTACGGCAAATGTTGCCCAAGCAGACTTCTCTACAATTGTTAAGGAGATTGTACGCGCGACAGATAAAGTTTCATTGCCTGAGGCAGAAATCGTTGTCTCCGCAGGCCGTGGACTAAAGGGCCCTGAAAACTGGGGAATGATCGAAGAGTTAGCAGATGTCCTTGGTGCCGCTACAGCATGTTCAAAACCTGTTTCTGATGCAGGATGGCGTCCCCATTCGGAACACGTTGGCCAAACGGGTATTGTTGTGAGTCCTAATCTCTATATCGCAATTGGTATCTCAGGGGCCATTCAACACTTGGCTGGAGTCAGCTCATCGAAAACTATTGTTGTCATCAACAAGGATCCTGAAGCACCGTTCTTCAAAGTTGCGGATTATGGTATCGTTGGTGATGCCTTTGATATTGTACCCAAATTGACACAAGCATTAAAAGCTTACAAAGGTAGCTAAGCTTTTTATACCATATTTCCTCCCCATTCATAAAAAAGTGAATGGGGAGTTTTCGTTTTGCCTTTAAATAATTGCATCCTCCTCATTCAAAAAGGTCTTAATTGCTAAGGAGAAATCGATAAATTTGTTTCATACAGAACGTAATTATAATTGCATATAAAAGCAAATTTATCTAAGTTTGTAGACCGCTTTGGAATTAAAATGAAGAAAATCAGATTAGATATCGTTGGTTTATCCTATAGTCAAACACAGTCTGGGGCTTATGCCCTAGTATTGGGAGAAGTGGAGGGCAACAGAAGATTGCCCATCATTATTGGTAGCCATGAAGCTCAAGCTATTGCTATTCGGATAGAAAAAATGATTCCAAGCCGCCCCCTTACACATGACCTATTTCAATCTTTCGCGGAATCTTTTGGTATTAAACTCGTTGAGGTACTCATCTATAACCTGATTGAGGGTATTTTTTATGCGAAGATTATTTGTTCTGACGGCAACAAAATGGTTGAAATTGATGCACGAACCTCCGATGCCGTTGCGCTAGCTGTACGATTTGAAGCACCTATTTACGCCTACGAATTTATCATGTCATCTGCGGGAATCATTATTGAGGGACATGAATTCGCATTTTTGGAAAACCTGGACAAAGCCAACAAAGTACAGGATCCCAATATGGTTGAGGTCGAAGAAAAGACTCCTTCCAAATCCCCTAACAACCCTTTTTCTTCGTTGACAGACGAACAATTGGAGCAAGCACTCAACCAAGCATTAACGGAAGAGAATTACGAGCAAGCAGCGTTGATTAGGGATGAAATTTCCAAAAGAAAATAACTCCTCTCTCTAAAGCGAAACAAAAACTCTAAATAATATCGTTTTATGTCTATTAAATTAAGATTGACCATTATGAGCTTCTTTCAGTTTTTTGTCTGGGGAGCATGGTTGATTACAATAGCGAACTATTGGTTTGGCACAAAGCAATGGGATGGCACACAGTTCGGCGCTATCTTCGCGACAATGGGAATAGCTTCGCTATTTATGCCAACACTAATGGGGATCATTGCAGACCGCTGGATAAATGCTGAAAGACTATATTTTATTCTTCATTTATGTTATGCTGCTGTTCTTTTTTATCTACCGCAGGTAAATGATCCCAACACCTTTTTTTATGCGATGCTCGCGGCGATGTGTTTCTACATGCCTACATTGGCACTGTCCAACTCTATTGCTTACACGGCGTTGAATGAAAACAACTACGATCTGGTCAAAGCATTTCCCCCTATCCGAGTTTTCGGTACCATCGGATTTATTGTAGCGATGTGGATTACAAATCTAACAGGCAATAAAGCTACAGCATATCAATTTTATATTGCCGGAACAGCGGCCCTAGCCTTGAGCTTATATGCCTTTACATTACCAAAATGTCCTCCCAAAAAATTACAACAGGAAAATGCGTCTTGGACACAACTATTAGGATTAGAAGCTTTTAAATTATTTGGAAACTATAAGATGGCTCTCTTCTTTATATTTTCCATGTTCTTAGGCGCTGCATTGCAATTAACTAATGCCTATGGAGATGTATTTCTGGACGAATTTAAATTCTACCCGAAGTTTGCGGAATCTTTTGTTGTGAAATACTCAACGATCATCATGTCGATTTCGCAGATATCAGAGACACTTTTTATTCTGGCAATCCCATTTTTCCTAAAAAGATTTGGTATTAAGAAAGTCATGTTGATATCTATGTTTGCTTGGGTATTACGTTTTGGACTATTCTCGTTCGGGGATCCGGCAGGTGGCTTATGGATGATTGTACTTTCTTGTATCGTCTATGGAATGGCATTTGACTTCTTCAATATTTCGGGTTCTTTATTTGTAGAAACATCTACGACTTCTAGAATTCGTAGTTCTGCCCAAGGTTTATTTATGATGATGACAAATGGGTTTGGTGCTGTATTTGGCAGTTTCGCTTCAGGGTGGATTATCGACCATTATTTCACCAAAAGCTTTCAAAATGGACAAGATCTTGCCCAATATCTGGATACCAATATCAATGATACGCATTTCCTTAATTTTCTGAAGGAAAAAAGTATCTCTTTATTACCTGACGGGACGCTGAACAATAGTCTCATGCTCAAGGATTGGCATGATATCTGGCTTGCCTTTGCCATCTACACGCTGATTATAGCAGTTCTCTTCGCAGTATTCTTTAGACATAAACATGAGCGTGAATCGCAAAATTAAAAATAACAAAAAGCCGCAAATGCGGCTTTTTGTATATTTGCAGGATGCAAAACACAGCAACAGAATTGTTGAAGGATTCTCAATCCCAAATTTATAACTGGACTTTTCAATGGATTAAAAATCTTGGTTTGGATAACCAAACCAACCATTTTATCAACTCAATTATTTTATTGTTGTTGGTTGTCTTATTTTTGATCATTGTTGATTATTTCAGCAAAAAAACACTCTTATTATTAACGATCAAAGCGATCCGAAAAAGCACCAACAGATTTGATGACTTATTGATTCGGAATAAAACGTTAAAACTGGTTGCCCATTTTGTCCCCATATTGGTCGCACAATATATCATACCCGTTATTTTCATGGGTTTCCCAAACTGGAAAGAAAACATCAACAAATTGTTGGCGATTGCCACTACGGTTGTCAGTTTGCTTATCGTACATTCCTTATTAAAAAGTATTCGGGATATATTAAGAACAAAAAAATCCTTTGCGGACAAACCATTAGAAAGCTATTTACAAGTCTGCCAGATCATCATGCTCTTTATTGGTGGTACCATCTGTTTTTCGATCTTAACAGGCAGTTCTCCATGGTCATTTCTTTTATCACTAGGTGCTGCCTCAGCGATCCTGATGCTGGTCTTCAAAGATACCATCCTAGGTTTTGTCGCCAGTATACAGGTCTCAGCCAATGATTCAATACGTGTAGGCGACTGGATAGAAATGCCTAAATACGGAGCCGACGGAACCGTAAAGGAAATCAATCTCAATAATGTTAAAGTGCAAAACTTCGACAAGACCATCACAACAATCCCAACACATACCTTATTATCGGATTCCTTTAAGAATTATAGGGGCATGCAGCAATCTGGAGGAAGGCGCCTAAAAAGAGCTATAAATATTAAAATTTCCACGATCCGGTTTTTAGATAATGAAGAGATCGAAGGACTAAAGAATATACAGATTCTCCGCCCCTATATCGAAGACCGTGCAAGAACAATAGATGAATTTAACAGCATTCATCAGATTGATCCTTCCAATCCAATTAACGGTAGGAAAATGACCAATCTGGGTATGTTTCGTGCCTATGCACTTACTTACCTCCGTCAGAATCCCCATATCCATAAAACCATGCCCTTAATGGTACGGCAGTTGGCGTCGACCGAACATGGGGTACCAATCGAACTTTACTTTTTTGTCAATGATATACGCTGGGAATATTATGAAGGCATTGTATCCGATGTTTTTGACCATCTGTTTGCCGCCACAAAATATTTTGACCTCGAAATATTTGAAAATCCTGCTTCGGATGATTTTAGACAATTTATAAGAGCACAAAAAATCAGTATATTGAATTAGTGCCAATAACAAGTGTAATCCATAAAAACAGTGAAAGGTAATCCGGGGAGATTACCTTTTCACTTTAAAAACAAACTAAATTTTTAGACGTGTTTCACAACAGATCTACACATTAACCCTAACTCTTTATGAATCAAAAATTACTCTACACAAATATAGGACTGCTATGTTAAGTCCATCTTAAGCTAACTTTAAACTTAAAACAATTCGACAAATAGTTATTTAAATCATTTAATTCGCGTCTTTTATCAATAAATTATACTTCAATGAGCTTAAAATAAATGTTGGCTCGTCAACTGAACCAATCCCATAAGATTGTGAATCAAACCTGTTAGCATTGTTCTCCGATTAATTTCTTACCCCTATCGCAATAGGAATACTGCTGTGTTTCAAAAGAAAAGGCAATCCGAAGATTGCCTTTTCCTGAAATAGTAAATACTCAATTATTCTACCTCAATACTTTTCGTCGCGAAATGTTCTCTGTTGAACATATCTATTGCCCTAATTTCGATCTGATATTTTCCTGTTTTAAGTTTCGGCAAATTCGTTACCCACAGATGGCTGGATTTTTCTGGATTGGATGGGCGGCGAGTTGTCATCAGTTTTTCGGCGGTATCGTATTTCGCTAGCGACTTTAAGAAAGCGGGATCACTCTCATTAACATATTCCATCTCTTTCCAATCTCCTTGGTTAATTCTATAAGCCACTTTATCACCTTCCCTACCAATGAAGAAGTTTGCATAAATCGGGTATCTTTTCGTATACTTTTCTGGTACTACAGCAGCGCCATAAATATCGATCTGATAGCTTGCTGGCTTGCCTACCACTTTGTAATCGAAACTGTATTGATTACCTTCAATTTTCAAAACGGCATAACCCTTTGGCGTACCGTCCCGCATGGTAGAGACCGGAATTCCTTTGTCATTTAGCTCACCCGAATACCAATCCCCTGATGTGGTTCCGACATTATATTCGTGGTGCGCATGTTCCTGTTTCCAGCCATCTTTCTGTCCATAAAAATATTGACGTTGAAAATGTGTATGTGCCGACAGCGAGAGGGTGTGCTTAAAGGGAGCTAAAATATCAAAAAGACGCTGTCTGTCTTCATTGCGAAACACATTAGAGTTTTCATGATATAATGGGATATGGAACGAAAGGACAATCAATTTGTCTTTAGCTACTTGCTTTAGGTCATTCTCAACAAAATCCAATTGATCTTTCCGAAAACCACCTAAATAACCTTTTCCGGTACGTGGATTGGGATAGATAATATTGTCCAATACAATAAAGTGTGCATTCCCATAGTTAAAAGAGTAATTATTAGGGCCAAAAGTACGCTCAAAAGACTCATCAGAAAGGCTGTCGATTTTGGCATCATAATTCATATCGTGATTCCCCATGACATTATACCAAGGTAGTCCCATCGTAGAAATTACCGACTTGTATTTTGGCTGAAGACACAAATCATCACCCACCAAATCTCCTAGGCTGATTCCGAATTTCGCGACAGATTTGTCTGCGATTTCATTAATGATGCCATCCTTAAAAAATCCCAATTCTTCCTCAGTATATGCTTGTGGGTCACCAAAGACAAAGGCGGAAAAATTAGCTTGCTCTTCTTGTTGATATAAAGCGAAGTTCACGTTGGTGGGGATTTTACCCGTTGCAGTAACACCCGGATATTTTGATGTTGGGCTACCATTGACTTTGTGTATATAATAGAATTTTGGATGGTTATTTTCATCTACGGGTACTGCATATCCTGAAGGTTTGACGACAAAAATGATATTATCATTTCCAACTGGTAATTGATAGTTACCATCTTTATCTGTAGCAACAACTTCGCGACCGTTGCTGACCGAAACCGATGCTATCCCTTTCTCATTCTTATCTAATTTTCCGTTTCTGTTTACATCTAGAAAAACTTTTCCCTTTGCAAATTCTTGTGCTTGTACTGTCTGGGTCAGCGCTAAAGAAATCGCCAATGCCATAAATGTTTTCATATCGAACGTTATTTTTGCCGCTAAAGTACTTTATTAGCATTAAGACAATATCAATTGAATATAAAGGATTCGTAAATATAAACCCCTATCAAAGAATGAGCAACTTAACAAATAATACTTAATTAGTTATTATATAGTAGGGATTTAAATCGGGCTTTATACGTGTTTATCCGAATGAAGTCCGAATAAGGTCCGTATCAAATCCCTGTTAGTTTACTGTTTATTATGAATTTGCCCTCCACTTGATATAAGGTTTTCCAACATCATTGCATTCAAATTTTAGGATTATAATGGCACGAAATTATTTGAACAATTTGGTTTATCGATAAAGGATCTCATTTAATTATTATAAGAATCTCCAAGTCCATTTCCTCTAAAAACACCGTTTTTGTTGTACCTCCGAATTCGTTCATCAATCTGATCTTTCAATTAGTGGCGGTAGGTTAATGGGTTAACTCAATCAAGACAAAGCGGAATCGAATAAGCTCCCCATTAAAACGGAAAAAGAGCTAAAAAAAGAAGGAGAAACCAAATGCTTGATCTCTCCTTCTCTCAACAAATATACATATTGTTATTATCTTGCTTGGGCAGTCGCCAACATACGATTTACTTCGTCTATCATCGATTTGGCGGCATCATGCATCCGCGGGTTACCCGCAAAGTCTGCATCCAAAGTCACACGTTTCGATTTATCTTTGTAATTATATTCCAGATAAAAACGAGGTACTTTAGAATTTATGGAGTCCTTTTTCCATTCTGGACCTGTCATATCTGTATCCAAATTCCAAAACCCTAATTCCATTGCTTTGCGATGCAAATATAATAGATCATCTTTTGTGAACTTTACAGTATCCGTAATTAAAGAATCTTGTTTGTCCAAATATTTATAGATACGCGTTTTTGAATTATATTCATTGACCATATGATTCGGTTCGCCATATTTGAATTCAATTGATTCAAAATCAGCAAAACGGAATGGTGCGTTTTTAATCATATTGCTATAATAATAAACACAATACATTAAAAATGGCACAATAATACAAAGGCCTAAAAAAATCTTCTTACTCTTTATTGTCATTTCTATAAAATTTTGACAAAAATAAGGATTTATATAGGGTATAAAAGTTTATATCAAGATATGACATAAAACCTACATGGATTTCACCTTGTTAGATCTTTGGAGAACCTGCATCAACGAAAGTTTTGGCGTACCAGCTATCCGTCAGATCTGATATAATAACCCCTTTGCGTGTTGAGACATGAACAAATTTATTGTTGTGTAAGTATACACCCACATGGTCAATTCCATTTTTACCGAAAGAAAAAAACACCAAATCACCTTCTTCCAATTTCTCAGGCTTCTTTCTTTTCACAACTCCTTCCATATCTCGTGATGTCCGCGGAAGATTACCTTTGTAGACTTCGATATATAACAGATTAACAAAACCCGAACAATCCACTCCCTTTTTGGTCTGTCCCCCCATTCGATGCGGTATTCCCATCCAGTCGTCGATAAATGAATAGAGCTGTGGGTTTAGCTTCTTCGTATTTACATTCAGTAATGAGGCATAATTATCAAGACGAGATCCAGAAAATGTTTTTCCTCGCGCTGAACTTGCATCTGTCAACACCGAACCACTAGAGGAACGGGAACCAGAGGTAAGTACTTTTTTTTTCGTTGAACAACTGCTCAAGAATAGTAGTGCGCTTAAAAAGAAGATAAAATAAGATTTAGCAATCATTATGTTCGATTTACTTTCCTGTAAGACAAACTTAAATAAATTGCCCCTGATATACAACCTATTTACCCCCTTCATAACAAACAATTTATTCATTCTTCTTATTTTATTTATAAGCTATTCCTCATAAAGGATTATTTCCATGCACTGAGTAATTAGGATTGATTGATCTTCATTGAAGCTTTTAGTTCAACTATCCTGAATAGCTGCGGATTTATTCTTTTTCCCTACCAAGAACGTAGGATCGGAAAAAGAATTGTCCAGAAATCGTAACTTTGCCGCCTAGTTTATTTGAGAATGGAAAAATTAAAAGGTGCATTAGCCGTCTTTTTAGGTGCGAGTAGTTTTGGGATACTATCAACGTTTGTAAAAAAAGCATATGGTCAGGGGCTTACTTTAGGAGAGGTAACAGGGATTCAGGTATTATTTGGCATGCTTATGCTTTGGCTTATCTTTATCGTGATCAAACTATTTTCTGGAAAATCCTTTCAATCTTCAACTAAAAAATCATCTTGGGTCAAAATATTGATCAGTGGTACATCAACAGGGCTCGTGAGTGTCTTATACTATAAATGTGTACAGCTGGTGCCGGCATCTCTTGCTATTGTCCTACTGATGCAGTATATATGGATCGGCGTGGTCATTGAATTTATCTTTTTCAAAACAAAACCATCAAAAAACAACTTGATTGGTATTGGTATCGTATTGATTGCAACATTATTGGCAACAGGGCTCATTGAGAAAGGATTAGAGGATCTCAACTTAACTGGTCTATTTTTTGGGTTCTTGGCCGCTACCGCTTATTCGGTTTTTATGATCGTGAATGGCCGTGTGGGCAATGATTACCATCCAATACAAAAAAGTGCAATCATGGTAACTGGTTCCTGTATTTTGATTTTCACGTTATTTCCACCGAACTATTTATTTAATGGTCAATTTGATGCTAATTTTATGCATTTTGGACTGATCCTATCTTTATTTGGCACCGTCATTCCACCATTGCTATTCGCTTATGGTTTACCAAAAACAGGCTTCTCTTTAGGTGGAATATTAAGTTCTGCAGAATTACCTGTAGCTACCTGTATGTCTTATTTTATATTACATGAATCTGTTTCGTTTGTACAATGGATCGGTGTTCTTTTGATTTTAGGGACAGTGATCTTGTTAAATGCAGCAAAAAGCAGTACGCACTAATCAAAAACGTACATTTCAAAACATGATCTCTGATATGCTATACCATCATATTGAATAGAAAATCACCCATGATCGAAAGATCTTGGAATGGAACTTTTCCTTAACAAAAAGGGCAATCTTCTAGAAGATTGCCCTTTTTGTTAATGTATAGTCTTAAAAAATTAATGTGCTAATGTTTCAGGAACCTCCTCGACTTCTACTTCACAAGTATCTGTTACTTCCATAAATTTGACAGGTACAACCTCGTTCACCAATAACGGATCATACAAAGTCCTCACCTTAACATAATTTTTGGAGAAACCATGCATATAACCATCTTTTTCATCTGCTTCGAAAAGGACATCTCCCTGAGCTCCAAGTTGTGATTCATAAAAAGCGCGACGTTTCTTCTCTGAAAGAATATGTAACATCTTACTTCTATCACTACGTTGTGCCCCCGGTACAGCTCCTTCCATTTGGGCTGCAATCGTATTTTCACGTTCCGAATAAGTAAAAACGTGCAAATAGGAAATATCCATATCGTTCAGAAAATTATAGGTATCTATAAAGTCCTCACGTGTTTCTCCAGGAAATCCAACAATCACGTCAACACCTATACAACAGTTCGGCATTAATGACTTGATAAATTCCACACGTTCTGTATACAACTCCCGTTTATATCTTCGGCGCATCAGCCCCAAAATCTTGTTGCTTCCTGACTGTAATGGCATGTGAAAATGTGGAACAAATCGTTTAGATTGTGCAACAAATTCGATGATGTCATTGGATAATAAGTTAGGTTCAATTGAAGATATACGTATTCTATCAATACCATCAACCTCATCCAGTGCTTTTACCAAATCCAGGAAGCGATCTTCCCGTTTCCCGTCCCGAATACCAAAATCACCAATATTAACCCCTGTCAGTACAATTTCTTTTACACCTGAAGCAGCGATTTCTTCCGCTTGCTTGACAATCTCTTCAATCTTTCCTGAGCGGCTTCCACCACGTGCCAAAGGGATTGTACAGAAAGTACATGAATAGTCACATCCATCCTGTACTTTTAAAAAGGTACGCGTACGGTCGCCGATGGAATAAGCGGACACAAATTGATTGGTTTCATCAATCGGGCCATTATAAACAATCGTTTTTTCTTGTTTGGTCAAGTCATTGATATGTTCAATGATATTAAATTTCTCAGCAGCTCCCAATACCATATCTACACCAGGAATCTCGGCGATTTCCCTAGGTTTTAGTTGGGCATAACAACCAACAATGGTAATATAGGCATTCGGAGAGTGCTTTAAAGCTTCTTTGACCACTTTTCTACACTTCTTGTCAGCATTGTCCGTTACAGAACATGTATTGATTACATAGACGTCCGCACGGCTATTGAACGCTGTGGTATCATAGCCCGCATCCTTAAATAAACGTCCTATGGATGATGTCTCCGAATAGTTCAGTTTACATCCAAGTGTATAAAAAGCTACTTTTTTATTCTCCATAATATTTTGCAAAATTACATTTTTTTTCAGTAACCCCTCTTATCATTTTAAGTTTTGACTTTCTCGTTATAAGGATTTTCCTTAGTTTTGACTATCTTGAAAGGTTGGATGCGCTAGAAGATTTAAATTTTATAGCTAAAGACAGATACAGCATCCACTGGTTATGGTTTTAATGCAATTTGGATATAGAAGGGCGTGTAAATTTTAATCTAAGCTAGATGCTTCTAGCAAGCGAAATTGTAGCTGAACAGCATAAATCCGGCGGCTCCAGTTAAAATCACACACCTATAATAGTAAGCAGTAGAACATACAGATACAGACCTCGGATATTAAGCATTTAATAAATAAAACTTACAGATGAAACAATATTTAGATTTACTCAGACACGTATATACGAATGGTGTTGTAAAAACGGATCGTACCGGGACAGGTACCAAAAGTGTCTTTGGATATCAGATGCGTTTCAACCTTCAGGAAGGATTCCCGCTAGTAACAACAAAGAAATTGCACTTGCGATCGATTCTTCATGAATTGATCTGGTTTTTGAAAGGTGAAACCAATATTCAGTATTTAAAAGAGAATGGGGTCAGTATCTGGGACGAATGGGCTGACGAACAAGGGAACCTAGGTCCAGTCTATGGTTCACAATGGCGCTCTTGGCCGACACCCGATGGTCGTCATATCGATCAGATCACACAGGTTATCAACCAGCTGAAAAATTCACCGGATTCCCGTCGCATTATTGTATCGGCATGGAATGTTGCTGAAATCGAAAACATGGCCTTACCTCCTTGTCATGCTTTCTTTCAATTTTATGTAGCACCAGCACAGCCTGAGAAGGGAATTATGAAGCCTCAATTGTCCTGTCAGCTTTATCAACGTAGCGCCGACATATTTTTAGGTGTGCCTTTCAATATTGCCTCTTATGCCCTTTTGACGATGATGGTGGCACAAGTCTGTGATATGGAAGCTGCTGAATTTATCCATACATTGGGCGATGCACATATCTATAGCAATCACTTTGAACAAACGGAACTACAGTTGAGCCGTGATCCAAAGCCATTGCCACAAATGAAGATAAACCCAGAGGTGAAAGATATTTTTGATTTCAAATTCGAAGATTTCGAATTGCTGAATTATGAATCACATGCTCATATCAAGGCGCCAGTTGCAGTTTAGGAAAACCGTTAAGAAGCCCTCTTTTACACAACATCACTTTACACAACACGACTAATCTACACGACACAAAAATGAGTAACCCAACGATCACATTAATCGTAGCTGCCTCGGAAAACAATGCGATCGGCATCAATAACCAGATGCCTTGGCATTTACCAAATGATTTTAAATATTTTAAAAGAAGTACCATTGAGCACTCTGTCCTGATGGGTAGAAAAACCTTTGAGGCCATAGGCAAGGCATTGCCGGATCGAAGAAATATCGTCATCACGCGTAATGCTAATTTTCAAGGAGAGGATATTGATGTTGCCAACAGTATCCAAGAGGCTCTTTTATATTGCCGTGACGAACGTGAGGTATTTATCATCGGTGGAGCAAACATCTATCAACAGGCTTTACTATTGGCAAACAAGATCCTTTTGACACGTGTACACACAACGATTCAGGGAGATGCGTTTTTTCCTGAACTATCATCGGAAGAATGGGAACTGATTTCTTCAGAATCACATCAGGCAGATGATAAGCATGCATTCGACTACACCTTTGAAGTGTATACAAGAAAATAACTATTGGAATGTTAAAATATTTATCTCTTGTTTTCATTATGCTGATGTCCAAGACTTATGCTCAAAAGATAGATACCGTATACTTGGAAAAATTACTTCAGAGTCGCCCTGATCTATTCCAACAAATATTAAATCATCCGATGAGGAATGAAGTGCAGATTTTGTACACCCAAATTGATCGTGATAAATCCAATATCCCACACTTCAGGTCTTATAGTTATCGACTGAATCCCAATTGGTATTTCTATCCAGCAAGCACCGTAAAACTGCCGACTGCGATTTTGGCTCTGGAAAAAATCAATGAACTACATATTAAAGGCCTTACAAAAGATACACCCCTACGCATTGACTCTGCTTTTGAAAAACAAACTAAAGTATCCGTGGATGAATCTGCGGTTAATGGTCTTCCGTCAATTGCTCAGTATGTAAAAAAAATATTATTGACCAGTGACAATGATGCCCAAAACAGGCTGTTCGAATTTATTGGCCGTGCTGAGCTAAATGCAAAACTCAAAAAATGTGGCACCAAATACAGCCGAATTGTCAACCGCCTTGCTATAGGTGACAAAGGAATCTGGGCGAAGCATACTAATCCTTTCACCTTCTATAATGGTGACCATATTATCTATCAGCAACAAGCACAATTTGACCCCAAAGACTATGATATCAAGTTAGCCAATACGCTTCAAGGAAAGGGTTACATGAATGATAAAGATGAACTCATCCACGAACCATGGAGTTTTGAAGGACTAAACGTTTATGCGCTAGCGGATCAACAGCTGATCTTGAAGAAATTACTTTTTCCAGAAGCATTCAAAAGCAAAGACAGGTTTAATTTACAAAAAGAGGATTATACACTACTCTATGATTATATGTCACGTTATCCATTTGAATCGGATTTCCCAAAATATGATACGACAGAATTTTGGCCAACATATAGCAAATTACTTTTCTATGGACGCGAAAAAAATGCAAAGCTAAACCCTAATATCCGTATTTTCAATAAGTATGGTGACTCCTATGGATATAATATTGATAATGCCTATATTGTAGATTTTGAACATGGAGTAGAGTTTCTTCTTGCCGTCGTTGTCCAGTCTAATGAAAACGGCATTTACAATGACGGTATTTATGAATACGAGACGGTCACCTATCCATTTCTGAAAAACATCGGACAGCTTATCTATCAGGAGGAATTAAAGAGAACAAAAAAAATCAAACCCGATTTATCCAAGTTTGATTTCAGAAAATAACAAAGGGGGCTTTCAAAAAATTGGAAGCCCCCTTTGTGTGAGAATTGATCTATTTTATTTAGCGGATAATAAAGCGCTTTCGATCAATTCACCATAGAACTCACCTTCTTTCATGCCAAAGGCGCGCACCTGCTGCGGGATAAAACTCTGTGCTGTCTGCCCAGGAATTGTATTGATCTCGATAAAGTAAAACTTATCTGTACCGTTTTCCAGGAAGAAGTCCACACGCACCATGCCTTTACAATTTAACCTAACATAAATTTCCCTCAGAATACGGGCAGCACGTTCTTGCTGCTCTGTCGTCAGGTCTGCCGGTGTAATTTCTTCGGTCAAGCCAGGGATATATTTCGCTTCAAAATCAAAAAATTCACGTGTCGTACGAACCTCTGTTGCAGGCAACACCACCAATTCGCCTTTCGCATTACGGAAAATTCCTTCGGAAAACTCACGTCCAGTCACAAATTCCTCAACGATCACTTGCTTCCCCGTATTCTCGGCATCGAATGCTTTGTCAATAGCTTCCTGCAGTTGAGCTGATTCTTTCACCTTTGTCATTCCGATACTACTTCCGCCAGCGTTAGGCTTCACAAAATATGGAAGGGAAAGGTTACTTTCTACAGTGCTTATTGCTTCCGCTCGTTGCGATTCAAACAATAAAACAGATTTGGCCAGATGCAATTCAGGAATATCACTTAATATTGCCTTTGTGTAACCCTTGTTCATCGTCAAAGCTGACGTCAATGCATCGCATGAAGTATAAGGAATATCCAGCAAATCAAAGTAGCTCTGTAGCCTTCCATCCTCCCCAGGCACACCATGAACCATAATAAAGGCTAAGTCAAAACTTATTGTCTCTCCATTTAATGGTAAGGTAAAGCTTTCGCGCAGAACCGGATACTGCCGACCATCTTTATCTGTATAAAACCATGCGTCTTTTGATATGGTAATCAGGTACACATCGTATTTGTCATGATCGAGTTGAGAATTGACAAAGGCAGAACTTTTAAAAGAAACTTCGGCCTCCCCTGTATAACCTCCAGTTATTAATGCTATTTTTGCTTTCATAAATTTTAGCGATTCGAATAGCAAATATAATTTGCTATACACGGAAAAACGAATAATTTTGTGAGGAATAATTTTATTTAACCATTCTGCAAAATTGGCTTCAATATTGCGGTTCTATGCAGAATTCATTTTTATCAAATACAGTAATGTCCAAAGTCGTACAATATCTTCAGACACCCACGTTCAGAAAAAATCTCATTGCCGCATTCATTGCGATAGTCTGCCTATTTCTTGCGGTATATGTGGGGCTGAAAATATATACTAAACATGATGAATCTATCGCAGTTCCGAAAATAAAGGGACTCCATATCAACGCAGCCATCCAAGCCCTGGAAGATGCTGGATTAGAATATCAAATTGACTCTGTTTATCAGATGGATGCCAAACCGGGCTTGGTGATCGAACAGGATCCCGAGCAAGGATTTCACGTGAAATCTGGTCGAACAATTTATCTGACCATTATCACCCAAGTGGCTCCAGAAGTCTCCTTTCCAAATATTAAAGATAAGACTTTGATTGAAGCAACAGCTATCTTGAAAAATCATAATCTTAAAATAGGTGACACTTCTTATGTTGCTGATATTGCTAGAGATATTGTTCTGGATGCCCAATTTGCGGGTCAGTCCATTCGAAATGGCCGAATGATTCCAAAAGGTTCACGGATAGATCTTGTCCTCGGCAATGGTCTTGGGGCGAATGAAGTTGAAATTCCCAATCTGATCGGGCTGCCTTTGAACGAAGCTAAATTTGCCCTTTCTGGTGCCGGACTTGGCTTGGGGACAGTAACCTACGACCCCAACGTAACCGACACAACAACAGCGGTGATCAGTGTGCAATCTCCAGGGGTAGAAAAGGGATTAACGAGCTTAGGCGCCAAAATAGACGTGACACTTTCGTTGACAGCGCCTTCACCGACAACAGGTACACCGGGGTCTACAACTGTACCCAAACCACAGGTAACTCCGACTCAGTCGAACCCACCTGCCGCGAAGCCCGTTGCAACGAAGCCCACTACTACGACAAAAACGACAACAAATACCCCTCCCGCCAAGTCTTCAAATACAGCGCCTACAGCGGGACAAAAAAAGGAAAATAAAGCAAATAGTCTAGGCTTCTAAAGCGATCATGAAACCTTCATAAGCCATGAATCATCTGTGTTCTATGTCCGTGAAGGTTTTATCACAGATATAAAAAAGTAATTCTGATGGAAAATAAAAAAGGAATACCAAGTTGGTTAAAAATTATTGCATTAATCGTCATCCTTGTCGGGGGGTATTTTGCATGGACATTTTATAAGGCTTTCTTTGCCTCAAACGTTTCTGGAGAGAAAAAATACCTTTACATCCATGAGGGTGCAAAGTATGAAGATGTCCTCAAATCGATTCAAGACTCTAGTCTTTTAGATGATATCGCTTCATTCGAGCGTGCTGCTCAGTATAAAAAATACGAACAAAGTGTAAAACCAGGTCGTTATTTATTAACTCCCGGAATGAACAATCGACGATTGATAGGCAATTTGATGGGCGGTTATCAGGAACCTGTGAAATTTAGATTTGCCAATGTAAGGCTAAAAGAAAATATGGCTGCATTATTGGGCAAAAGCTTTGAGGCTGATTCAGCACAATTTATTGCAGTATTGAATGATGAAACTACAGCGCAAAAGTTTGGATTTACCAAAGAGAACCTGATTTCAATTTTCATTCCAAATACGTACGAAATTTACTGGAATACGAGTCCAGAAAAGGTTATTGCTCGTTTTGATGATGAGTGGAAAAAATTCTGGAATACAGATCGCATTGCTAAGGCAAAAGCACTTAACCTAACTCCACAACAAGTTAGTACATTGGCGTCTATCGTTAAAGGAGAGGCTTTGCACCAAGACGAAATGCCCATGATCGCTGGCTTATATTTAAATCGTCTAAAAAAAGGCATGCTCTTACAAGCCGATCCAACAGTAATCTTTGCTAACAATGATTTTACGATCAGAAGGGTCTTAAATAAACATTTAAGAATGGACAACCCTTACAATACCTACATCTATAGAGGCTTGCCTCCGGGGCCTATTTCTATCCCGAGTATCGCTGCTATTGATGCGGTTCTGAATTTTAAGCAACATGATTATATCTATATGTGTGCAAAGGATGATTTCTCAGGTTACCATAATTTTGCAAAAACAGAAGTAGAACACCTGGTAAATGCGCGAAAATTCCAACAAGCGTTAGATGCCAGAAATATCAAGAAATAATGTTTGTATTTGACCATCAGATTCGTGTCCGCTACGCAGAAACAGACCAAATGGGTTATGTCTATTATGGTAATTACGCTGCTTTTTACGAAATAGCGAGAACTGAAATGCTGAGAAGTACAGGGATATCTTATAAAGAGCTGGAAGAAATGGGCGTTATGCTCCCTGTCACGGAGTTGAAAACAAAATATCTCAAACCGGGTAAGTATGATGATCTGATAACGATCCGGGTAACTATTCGTAAGAAACCTGCGGTCCGTATTATTTTTGAATATGAGCTTTTTAACGAAAGTGGCGAGTTACTCAATCAAGGTGAGACAACATTGGTATTTGTCAATATGGAAAAGAACAAACCTTGTATGCCTCCACAGATCTTTCAGGATAAGATGAGTAAATATTTTAATTGATATGGGGAAATTCCACCAATGGCTATTAAATTTTGAACCTTATTTTAGATTAATCGAATGGAGCAAACGGGTTGTGTTACCAGGATTTGGTTCACTTCCCCTTTATACTGTAGCGGTGTTTTTCTTCCAGGAGCTCGCCAGAGATTCAATCGTCAGTAAGGCCTCTTCATTATCATATAGTTTTTTGTTGGCCATATTTCCTGGCATCATCTTTCTATTTACATTAATTCCGTATATCCCAATCAACAACTTTCAGGAACAATTACTGGATTTTTTAGCGGTTGTCATTCCTAAAAATGCATTCCTTGTAGTTGAAACCACCCTCGAGGATATTATTAAAAACCAGAATGGTGGTCTCCTTTCCTTCGGTTTTCTTTTCGCAGCATATTTTGCGACCAATGGCATGGCCTCATTAATGAATGCTTTCAATAAAGCTTCCTTAATGACCGAGAAAAGACCTTGGATAAGAAAAAGGCTCATTGCGCTAACATTAGCCTTTCTGATTATTTTTGCTCTCACCGTCGGGATGACTGTATTTACCATTGCTGGTGTTACGATTGATTATCTAAAAGAAACTACAGGTATTAAATCCAGTATGTGGGCGACTTTGTTAAAACTCGCACGATGGATTATTATTTTCGCGATTTATTTCTTTACGGTGAGCTGTATCTATAAGTTTGGCCCATCTACATCGAACAAGTGGAAGCTGTTTAGCCCTGGGGCCTCCATGGCCACTATATTAGCGATTTTGACTTTCTCGATTTTCACATTCTATATTAATCATTTTGGTGCATATAATAAATTATATGGTTCGATCGGAACGTTAATCGTCATTATGCTCTGGATCTACCTCAATACCCTGATATTATTATTGGGCTATGAGTTAAATGCCGCAATAGCATTGTCCAAGCAAACTATTGTGATTGCCAAGCCGCGGATCTTCAACTCATTTAAAAAAGATAACGAATAGCACTACAAGACACAACGAACAGTCAAAAAGAATACTGTAAGGCCTAACCCCCTCCTATTCTGCCCAATGAAAGATCATGTCCTGAGCCCCTTCAGACCCAGTTGTTCGACAGAAACCTATAACTAAGGGATAACTGAAAGTCTTTCAATAAAATAAGAAAAATAAAATTTTGCATTAAAAGTTTTTTTGTACCTTTGCAACTCCTACAACGTAGGAAAAAGGAGAAAATTAATTAATGGCAAAAAAACAAGAAGCAGAAAAAGAATTAGCAGCGAAAAACGCAGAGCTACAAGGTGCTGACACTAAAGTAGTGAAAGACACTGAAAAAATTGAATCAGAAGCTGATTCAAACTTAATCGACGAAATCAAATCAAACACTTGGATCACACCAGAAGGTGAATTTGACTGGGATGCAAATGATAAAGGTTTCGGAAATTATAGCGAAGCTGAACGCGCTAAACTTGAAGCACAATACGCAGATACTTTCAACCAAGTTAACCAAGGTGAAATTATTGAAGGTACTGTCGTTTCTATCAACAATAAAGACGTTGTCTTAAATGTTGGTTTCAAATCTGACGGTTTAGTTTCTTTATCCGAATTCCGTGACTTACCAGAGTTAAAAATTGGTGACAAAGTTGACGTATTCGTTGAATCTCAAGAAGATGCTAACGGTCAATTAGTACTTTCTCGCAAACGTGCTAAAACTCAAAAATCTTGGGAAGCTATCAATGAGGCATTGGAAAATGATGCAATCATTACTGGTTTCGTTAAGAGCCGTACTAAAGGTGGTCTTATCGTTGACATCAAAGGTGTTGAAGCTTTCTTACCTGGATCTCAAATTGATATCAAACCTATCCGTGACTACGATATATACGTAGGTAAAACAATGGAATTCAAAGTTGTTAAAATCAACCACGAATTCAAAAACGTTGTCGTATCACACAAAGTATTAATTGAGAACGACTTAGAAAACCAAAAATCTGAGATCGTTGCTAAATTAGAAAAAGGTCAAGTATTAGAAGGAACTGTTAAAAATATCACTGACTTCGGTGTATTCATCGACTTAGGTGGTGTTGACGGTTTGTTGCATATCACAGATATCTCTTGGGGTCGTATCGAGCATCCAAAAGAAGTTTTATCTTTAGATCAAACAATCAACGTTGTTGTATTAGACTTTGATGATGAGAAAAAACGTATCGCTTTAGGCTTGAAACAATTATCTGAGCACCCTTGGGAATCTTTAAATACAGCATTAGAAGTTGGTTCTAAAGTTAAAGGTAAAATCGTAACAGTTGCTGATTACGGTGCTTTCTTAGAAATCATCCCAGGTGTTGAAGGTTTGATCCACGTTTCTGAAATGTCTTGGTCTCAAAACTTACGTTCTCCACAAGAGTTCTTAAAAGTTGGTGACGAGATCGAAGCTCAAATCTTAACTTTAGATCGTGATGAGCGTAAAATGAGTTTAGGTATCAAACAATTGACTCCAGATCCTTGGAAAAACATCACTGAGCGTTATCCAGTAGGTTCTAAACAAACAGCTGTTGTTAAAAACATGACTAACTTCGGTGTGTTTGTTGAGCTAGAAGAAGGTATCGACGGTTTGATCCACATCTCTGATTTATCTTGGTCTAAAAAAATCAACCACCCTAACGAATTCACTAAAGTTGGTGAAACATTAGACGTAGTTGTATTAGAATTAGATGAAGAAAACCGTAAGTTATCTTTAGGTCACAAACAATTGGAAGAAAATCCTTGGGATACTTTCGAGACAATCTTCACTGAAGGTTCTATCCACGAAGGTACTGTGATCAAAGTTGGTGACAAAGGTGATATCGTCGCTCTACAATACGGTGTTGAAGGTTTCTGTCCTTCTAAACACTCTGTTAAAGAAGACGGTTCTTCATTGAAAGTTGATGAAGTAACTTCATTCAAAATCATCGAGTTCAACAAAGAGAACAAACGTTTGGTAATTTCTCACTCTCGTATCTGGGAAGAAGAGAAAGAAGAAGCTCGCAAAGAAGAGTCTAGCAACCGTAAAAAAGACGCTAAAGCTGAATCTTCAGCTGTTAAAAAAGTAAAAGATTCTGTTGAAAAATCTACTTTAGGCGACTTAGACGTGTTAGCTCAATTGAAAGAGCAAATGGAAAATGACAAAAACGCTAAGTAATTAGCATTTTCAATCCATAAAAAGAGGCTGTTCCAAAAGAACAGCCTCTTTGTTTTTAACGGTCTGCTTTGTAATTTTGTATACATAAGAACAATTGTTATGTCATTCAAATCAGCCTTAATTAGTCCATCCGAACTTCAGGATACATTGACAAGAGATGAAAATGTGATCCTACTAGACTGTACCATCGATAAGGTCGGTCAATCCTTAAAAGATTCAAAATTAGAATTACTGCCAAATTCACTATTTTTTGATATCGAGGGGAAATTTTCAGACCATGCTGCTAAATTGCCCCATACCTTGGTCTCTGAACAGCTGTTTGAGACAGAAGCGCAAGCATTGGGAATTGATCAGAATAGCATCATTGTTTTATATGATAGATGGGGGGTTTATTCCAGTCCACGTGCTTGGTGGATGTTTAAGGTAATGGGATTTGATCAGGTCTATATTTTAAATGGAGGAGTTCCTGCCTGGAAAAAAAACAAATTTGAACTAACAGACAATTATAAGCAGCAGCACAAAACGGGAAATCATAAGGCACATTTTCAAAAAAACCTTTACGCTGACAAAGAGTATATCTTAGCACATTATAAGGCGCCAGAAGTAAGTATTTTCGATGCTAGAAGTAAAGGAAGATTTACCGGCTTAGTTGCGGAACCCCGTAAAGGCCTTAATGGCGGACATATTCCCCATTCGAAAAACCTACCTTTCGAAGAATTGCTTGATGGTATTTATTATAAACAAGTTGACGACCTTAGGCAGCAATTCGATCAATTTAAAACAACAGAAAATGAATACATATTTTCCTGTGGTTCGGGGGTAACAGCTTCTATCCTTGCCTTTGCATCGTATATTTCAGGGCATACAAACATACGTGTATACGATGGTTCCTGGTCTGAATGGGGCAGAGAAGAACTTAACCTCCCAATAGAAAAATAATCAAAATAAAGTATTCCAGGAATAGAGCTTGTCCTCCAAACGAATTACTTCGGCATCCAGTAGGTCACGGACAATCTCTATTCTTCTTTTTTCAGTTCCGAGGGTCAAACTGTCAATCAGATCATGAAGACTTTTAGGTGCCAACAACAAGCTGTTTTTTATCTCTTCCTTAATTTTAGTTCGCTGGCTTTCTTTGTGTATACGCATTAAACATAGATCACATACCTGACAAAAACCCGCATTCTTTTCGCCAAAATAAAGCAGTAAGGACTGGCTGCGGCAATGGGATTTTTCGATATAATCTATCATTCCATTGACCTGTTCCCCTTTGACCTGATGGCGGTCGCGAATAAAGATATGATCGATGTACAGGTGTTTGTAGTCCACACGATTTTGCAAAAATGTCAACTGTGGTGCATCCGTAGAAGGGAGATAACTTGCAATTTCCAATGCTTCCAGTGATTTTAAAAGCTCCACCACCCGACCGTATTGAACTCCAAGCTTGTTTGCAAATTCATATTCATTAATTAGTATATAATTCTCAAAAACTCCACCATAGGTACGTAAAATTGCCTTAATCAATTTATCATATTTCACATATTGCACTTGAACCTTATATAATTCTGTGCTATCAATTTCAAATTTGAAACGTGAGGGTATCGTTACCGCTTCTGACAATGTCAACCAACCATCGCGTTCCAAAAATTTCAGTGCATTCATGACCGGTACCAAAGGCAATTGATATTTTTTGGCAAACGTAACCACATCAAAATCTATCGTAAGACCTTCGCCCGCTCCATAGGGAATCTGGAAATGATTACACAAATAATGATAAGTCTGTTGAATGAAAGGGACATCCGGAAAACTGGCCTCCAATGTATCAACGAGTTTTTTTTCATCATTCTTTTGATAAAGGATAACTGGATAAGCTTTTTTACCATCACGTCCAGCCCTACCAGCTTCCTGGTAATAAGCTTCCAGCGAATCAGGCAGATCAAGGTGAATTACAAAACGAACATCAGGTTTATCGATTCCCATACCAAAAGCATTTGTGGCAACGATAACACGAACAGCATTAGTCATCCAGCCATTCTGCTTCTGATCACGCTCTTGTCCAGGCAGTCCTGCATGATAGTAGTCTGATGATATCCCATTGTTGATTAAAATACGTGCTATTTCCTGCGTCTCTCTCCGATTTCGAACATACACGATACCTGATCCACCCAGTTTATGAATAATACGTACCATCCGCCCCATTTTGTCTTCTTCCTCAATAGCCATATAAGCTAAGTTATCTCGAAGAAAACTTTTGACAAATACATTCTCCTGCGGAAAATTGAGTTTCTTCTGTATATCGACAATCACCCGTTCAGTCGCGGTTGCGGTCAGTGCTAAAAATGGTACTTTAGGATGAAGCTCCTTCAGTTTCGATAACTCCAGATATGGCGGTCTAAAATCATAGCCCCATTGAGAAATACAATGCGCCTCATCGATAGCGAACAGATTGACGTTCATAAATCTGATCCGCTCCCTGACAAGATCATTATACAATCGCTCAGGAGATAAGTAAAGAAACTTTATTTTTCCATAGACACAATTATCCAAGGTAATATCCACTTCCCTCTTTTTCATTCCTGAATAAATAGCGACTGCCTGGATACCGTTTTTCCTCAAGTGTTCTACCTGATCTTTCATCAGCGCAATCAACGGTGTTACCACGATGCAGATTCCCTCCATCATCAATGCGGGCACCTGAAAACAAATGGATTTCCCCCCTCCTGTAGGTAATAAAGCTAGTGTATCTTTACCAGAAATAACTGACTGAATAATTTCTTCCTGCAATGGTCGAAATGATTCAAAACCCCAATATTGTCTTAAGATTGATATGCTATCTAAAATCATAAGCTCTCCTTATCCCAAACATACGCAAAATTATCTTTTATGATATAACTCTTTATCCTTAAACTGTCCAGTATGACCTGGGCTTGGAACGATTTCTTAAGGGAATTGGAGCCATCAAGGATAACCTGCTTGGGTGAAATTATACGCACTACAGTAGATAGTTTATGAACAGCATTCTTCCTAATAACCAATAGATCTGCTTGTGGTAGCGTATCTTTAAAATGCTCCATAACGACTACTTTTCCTATTGGTAACTCTATTAAATAATTATTCCTTGTAGCTTTACTATTTAATGGAATAAATTGAACATTATCTTTGGTGGCCAATACCCGGATTTCCCGACCACAAGCATATTGCAGGGCTTTATTATTTAACGAATCAAAAGTGCTGTAAATAACAGCATGTCTATTCCTAAAATAAGCTATGGTCAGCTCATTTCTTGTGTTATAAACCCGAAATCGCTCTGTATTTTTATTTATAACCTGATTGTGGATGTCTATGATGAGCATCCCTATAACACAAAGGAGTCCCAAATAATGATATTTTTTGTCTTTCCATTGATAGGCATATAAAAACGAAAAAATAGCGGCATACGAAAGGAAAAGAAGAACGTTATCAATGATATTGATATTGATAGTTGAAAAGGCCAAACGATCAATGGAATTCAGACAATAAAGCATAAATCTGATTAAATTTTCCAAGAGATTTCCCAAGATCTCATTTAACCAATCAATAGGATTGATCGTCATCACAAAACCCAGATACATTACTAATGTTGAAGGGAAGTCAACTAGTAGATTAGCCAGTAAAAAATAAGTAGGAAATTGTCCGAAATAATAGAGCGTAAGTGGTGTTGTCAAAATTTGTGCGGCAATAGAGATGCCAATAGTATCCCTAAAAAAACGCAGTACCGGATTTTTTGCAGCAATCATTTTTTCAAAAATTGGCAAAAATAATATCATGCCTAAAACCGCCAAAAATGAGAGCTGAAAGCCCACATTCGTAATCGCTCTAGGAGACAAGAGCAAAATAACTGTTGCGGCAGCCACCAACGCATTTAAAGTCGAACTATTTCGTTTAAAATACTGTGCGGATAAAACAAAGCTTATCATAATCGCAGCACGAACAATAGGTGGATCTAAGCCCGTAATAAAAGCATATAACCAAATAATGGAAAATGTTATTACAACAGGCACCCAGTTCAACATTAACGGCCAGGGAATATATCTAAACACGAGTGATAAAAAACCGAAAAGCACTGCCACATGCATTCCAGAAACGCTCAATACATGTATCGTTCCCGTATTTGTAAATGTCCTTATGGTATCTTCATCAAGATTATTACGAAAACCATATATCAAAGCAGCTACAATAGAGAAGTGTTCCTCTTTCTCAAAATAATTCCGCAGTTTTTTTAAAAAATATCCCCGTATTTCTAGAGCTATACCAGTAATATCAGCGGATTGGGAAGCTCCTTTTTCGATTATGGTATGGCTATCCGTTCGTAAGAAAATTTGATGATAGATATCAGCTCTTTCCAAGTGTTCTTTATAGTCAAACTCGAGTGGATTCAATGGCGGTGGCACACTCACCATTTGACCCTTTAACCAAATCCGATCGGCGTATTGAAACCGGCTTTTCGCGATAGATTTTAAGGCGACCATGATTTTGCCTGTAGTTGCTATAAAACTTCCTTGGCTATAACCACCCACTACCTCAGCTGAAAACCGAATGACACCGGACTTAGCTTTAGGTTCCTCGATAATATCTAAAACATAGCTATCCAGATGAAAATGCGAAAAATGATTTTCAGTATAAAGCGGGTCGTTACGCCAAAATTGCCATACGCTAAATAACAGGACTAGCATATAATATCCGATAAGATAGCTATGTTTAGACAATCTTCCTTTGAGTATATAGCAACAAAGCGTTATTCCTGTTAACAAAACCAAGCTATGTTGCAGGTATTGAAACCATGTCAACGAGAGCTTCAGCATTGGAGCGACAAAGAGACCAATAGTGTAAACCAAAGCAATCTTTAGTATAGGAATTCGTTCCAGCTTTTGATAAAAACTCAGTTGCATCATAATTGCCATCTCAATTGTACCTTGATCTCGGACTTTCTGTTACCGCTGATCTCATCCAATCCTGCACCTATTGTGTCTTTATCGGGGTAATAGTAAATACCATACTTTGTCCATATATCGAGATTATGGTTTATTCTATATCTTAAGTTCAAATATGCTCGCCAACCTTTCATATTATACATTCCAAATCCTGAAGCATATAAGACATCGTTCTCATAAGCATAGATCCGATTGTCATAAGTATCGGCTTGAAAATAGGCTATCCGTGTATTTAATTGAATCTTTCCGACATCAGGCTTCCAGAAAACATCCTGATAAAATAGATAGCCAAGACTATTATCCTCATATTCTTTCTGGAACAGATTAGCCTCAGCTCGGGAACGAATAGTCCAGATACGATTCAATTTATATTGAAACTCTATACGTACCTGTTGCTTTGAGCTATTTATCAGTCCTGATTCAGTTTGCCCCTCTCCTATATAGTTTGTCTGTTTTAATCGATTTCTATACCTTAAAGCAAGTTGTCCTTTCTTGTACCATATATAACTGAGCTGACTAAAAAAGTCCGCACCTACAGATCCGGTATCAGCTTGAAATTTAGCTTCTGGGAAGCTAAATAAATCAATATAACTGGACCAAACTAACTTTCTTGCCAATTGATAGGTTAGTCCTGCATAAATTCCCTCTTCATTTGAGGTGTTACTCGATTCACCAAAACCCTGCCCATAAAGAGTATGGTAATTTTTCCTATAATTCCGAGCAAGAACAACAGTAGATAGTCGTGGGTGTAAGCTGACGATTGACCCCAATAGCATAGCCGAGCCACCATCTAGGCTACTGGCGTATTCTCCAAATAGATGAGCATTTCGGAACGTATAATTGGTATACAGACTTATATTTTGCAGCACATCGCCTTCGAAATCATACTGCTGTCTTTTGCCCGTCCCTTTGAGCTTAATCGCATCCAATTGAGATTGATTGAAATTAACTCCTATTTTGAAACGATTGTATCGCCATAAAACATTCATTCCATAGGTCATTTGATGTGCAGCATTTCTATAGCGTTGCTCAGTTGCTGTTCGGTGTAATCCTGATTTCGCAATCGTCTTAATTACCCTAGATTCTATATCATCGGCTACATTGGCGTCGATGTTCTGATATGAAAAATATGGTGTGATCTCAAATCGCTGCAGCTGTAAGGTTCCAGTAATTCCACGCATAAAATTAACCTCATTTAATGACGTATATTGCTTCACCCCGATTCCCTGTCTGGCGGTATTTTGTACGAGCCCCCCCTTACCAAAGCTCAAACCATTCCACATGCTAAGTCCCTGACCAAATTGCAATGCATAATCTCCAAAGACAAGGTTGCGAACTGGACCAATAGACTTAACGAATAGACTTACTCCATAAAAATCAAATCCCAGTTTTTGCTTATCCTTAAAAAATGGCTCGCCAGCATCCTTTTCCATATTTATCGCTAAGCGAATTTTATCTTTTAGATTTGCCCGATATCGGATGGCATATCGGTTGGGGTCTCCCAGATACCGAGATCTTGTGGTATCTATAATTTGGTATCCTTTTGTTTTCTCTAAGGTCCGTCCGTATCGCAACATAAATTCGTGTGATACATCATTGAATTTGCTTCCCGCAAATGGACTAGCCTCTCCGACTTTAACGAAAGGCAACAATAAGCTCACAATCCGTGTATTAAATCCCTCAATGGACTGGATCTCCAGGACATTGATAAAGTTGCCAGAAACCTGACGATGCTCAATCAACCGCTGCAACAATAAAGGATCTATAAATTGTAATTCGATTAGTTCTGTCCCATCAGTCTTATTCAGATCAATCTGATTTTTTAAATAGTAGGTCCATTTTTCACTTAGTTCACTTAAATCGATGTCTTCGGGTAGTTCCTCCGATAAACTTTCAAATAGCTCTTCAAGGTTGATTTTTTCATTTGTTTGCGCCATACAGGTTATCCCAATAAAATAACCTATAAAGAGCAAAATTTTGCTACAATATTTCATAATAGGTTCTATTAAATATTGGCTATCCGTTGGTTGAAGAAGCACTTATCCCCGGCAGAAAAATGATTCCTCTGTATTAAGTTAGAAAATAAAATAGAATAAAAAAAGGTCTGATGAAATTTTTCATCAGACCTTCTTTTTTAGCTATAAAATTGTTATTAGATATCAATTTTTGCGTAGCGTGCATTTTTCTCAATAAATTCACGACGAGGTGCAACTTCATCTCCCATTAACATCGAGAAAATACGGTCACATTCGGCTGCGTTTTCAATAGTTACTTGACGCAATGTACGTGTTTCAGGGTTCATTGTTGTATCCCATAATTGCTCCGCATTCATCTCACCTAGACCTTTATAACGCTGTACATGTACACTATCTTCTTTACCTGTTCCTTTTAGGCGTTGAATAGCATTAATACGTTGGTCCTCATTCCATGCATACTCATGTTCTTTACCCTTTTTCACAAGGTACAAAGGAGGAGTAGCAATGTACACATATCCTCTTTCGATCAATTCTTTCATATATCTAAAATAGAATGTCAGAATCAAAGTCGTAATGTGGGAACCATCCACATCGGCATCGGTCATGATAATGATACGGTGGTAGCGTAATTTATCAATATTCAACGCTTTGGCATCTTCAGCGGTACCAACGCTTACACCTAAAGCAGTAAACATATTTTTGATCTCTTCATTTTCATAGATCTTATGTTCCATTGCTTTTTCAACGTTCAGGATCTTACCTCGTAATGGCATAATGGCTTGGTGCTTCCGGTCACGGCCAGACTTAGCTGTACCGCCCGCAGAATCCCCCTCGACAAAATAAATCTCACATTTGGTAGGGTCATTATCTTGACAATCGGCCAATTTACCTGGAAGCCCGGAACCGCCCATTACAGTTTTGCGTTGTACCAAGTCACGAGCTTTACGTGCTGCTGCACGCGCTTGGGCTGCGATAACAACCTTTTGAACAATAGATTTCGCTTCACGTGGGTTTTCTTCAAGGTAAACACCTAAAATCTCACCAACAGCCACATCTACAGCTCCCATTACCTCGGAGTTACCTAACTTGGTTTTTGTTTGTCCTTCAAATTGAGGCTCAGCAACCTTCACCGAAATGACAGCAGTCAATCCCTCACGGAAATCATCACCAGTAATTTCGACTTTTAAGTTTTTAAGCAAACCTGATTTATCAGCATATGCTTTCAAGGTACGTGTCAAACCTCTGCGGAAACCCGCTACGTGTGAACCACCCTCGATCGTGTTGATATTATTTACATAAGAATGGACATTCTCAGAATAAGTATCGTTATATTGTAAAGCCAACTCCACAGGAATACCTTGTTTAATTCCCTCTACATAGATTGGCTCAGGAATCAATGCTTGACGTGTACCGTCCAAGAATTTGACAAATTCTTTCAAACCACCTTCAGAATGGAAAGTTTCTTTCTTTTCTGAACCGTCTTCGTTAGTTTCACGCTCGTCATCCAAAGTCAGGCTTACTCCTTTATTCAAGAATGCAAGCTCACGAAGTCGATTGGCCAAAGTATCGTAATTATATACTGTGGTCTGTGTGAATATTGTTGCATCCGGATGGAATGTTACAATTGTACCTGTCTTATCAGAGACACCAACTTCTTTTACATCGTATAAAGGTTTACCGATTTGATACTCTTGTTGGTATACTTTTCCATCGCGGTGTACCTCAGCTTTCAAAAGTGTAGACAATGCGTTCACACAAGATACCCCCACACCATGTAGACCCCCAGATACTTTGTATGTATCTTTGTCAAACTTACCACCAGCATGTAATACCGTCATAACGAGTTCCAACGCTGATTTATTCTCTTTTTTGTTGATTCCGGTAGGGATACCACGACCGTTATCCCGAACAGAAATTGAATTGTCTTTATGGATAGTAACAAAGATATCTGTACAGTACCCTGCTACAGCTTCGTCGATTGAATTGTCTACAACCTCGTATACCAAGTGGTGTAATCCTTTTACACCGGTATCACCAATATACATGGATGGACGCTTACGAACCGCCTCTAAACCCTCTAATACCTGAATATTATCGGCCGAGTAGGTGGATGCATTTTTCTTTTCTTCGCTCATTGAAAAACTGTTAAATGTAATATTCAAAAATACGAAATTTTGACCGATTTATCAAGTCTGCGGTGAAGTATTAAACGGATAATCCCAAACAATCAAATGGTCGATAATTTTACTTTTTTATGGTTAAAAATTAGAATTTCGATTTTTTTATGTTAGGTTTGTTTCAGTATTAATTCGCAAATAATAAAAAAATGAACACTATATTTTCAATTGTATCGAAAGTTTCCTTTGGTCTTTTATTGGCTGGAACAATCGTATCATGTAATCAAGGTGCGAAAACGCAAAATGAACCCTCCAAAAATGATTCAAACGCTGTAAGCAAAGAGAGTCAAGGCAGCAACAAGGATAAAATCGTTTATTTAAATTCTGATTCACTTTCGGAAAAATATCAATATTTTAAAGACATCAAATCAAAGCTTGAAAACAAAGTAAAAAAAGCGCAAGCTGATCTTCAAGCTAAAAGTGCTGCGTTTCAACGTGAGGTTGCTGACTATCAAAAAAATGCCGCTACAATGTCTGCTGCAGATAGACAAGCTACCGAACAAAAATTAGCGCGTAAACAAGATGAGTTGGCAAGATTAGATCAGACGGCTTCTTCATCCCTCGCCAAAGATGAGTCAGAAGAATTCAACAACGTGTACAATAAAATCACTGAGTTTTTGAAAAAACATGCTTCAGATAACGGTTATAAACTTGTACTGACTTATTCTAAATCTAATCCTACTGTATTATATGCTGATCCTTCTCTGGAAATCACCAATGAAGTAATCAAACAGTTAAATGACGAATACAAATCTTCCAACAAATAAGAAGACTAAGATAAATATCAGGAAAGCCATCATAACATTTGATGGCTTTTTTGATTTATTAAGCTTCCGAGCCTACTGATTAAAAAGCCCCCCTTTCTGCAAGTATTGGCAACAAACAAAATTGTTTAGTATCTTGTCTTTGTATAAATTAGATTTATGATCAAAACGATTGTTGAAAAAGAAATCGCAAATTACGAATGGATTGATATCTCCGAGCCTACCTCAGAAGATTTTGCGTTCATCAAGGAAAGATATAATCTAAATGATGCCTCCATTAAGGATTCCAAGGAACCGGATCATCTCCCTAAAATTGAAGAATTTGAAAACTACACGTTTGTTATTCTCCGGGTCATGTCTGATAATTTCAAAGAGAATTCGGACAGTATCGGTGAAGTAACAGATCGCCTAACAATCTTCTATGGAAGTGATTTTGTAATCACTGTACACAAACGTCGTATTGAATTTTTAGAGAAGCTCAAAAACATTGAATTTACGAGCGTAAAGACAAAAAATAGCCGAAAACTGGCTGTATTTATTACTACAGCTGCGGTTTTCACTTTTAGCAAGACATTGGAACAATTATCCACACGCATTGATTCTTACGAAGAACTGATCTTTCTGAAACGCATGAAGCAACAGCCTGTACTGAAAAATCTATATTTCATCAAACGGCAAATAGATGTCGCCAGAAAGGTTATTTTCTTGTATAAGGAGGTCATCGAACATTTTCATTCGTCCTCCAAAAAAGACGTATACACGCGAGACTTAAAAGATCTTCAGATACGCACCTCGACATTGTATGAAAACTTATCTGAGAATGTTGCGCAATTATTGAATGTATTCTTTAATATATCATCAAATCACACGAACGAAATCATGCGTATTTTGACGATTTTCTCAGTCTTTTTTATGCCGATTACATTTGTGGCTGGAGTATATGGAATGAATTTTAAAAATATGCCAGAACTGGAATGGTATTATGGTTACCCCATTGCTATGGCAATCATGGTTGCTATTTCGATGGCCATTTACTTATGGTTCAAAAGAAAAGGTTGGCTATAAGCCAACCTTTTTCTTTGTCATTACCACAAAGTCTTTCAGATAGAAAGGCTCAAAATAGGCTACATCCTCGAATTCTTTATTTTGAAATTTATCAAACGCCAATTGTGATAAAAATGCAGCCGAATCTTTAAACCCCAACTGCACATTCACCCGTTCGTTAGTATCAAACAATATATCAAATTTATCAGCACCTGAGCCAAATAGATTAACACGATTGTATGTAGTCAACAGTTCTTCATAATAATCAGCGTCAATTATTTCTGCCGAAGTAGGTTTTACAAGGTCACGCTTATGGTCATAAATTGCAGAATATACTTCCATGCGACGTGCATCCAACATTGGTATAAAAGCTTCGTTTTCTTGCAGTCCAAATTGCTCTTGATATCCAAAAAACAATGCTTCAAGCGTATTGATCGCAATCATAGGTATATCTAAACCATAACAAAGACCTTTTGCTGTGGACACCCCAATACGCAGCCCTGTATAAGATCCCGGTCCCATGCTCACCGCTATCGCGGCCAGTTCTTTCATAGAATGCTCTGTTTCAGACAAAATTTGCTCAATCAAAACAGTCAGTTTAGCAGCATGCGCATTAGGTTCATCAAGATCTATCACAGCCAATGTCTGTCCATTTTCACTTAAGGCAACCGAACAAACGGTGGTTGAGGTATCAATTTGTAAAATTAAATTATTCATCGTTTATATTGAGATCAAGGTACAGGATCATGGCCATGGCCGCCCCAAGGATTACAACGTCCAATTCGCTTCAAAGCCATCCACCCACCTTTAAAAGGCCCATATTTTAGAATAGCCTCCTTGCCATATTGAGAACAAGTAGGTGTATACCGACAATTGGCGCCCAAAAATGGTGAAATAAACAATTGATAGAAACGAATAATAGTTAAGAAAATAAAACTAAAGAAAGGTTTAATTCCCTTTTTCCAAATAAGCATCAGCACATTCATCCTGTAATTTTTTCAGCATTTTATTCATCGCGGTATGGAACACATCATATGCTAAGATTTGTTTGCCCACGTACTGAATAGCTAAATACAAAGTTACATTATGTTTCAACAAAAAAGGAATCAAATCATTCGATTTCTGGAGACGATAGCCTTCACGCATCATACGCTTTATCGTATTGCGATCTACTGCTCTTTTGAACCTACGTTTGGAAACGGATATAATAGACTGACAGGGGGGTGAATTTTCAGTCTCACTGTTTTTTTCGAATACAAAAACAATTCTAAAAGGGTACAAAACAAAAGAAGAACCGCTTTTAAAAAGCGTATCAATACGCCTTTTCGCACATAACCGTTCTTCTTTTGTAAATGTATTTCTCATACGATGACTTAATCTTATCAGAAAAAGCTCTTATAAGCGGCCACCGATCCTTGTCAAAGATTAACCTTTGTGACGGTATTCGTCAGACACTGTAAGACGTTTTCTACCTTTAGCTCTACGTGAAGCTAATACTCTTCTACCGTTTGCAGAGCTCATGCGCTCTCTAAAACCGTGTTTGTTTCTTCTTTTTCTTTGCGATGGCTGAAATGTTCTTTTCATGACGCTATTATGCTAATTTGTTCTTACTTCAATTAATACAAAACTCCCCAAGAGGAATGCAAAAGTAAAGTTTATTTTAGACAAAAACAAACAATATTGAGAACATTTAGACTTTAAGTAAAAAGTCATCTCTAATTTATTCATTGACAGCCTAAAAAACCAATTTACAAATTGCACAAGAATAAAAAACAGAGAAGTGGTACTCCTCTGTTTTATTCGAAATCAAATAAAATTTGAAATTATTTAGTTTTCAGAATATCTCTGATCTCTGTCAACAATGTTTCTTCTTTTGTTGGTGCAGCTGGAGCGGCAGGAGCAGCCTCCTCTTTGCGTTTTAACGAATTTAATGCTTTAATAACAGTAAAAATACATAATGCAACAATTATAAACTGGATGATCACATTGATAAAATTCCCATAGTTAATAGAAACTTCAGCTTGCTTTGTGGCCTCGTCCGCAACTTTAAGTATAATTTTCTTGGATGAAAAATCTACGCCACCTGTTAAATAACCTATGGGCGGCATGATAATATCGTCAACCAATGAGGTAACAATTTTACCAAATGCCCCACCGATAACAACACCGACAGCCAAATCAACAACGCTTCCGCGCATTGCGAACTCTTTAAATTCTTTTAAAAATCCCATATTAAAACCATTTAATCTTTTAAAATTTTACCAAAACTAGTAATTGTCACATAAATCTAATTAAAATAAACCACTTTTTTATCGCGAGTCTTTATTGTCGTATATTTTTCTATCTTAAATCCTATTTTTAAAATTATGACCTAAAACGATATGCTCAAGTTTTTTATTAACTTAATTTGCTATATTTGCTCGTTAACTAGGGCAAAATATCAAGATATATTGTATATTGATAGTACTTTAAATTTCGTACGGTAATTAAAGCCCAGAATAATATAAAGTATCTATGAAGAAGATTCTTATTGCAGACGACCACGGTATTGTACGACTCGGAGCTTCCGTTATTATTAAGGAGACCCTTAAAAAAGCGGAAATATTTCAAGCCGAAAATTTCGACGAGGTACTAGAAAAGATAAAACTGGAAGATTTCGATCTATTATTACTGGACATCAATATGCCAGGAGGAAATAATATTAGAGTTGTTGAAGAAATCCTACAGATTCAACCTACTATAAAAATTCTAATTTTCTCATCTTATGATGAATCATTATATGCTTTACGCTATATTGAAGCTGGAGCAGTAGGCTATCTCAATAAAACTACCGCGATGGCAGAATTGAGTCACGCTATATTAGCTATCCAAGAAAGAGGTAAGTATATGTCGAGCAATGTACAGGATTTATATGTCCAAAAATTGACTCAGAGTAAATCCGAACTCACGAAATTAAATCCATTGGCACGCTTGTCAAACAGAGAGGTAGATGTGGCAAAACAACTGATCAAAGGTCTAGGAATCATTGAGGTATCGGGTCTACTTGAGCTGAGCCCATCAACTGTAAGCACCTATAAAAGCAGAATATTTGAGAAATTAAATGTTTCCAATATTCCTGAGCTAATTGAACTTTTCAGAATACACTCCAACAATTAGAATGTTGTTGGAGTGTATTTTTTTTAGATTAGATCATCCATCGTAATAACCGGAATATCTTTTGCATTGATATCTTTTAAAGGTTCAGATTTTTTATAAGCGTAACCAACCTCAGCTTCCAAATCCCATAACATAGGAGCTAAGAAATTAAGACAAGTCGTAAATCCCTGTACTGTTGCTGAGAAATCACCCGTATCTTTTGAATTTTTTGCCTCATTTTCAATTTCAAATGGCCCTTTGAATCCACGTTCCTGAAGTAGATCAACAAAACCACGCCAATCCATGCTATCTGATCCACCAAATCCCGGAAGCATCGCTTCATAGTGATGTCTATCCCAGTCATGCCCCGGAATACTCACATTTGCTTTTTTTGCTAGTTCAGCATCGACATGTTGCATGGGATACATTCCACCCCAGTCTACACGAGCAGTTGTTTGCAGATTTCGCGTAGTTTTCACATGTATACGCTGCAATCTACTGATATCAGTATTACGAATGACGTCAATTGGGTTTGTATTTTGCCAAACATCATGTGAAGGATCGTAAATTTCACCATGTGCTTTACTAGGCACCATTGCATACATCAATTTACGTGCTGCCAAGACGGCAGGCAAGTTGTTGTAGGTAGAACTATACCTTGAAGAACGCCAGCCCTCCATAGGACAGTTTTCATATAGTATTGTTACCCCAAGACTCTCAGCGTAATTAACAATTGGTGCAAATACGCGTTTATATTCATCCAGGTTTTTCTGAAATCCATCTAGCTGATTTCCCAATTCGTGATTATAACCGACGAAAGTACCAACTTTGACATTATTCTCATCACCACCCAGCAAATGGGCAATCCGGATCAATTTTAATAGGTGATTCTGGTTTTTCACACGCTGTTCGGGATCTCCTCCAATCATATTCTCAAAGGCTCCAAGCGAAAGCTTTAAATCGGCCTGATTAAACAATTCTAGCGTCTCTTTAGCTTTTACTGGTGTAAATCCCTCATAGTCCAAATGTGTAGCTGTATGGTCCTCACGCGTGCCATCTTTTCTAAAAACACAAAGGTCAATTCCACCGGCGCCAATTCTTTTTGTTGTTTGAATCAATTCTGGTAGTGACAATTTATCAAAGGCAGAACTCATCACCCATACAGGGTTATTTAATTTTTTAGTCATAGCTTGTATAATTGTATTATATCGGTATTTAAAGATACTAAAAAAGCCATCCGATTGGATGGCTTTTTTAGTATTTTATGTCAATTCGATTAATCTACATTGTCGTGTAAAAATGAATTATTTGGTCGAATCTCGGTATTTCCATCCTCAAATGACAATGTAAAGCGAGAGACTTGTGACTGCGAAGAATGTGGTGTATCCTCCAATGACATTTGCTTTCTTTTGTAAGCTGGCTCATTTTCCAACTCATGAAGACCATTCGAAGATTTCAATTTCATGCTTAGTTCTTTCAAGCGCAGGATACGCTCTTTTGTACGTACCAATTGATCCTCAAACGAAACCTGCTCTTCTTCGACCTGAGGCACTTCGATCTGCTCATTGGTTGTGCTAGAAGAAAACGTAGGTCTTTCATCATAGTCTGATGATGATGGAGCAGCATATGAATCAAATACTGTCGGCATTTGAAACTGAAAAACAGAAGGTGAAGTTTTCAATTGAAAATCACTTTCAGCAAATGGAGTTTCCTCTTCATAAGCGCCATCAAACCCCAAATCATGACGTATTACCTGTGGTTCTTCAATCACTACTTGCTGTTGTTGCACAACATTTTTAGGAGAAGTAAATAAGTCAGACTGCAGATTATTCGGCGTTGGTGTATTTGTTGAAGGAGCTGGTGTATCCACACGTTGAACCGGAGTGACAAAACTATTGGCAACTGGCGCTTCCTTTGGAGCCACCTGAGAAACAGGTTTAACAAAAGAATTTACCGGTTCAGGTGTCAAGGGCATAGATACTTTTGTATTTTCGCGCTCTTTATCACGTTCTTCCGAAGTCTGAAAACCTGTTGCGATAATTGTTACTGACAATTCATCTTCAAAGTTTTCGTCAATACAATTACCCCAGATCAAATCGGCAGACAAGCCTGCTTTTTCTTGAATATAATCTGTGATGATTGCAACTTCATCCATAGTTACCTCTTTTGTTCCAGAAGTAATATTCAATAAAATATAACGAGCCCCTTCGATCTCATTGTCTTTCAACAATGGAGAAGCCAAAGCACCTTCGACTGCACGTAATGCACGATCTTCGCCTTCGGCAATCGCATTACCCATAATCGCTACACCACTATCGTTCATAACCGTACGAACATCTTTAAAATCGACGTTTACATAACCAGGGATAGTGATAATTTCGGCGATACCTTTTGCTGCCGTCGTCAATATATCATCAGCTTTTGCGAAAGCTGCTGTCATCGTTAGATTTCCAAAGATTTCGCGCAAGCGATCATTGGAGATAACAAGATAAGAGTCTACATATTTACGTAATTCCGAAAGTCCCTCTTCCGCTTGTGAGCGACGACGTTTACCTTCGAACGTAAATGGTGTGGTAATGATTGCAACAGTAAGAATCCCCAATTCCTTAGCGGCCTTAGCCAAAACGGGGCTTGCTCCAGTACCTGTACCACCACCCATACCAGCAGTAATAAACAACATTTTGGTATTGGTGCCCAACATGCGTTTGATATCTTCAATACTTTCGATAGCGGAATTTTCACCTACATCAGGATCTGCTCCAGCACCCATACCTTCGGTTAGACTTATTCCCAATTGAACTTTATTTGGGATCGGGCTTAACTCCAATGCCTGCGCATCAGTATTACACACGATAAAATCTACCCCACTAATTCCTTGTTTATACATGTGGTTTACGGCATTGCCGCCACCACCACCAACCCCAATAACCTTGATTATTGAAGATTGCTCTTTTAACATTTCAAACTGTATTGACATAACTTATCCCTATTTAACTTATAATGAACACGATATCAAAATGAACCAAACCCACTATATGTAATGTAATAATAATATAATTTCAACAAAAGTTTTCCACATTTGTGAAATTGTGGAAAACTTCAACCATTGTGGAAAACTTACTTTTTATCTAAAAAACTTGCGTCATCAATTTCGTTACCATCCTTAATAAATCGTTTGAACCATGACAACAATCCTTGCTCTTTTTGCTGTTGTTCCGAAACTTCTTTCGTGGTTGTGGTCGCCTGCACTTTTTTAGCAGGAGCATGCACTTCTCTACGACTATCCTCCTCTTCTTCATGCGATTGAATCCCTTTGATCAACAAGCCAATACTTGTTGCGTATAATGGGCTTTTCAATTCTTCAAATAGTGGTTTCGGTAATACCTCATTCTTCGAAAGATACTCGTTGGGAAAACCGACACGACAATCTATTCCGGTAATGTACTCAACGAGTTGTACCAAATGCTTCAATTGAGCTCCACCTCCTGTGATAACGATACCACCTATCAGTTTATTTTCATAACCAGAAGATTTGATCTCGTAATACACGTGCTCGATAATCTCTTCCATTCTAGCTTGAATAATATAAGCTAAGTTTTTCACCGAAATTTCTTTCGGTTCACGACCTTTCAATCCCGGCACACAAATTACCTCATTTTCTTTATTTTCATCTGCAAGAGCAGATCCAAATCGAGTTTTCAGCAATTCCGCCTGCGAACGCAATACAGAACAACCTTGGCGAATATCTTCAGTCACAATATTACCGCCCAATGGGATTACAGCGGTATGACGAATAATTCCTTCATGGAAGATTGCAACATCTGTCGTTCCACCACCAATATCAACTAATACAACACCAGCATTTTTTTCATCTTCATCCAATACAGCTTCTGAAGATGCCAAAGGCTCAAGGATCAGTTCAGCAACTTCCAGGTTGGAATTATCAATACATTTTTTAATATTTTTGATATCGGTAACTCTTCCCGAAATAATATGGAAATTTGCTTCTATACGACGTCCAGCCATGCCGATAGGTTCGCGGATACCCGGTTCATTATCTACCGTAAACTCTTGAGGTAAAACATGTATAATTTCTTCTCCTGGAGGCAGTACCAGTTTATACATATCCGAAATCAACCGTTCGATATCTCTTCGAATGATTTCATCATCACCATCTGTTTTGGTAAATATTCCACGGTGTTGGATGCTCTTAATGTGCTGACCAGCGATCCCCACATTGACAACCTTAATATCAACATTAGATTGTGCTTCGGCAATTTCTACCGCCTCCAAAATACTTCCCACAGTCTTTTGGATATTGGCAACCACTCCCCTGCTCACACCAGCAGAGTCGGCTTTGCCCACACCTAATAATTCGATTTTGTTCCCTGAGCTACGTCTCCCAACCGTAACACAAATTTTGGTAGTACCAATATCGAGTCCCACGATAATTGGGTTCTCTCTTTCAATTTCTGCTGCCTTTGAGTTCATAATTTCCTGTATTGTTGCTGTATTACTATAATGTATTATTTGCTATTTTTTTCGTTTGATCATCTGAAAAGCTCCAATTTCCTCGCTTTTCACAAATGATCTGTCCTCCGTATTTTACATTCACCACACCATAGGCATTGATACCTACTTTTGGCATGATCTGCGTATAAAATGTTTTTAATAATTCAAACTTTTGTTCCAACGAATCGGCAGATCCAACAATCAATTGTTGTGTTCCGACACGGGGCACAAGTTCTATGTCATGGTCGGCATTCACATAAATCTGTACAACCTGGTTACTCCACAATTCATCCTTTCCAATAAACTCTGCCACCTTCACCAAATCTTTCACCAACGAAGTTGAGATTGTATCCAATGCCTCGTTGTATCCTTCAGCTATATTGCCAGTTGCAACCATGATGTGCGGGATATACTTTAATGTAGTCGGTATCTTTAAACCTTTGGGATCAACATAGAACTCACGTCCATTTTTATTGATAATCCGCATGACCGCTTCGCGCTGATCTATATTAATCTTTACTGTACCGTTCATATCGGCATGAATGCTTGCATTCGATACATAGGGCAATTTTTTCAGTGTCTTCTCCACGCGCTGAAAAGGAATACCATTGACCTTCTTCCCTACAAAACTTCCATAGTTTTGCTCAATCAATTTTGAAATATCTGCTTGATCAATAAAAGCCTCTGTACCTTCGATGACTATTTTCACGTCCTTACAAAGCTGTTGTTCATCACGTTTGCCCACAATGTTCATGATCACAACAACTACAATAACCCCAATAAAAAATAAGGTAAAGTAGAGTACACGATTCCATTGTATGTCACGTAATTTTTTAAGCATGTTCTAAAATCGCTTGTAATGGTTTTACCAATTTATCTATATCCCCTGCTCCTACTGTCACGATTAAATCCGGTTTTTCATTCCGTGCAAAATCTAATACCTCTTCGGCTGTAACAATCTGTTTATGCTGCGCTGTAATTTTATCCAACAACCAACTTGAGTTAACGCCTTCTATCGGAAGTTCCCGTGCTGGATATATTTCCATTAAGAGTAGATTATCCGCAGTAGATAACACCTCAGCAAACCCATCCACAAAATCTCTGGTACGCGTAAACAAATGTGGTTGAAATACAACATTTAGTTTCTTTGTTGGATACAATTTCCGCATTGAAGTCAAAAATGCCCGTAACTCTTCAGGATGGTGTGCATAATCGTCAATGTAAACCACCTCCGGTGTGCGGACAATATATTCAAATCGCCTTTTGACACCCTTAAATGTTGTCAAAGCAGTCTTAATTGCCTTGGTCGAAATTCCCAACAGACGTGCTACCGTAATTGCTGCAACAGCATTTTCAACATTGTGAATCCCAGGAATACCCAAATGAATATCTTCAATTTTTCCATTGGCATCCTGATAGTCGAAAAAGAACTCGCCTTCTCTTACGTGAACATTAGACGCATAAGCATCCGCCACTTCCTGACCAGAATAACTAATCTGACCCTTGAATTCCAGTCCTTTCCTTATTATACGTGTGCCACCATCAACAACCTTGTCCAAAAACAACTGGAAAGATTCAAGCAAATGGCTCTTATCACCATAGATATCCAAATGATCTGCATCCGAAGAAGTTACGATCGCGATATTCGGATGAAGTGTCAAAAATGAACGATCAAATTCATCCGCTTCAACAACTACGGTATTATTGTTTCCATAAAGCACATTGGTATCGTAATTAGAGCTGATACCGCCTAAAAAAGCAGAACAATCGTATCCCGAATCTTTTAACAAATGTGCTACCATCGTTGAGGTAGTCGTTTTACCATGTGTTCCAGCTACCGCAATTGTAAACCTGCTTTCACTAATGATACCGAGTACTTGTGATCTTTTATACAATACATGACCCTGAGATTCAAAAAACGCTTTAATCTTAGAATCCTTAGGAATCGCGGGTGTAAATATCACCAATGTAGCAGTTATAGGCTGATGGAAAATAGAATCAATAGAATTCACATCATCCTGATATGTGACCGAAATACCCTCTTTGACCAATGTTTTGGTCAATTCGGTTTCCGTACGGTCATATCCATTCACCTCACAGCCCAAATGCTTAAAATAGCGTGCAAGGCCACTCATGCCAATTCCGCCAATCCCGATCAAGTAAACTTGTTTTATCGCATCTAGATTCATACGCATTATCTATTTCTTATTTGCCAATTTATACACTTGCTCTGCAATCTGAATATCAGCATCCAGCTTACCAAGTATTTTTATATTTTCACTCAACTGCGCCACTTGATCCGGATTCCCGAATAAATCCAAGGCTGTTGGAATCAAAGTCTTTGCGGCATCTACATCTTTCACCAACAGTGCTGCATGCTTATTGACCAATGCCATTGCATTTTTAGTCTGATGATCTTCCGCAACATTTGGCGAAGGAACCAGAATAACGGGTTTCCCAACAACACACAGTTCTGAGATCGTTCCTGCTCCTGCTCGGCTAATAATCAAATCAGCCGCGGCATAGGCATAATCCATTTTTTGAAGAAATGCCATCATCTTCACATTCGCTGGAAGTTTTCCTTCCAAGTCCGTCCGAAGGGTATCGATATAAAAGCTACCACATTGCCAAATCACCTGTACCTCTTCATTACGCAGAGCATCCAAATAGGCAACGACGCTTTCATTCAATGTTCTAGCACCCAAACTTCCTCCTAGTACCAAGATTGTCTTCTTATGTTGATCCAATCCAAAGAACTCCAAAGCCTCAGCCTTTTTTCCCTCGATCGCAACAGACTCTCTTCGTATCGGATTCCCTGTCAACAATACCTTATCAGCTGGAAAAAATTGTTCCATTCCCTCATAGGCCACACAAATCTTTGCTGCTTTAGCACCAACCTTTTTATTTGTTACGCCAGCGTAAGAATTCTGCTCCTGAACAACTGTAGGAATTCCCAATTTATTCGCCATCATCAATAAAGGGCCCGAAGCAAAACCACCAACACCTACTGCAACATCGGGTTTAAAGTCCCGGATTATCTTTTTTGCCTTACGAAGACTCTTCATTAATTTAAACGGTAATAAGATATTCTTCCAAAGCTGTTTTCTATTGATTCCCTGAATATCAAGCCCAACAATAGTGTAACCTGCAGCGGGTACCTTATCCATTTCCATCCGACCATTAGCACCTACAAATAAAATTTCATTTGCAGGATCCATCGTCTTCAATGCATTAGCAATTGAAATCGCCGGAAAAATATGTCCTCCGGTACCACCCCCACTTATTATTATTCGAATTGCCATGCTCAATATATTGTTTAAGCTGGAATGGAGCCGATAACCACTTTTTTGGGTTTCGGTTTTTCATCCAACTGTTCTTTTCCTTTTAATTCCTCAATATTTCTACTCACGCTCAGGATAATTCCTAAGGCTACACTTGTAAACAAAATCGAAGTTCCTCCCATACTCACTAATGGTAATGGCACCCCAGTTACTGGCCCAAGCCCTACTGCTACCGCCATGTTTGCTAGCGCCTGTATGGTAAGACTGAAACCTAAACCAGCAGCCAAGAACGTCCCAAATGCTTTGGGACTCATCGTGACAATACGTATACATCGATACATAAAAGCCAAGTATAGAAATAGCAGGATCACCCCACCAACTGTACCATACTCCTCAATAATAATTGCATAAATAAAATCGGAATATGGGTGCGGCAATACATTCCGCTGAACGCTATTTCCCGGACCTTTACCAAAAAGTCCACCAGTAGCAATTGCGATCTTTGCGTTATTTGCCTGATAGTTCTTATCATCCTGGAATGAAACTGTTTTATCAACTTTTTCGGTATTAAAGAACGATTTCACCCGACTAATGTATGTTGTTTTACGTGGACCAAAAAAGATGACTAACATCAATAGCACTCCTCCGCCACAGCAAACAATAGCGATCTGTTTAAACGATATCCGACCAATTAGCAGCAGCAACACACTAACACCAAATAACATGAGTGCTGTAGACAAATTCGCCAAGGCGATGAGAATAAACACCCCACAAACTGAACCCATTATTGGCAAAAAGGACTTTTTAACATCCTTAATTTCTTCCTGTTTACGCGATAACATCCGTGCAAGAAAAACAATCAATGAAAGCTTGGCTAAATCCGAAGTTTGAAAGGTCAAGCCTATACCCGGAATAGTCAACCAACGACTAGCTTCATTGACCTTACTTCCAAACAACAAGGTAAACAACAATAGAGGAATTGTAATTCCCATCATGATCTTGGATATACCAGCGTAATAGCGATAATCCAATTTGTGAGAAAGGTACATCAAAATAAATCCCACTGCGATGATAGAAAAATGTTTCAACAGATACATTTCTGTCCCCCTTCCTTCTTTATAGGCCAGGGTTCCGACCGAACTGTATACAGCCAAAAGTGACCATCCCGATAAGATCATCACAATGATCCATATCCATCGATCACCTTTTAATTTAGACATTATGTTCTGTAGCATATCCTTCTCCCTTTATGGTTGTACCATTTATTTATAATTCCATTACAGCTGCTTTAAATTTATCACCCCGATCTTCGTAGTTTTTAAACCAATCAAAGCTCGCACAGGCTGGCGACAATAACACCGTATCACCCTTTTTTGCTAAATGTGAAGACAATATAACAGCATCCTGCATGGATGTACTGTTAACAATAATTTCAACATCCTGCTCAAAGGCCTTATGAATTGCCGCAGTATCTTTTCCTAAACAAACTATAGCATGCACTTTGTCTTTCACCAAATCAGCAAGCATCGTATAGTCATTTCCTTTATCTACACCCCCCAATAACAACACGATCGGTGTGGAAAAGCTCTCCAAAGCGTACCATACCGAATTAACATTCGTCGCCTTTGAATCATTGATGTAGTTTACACCACCAATACAGGCAACGTGTTCAAGACGATGTGGAATATTCACATACGATCCCATACTTTCTTTCATCGCTTGATTTCTCAATTCCTGCACTTTTGCAATCAATCCAGAAGCCATACTATTATAAATATTATGCTTCCCCTGCAATGACAATTCCTCAGTTCTCATAGTGAATGTATCGTTATTTGGTGTATTAATAATCATTGTTTTATTGGCAGTTAAATAGGCTCCCAATTCAACAAGCTGTTCTTGTGTAAAAGGTAAATAAGTCCCCTTACTATGATGTCTCTCCAATCCTTTGATCGTCTCAGGATCGTCTAAACAGTATATAAAATAATCTTTCTCCGTCTGATTTTGAATCATTCTGAATTTGGAATCCACATAATTCTCCATTTTATGGTCGTAACGATCCAAATGATCTGGCGTGATATTTAGAATTACAGCAATATCTGCTCTAAAATGGTACATATCATCCAACATAAAGCTTGAAATTTCCAATACGTAACAATCAAAATTTTCACGCGCGACCTGAAGTGCAAAACTTTTTCCAATATTACCAGCCAAACCAACATTAAGACCACCATGCTTTAGCATTTCGTATGTCAACATGGTTGTCGTAGACTTCCCATTTGATCCTGTGATACAAATTAATTTAGCAGCAGTATATTGGGCTGCAAATTCTATTTCGGCAATTACCGGAATATTTTTTTCCTTTAAGGCGACCACCAAGGGCACTGTCTCCGGAATTCCGGGGCTCTTGACAACAAGAGCAGCATTCAATATGCGAGATTCATCATGATTCCCCTCTTCGAAAGCAATGCCTTCCGTTTTCAATTGCTCCTTATAATGATCTGCTATCAGTCCTTTATCCGATACAAAAACATCATAGCCCTTTTCCTTTCCCAGGATTGCTGTACCCACACCGCTTTCACCTGCGCCTAAAACGACCAAGCTTCCTGATTGAGGGTAATATGCTGTTGATATATTTGACATCGTTATCTAATTTTTAATGTTACAATTGTCAGAATGGCTAAAATTATTCCCACAATGACAAAACGTGTTACAATTTTTGCTTCATGGTACCCCTTCTTTTGGAAGTGGTGATGCAAAGGGGACATTAAAAATATCCTTCTTCCTTCACCGTATTTCTTTTTGGTATATTTGAAATAGGAAACCTGTAGGATCACGGAGAGATTTTCCAACAAAAACACACCGCATAAAATTGGAATCAACAATTCTTTACGGATCAAAATGGCAAATGCTGCAATGATACCACCAATTGCCAAGCTACCTGTATCACCCATAAAAACCTGTGCAGGATAGGTATTATACCATAGAAAACCGACACAAGCTCCCACAAATGCTCCTGCAAAAATCACAAGCTCACCAGAGTTGGGGATATACATAATATTGAGATAGTCTGAAAAAATCACGTTACCAGACACATAAGCCAAAATTGCCAAGGTAACCCCAATTATTGCGGACGTACTAGTGGCCAGACCATCGATACCATCGGTAATATTAGCACCGTTGGATACTGCAGTAACGATAAAAATGACAACAATTAAAAAGACTACAAAAGTCAAATAGTCACTTTGCAAGCCAAACATCTTGAACACCTTGGCGTAGTCAAATTCATTATTCTTATAAAACGGTATATTTGTTTTAGAAGATTTTACATTTTCAGCATATGTTTTTTCTCCTGTCCCTTCGTTAATAACCACTTCCACCGGTTTAGTTGAAGTTGGCTTATCCACACCTTTACGTACCACAATATCTGGGTGAAAATACATCGTGCAGGCAATAATAGCCCCCAATCCGACTTGGCCAACCACCTTAAATTTCCCAGCTAACCCTTCTTTATTATGTCTAAAAACTTTAATATAATCATCCAGAAAACCTATTGCCCCCATCCAAAGTGTCGTTACAATCATAATGATCACATAGATATTTGTCAACTTGGCAAATAATAACGTAGGAATCAAAATCCCGGCGATGATAATTATCCCCCCCATTGTCGGCGTACCAGCTTTCTTTTTTTCACCTTCTAGCCCTAAATCACGAATTGTCTCCCCAACTTGTTTATTATGCAAGAACTGGATCAATTTCCCCCCAAAAACCGTGGTAATAATTAATGAAGCGATAACAGCCATAGATGTTCTAAAGGAGATGTATTGAAACAAACCTCCTCCTGGTATATGGATATATTCGCTAAGCCACGTAAATAGATGGTACAACATATTCTATTTTTCGTTAAATGTATTCTCTAAAATTTCTTTATCATCAAAATGATGCTTTACACCATTCACATCTTGATATTTTTCATGTCCTTTTCCGGCGACCAGGATAATATCTCCAGGGTTTGCCAATTGATACGCTGTACGTATCGCTTCTTTACGATCTGCAATAGAAAGTGTTTTCGCCTTTTGTTCAGCTCCTACACCAGCTTCAATATCTTTAATAATCTGATATGGATCCTCTGTGCGTGGATTATCAGATGTAATCAAGAAACGATCGCTATAGCGTAATGCGGCTTCTGCCATCTCAGGTCTTTTGGTTTTGTCACGGTCACCACCACAACCTAAAACAGTAATGATCTTTTGCTCTGGACGTCTCAAAGAACTAATGGTTTTTAAGACATTTTCAACAGCATCAGGTGTATGTGCATAATCCACAATACCAAAGACACCTGAAGTGGATTTCATCGTTTCAAAGCGCCCTTCTGCCCCTTTCAATGTACTTAAGGCCGTCAATACCTTTACTGTTTCTTGCTCCAATAGGATTGCTGCCGTATACACCGCTAAAAGATTATAAGCATTAAAATCACCTATCAATTTGACCCATACTTCCTGCCCATCAATACTCATCAACATCCCATCAAAATGGCTTTCGATAACTTTAGCTTTAAAATCAGCGCCCGAACGCAAGCCATAGCTTTTTTTATGGGCAACTGTATTTTGCAACATGATCTGACCATTTCGATCATCCGCATTTGTTAAAGCAAACGCATGTACATCTAGATCATCAAAGAACTTCTTCTTTGCTTTAATATAGTTATCAAAAGTTTTATGAAAATCCAGATGGTCGTGTGTAATATTCGTAAATATAGCACCAGCAAAAACCAGCCCTGCTATACGCTCTTGTACCACCGCATGTGAACTGACTTCCATAAAAGCATAATCACAGCCATCATCTACCATATCCCTCAACAGCTGGTTCAACTGGATTGGATCTGGAGTAGTGTGCGTTGCAGGAATTATCTTTGGACCAATTTGATTCTGTACTGTTGACAGCAAACCAACATGATATCCCAGCTCTGTAAACAACTGGAATAACAACGTCGCTACAGTTGTTTTTCCATTGGTTCCTGTCACTCCAACCAACTTGAGTTGCTCGGATGGATTACCATAGAAATTGGCAGAAGCGACTCCTAAGGCATATGCCGAGTCTGCCACTAAAATGTAAGCCACAGAGTCTAATGTTTCCACAGGAAGTTCTTCAACAATAACTGCTCTTGCTCCAGAAGTGATTGCTTTATCGATAAATAAATGTCCGTCTGTCTGAACACCACGCACAGCGATAAACAAACTTCCCAGCTCCACCTTTCTGGAATCAAAGCACAAAGAGTGCACATCGACCTCTTCGAGGTTTCCCACCACCTGTTGAACAGGGATAGCATGCAATACTTTTTTTAAATCCATCATTACTTAAGTTCTAAATTTATCGCTGTTCCAAATGGGAGTTTTTGACCTGCAGTCAGAGATTGTGCTCCCACTCTTCCCTTTCCAAATACATGCGTTTTAAATCCCGCATTCTCCATCACATACAAAGCATCCATCAATCCCATTCCCACTACATTTGGAACAATTCCTTCTTTATATTTCAAATCCACAAATGGCACACCTCTATTCGATGTATCTACTTCACCTCTCGCCACCATATCCCAATTCACTGTATTAATTCCCAACTTATCATATACTTTCTTACTCGCTTCTCTTGACCCTTGCAAGGTCAATGGCATTCTTCCGCCAACGTTAACTGCCTTAAATGATTTTTTTCCCTGCATCTCCATATCATTAGCATAAACCATATCCGCAAGCTCTTTAAAAACAGGTCCGGCCACCGATCCACCATAATAACCATTTCTCGGATTTCGGATCACCACAATAATCGAATATTTCGGATCTTCAGCTGGGAAATAGCCTGCAAAAGATGACTGGTATCTCCTAGCTCCATAACCTCTCGAGCCATCAGCCATCTGCGCTGTTCCCGTCTTACCTCCCGATGTATACAATGGGCTAGCAACACTTCTTCCTGTACCCTCTGTCATGACACCCTCCATCATTCCCCTTACCTCTGCCAATGCATGATCCGAAGCGATCTTTTCATTGATTACCTTTGCTTGAAAGGTTTGAATCGTATTACCCAGATGCCTAATCTCTTTGACAAATAATGGGGCAATCAATTTACCGTTATTTGCAACAGCGTTATAAAATGTCAAGGTCTGTAATGGTGTAATCTTCATCTCATAACCATAAGCCATCTGAACCAGAGACAATCCACTCCAAGATTTACTTTTCGATGTTTTCACCAATGGAACTCCCTCTCCTGGAATCTGTAGATCTAACGTCTTACCGAATCCAAAAGAATGCAGTTTCGACGTAAACTGATCTGGGTTATCTTTATAAGCTTGATAGACAAATTTTGTAACCCCAACATTCGACGACTCTTCAAAAGCTCTTTTAGCCGAGACTATAGATTTTTTTGGCGCATGCGAATCGCGGATTGTATGCTTGTAAATCGGCCAGTTACCATTTCCGATATTAATGGTCGTACTTGAATCGATTTTCTTATCATCGATCAATGCTAGATAAGAGGCAAGTTTAAAAGTTGAACCCGGATCGGCACTTTGCGCAATTGCAAGATTGAACTTCTCACGATAAACACCATCTTTATCCCGCATGAAGTTTGCAACAGCCCGCACTTCACCTGTTTTCACTTCCATCATCACAACACATCCTTCATCAGCATTACTCACAATCATTTGTTTCTCCAGCGCTCTTTGAGCCATATCCTGCATATTCACATCAATTGTAGATATGATGTCCGAACCATCAACTGGTGCAACCTCAATATCTCTATTGACAGGGATCCAAACCCCTCCTGCAATACGTTGCATCAATCTCTTACCACTTTTCCCATCGATATACTCACCGTATGCGCCCTCTAATCCGACGTGGATATTTTCTTTTACGTTTTTATAGCCAATAGTTCTTGCCGCCAGATTAACGAATGGCAAAATCCGCTTATTCTGTCTATCGGTAATCAAACCACTAGGAAAACGTTCCTTTTCAACACGAGCAGATTTAAATAAAGGAAATTGCTTCACTTTCTTTAAATCCTGATGCGACACATTTCGTTTGATCAGTAGATAGCGCTGCTTTTTATTCCGCGCCTGTTTTAGTAATGTCAAATATTGCCGGGATGATTTATCCTTAAAAAAATCAGCCAATTTAATCGCGAGAGAATCAACTTTGAGATTGAAATATTCATTTTCTTCTTCGGGAATGGCCATAGCATCAAAACGAAGTTCATACTCAGGAACAGAAGTCGCCAATAAGCTCCCGTCGTTGGAATAGATATTCCCCCGTGCAGCTTCAACCTCACGCTCTTGAATAGAAAGACTATCCGCCAAAGCCTTCCAATGTTGCCCATCCACATATTGCAACTTCAGCATTTTCCCAAATACCATAAATGCAAGAAGCACAATAAGTCCAAAGGCAAAATAGACGCGAACAAGAATCGTGTTTCTGATACTCATAACTCTCTCTATTTATCTTCTTTTTTCTCTACAACTTCAATCTTGATCGGCGGCTCCACCCGTTCTTTCAAACCCAATGAGTCCACGCGCTTTGCGATCTCCGTTTGCGTGGACATTTTCATAAGTTCAGCAGATAGCGACTTATGATCCCAGCCCAATTCTTTTACTTCTTTGCTTACTTTATCGATACCTCGAATAGTTCGCTCAGCGAAGTGACGGTTAGAGATATACAACAGCATCAAAAAGGCGATGAAAGCCCCAAAAGGGAGATACTCCAATATTTTGTTTAAGGAAAGGTCTCCAACGGTAAAAAGCGTTTTAATAAACGCTTCTGTTTCTTCCGCCTTTTCCTCGACAGTTTCTTGTAGTTCTTCCTGAACTTCTTCACTCAATTCTTTCTGTCTTATTGTATTCCTGCTCATCTTTTCGCTCCATTTTTAAGACAAATCCAACCTTTCAGCAATACGCAGTTTCGCACTGCGCGATCTATTATTTACAGCCAATTCCTGCGGCGATGCTGTAATCGCTTTACGGCTCAACACATGGAACGGCTTGATTTCATTTCCAAAAAAATCTTTCTCAACATCCCCTTTAAATTTCCCTTTGGCCATAAAATTTTTCACCAAACGATCTTCTAAGGAATGATAAGACATCACCACCAATCTCCCCTCACTTTTCAATACATCAACAGTTTGCAACAAAAACTCTTGCAAAGCCTCCAATTCACGGTTAACCTCAATACGCAAAGCCTGAAAAACTTGCGCATGATATTTATGTTCTTTTCCCTTTGGAACCATTCGCTGAATAACTTCTTTCAATTCAGCAACCGTATGTATCGGCTGTGCCAAACGAGCTGTTACAATTGTTTTCGCCAAGGACTTTGCATTCATAATCTCGCCATACATACCAAAAATCCGATGAAGATCTTCTTCCGCATAAGTTGCCAACACGGCTTTTGCATCCAAATCTCCCACTTGATCCATACGCATATCCAAATCAGCATCAAATCGGATTGAAAAGCCACGATCTGCTGCATCAAACTGATGCGATGAAACGCCCAAATCAGCTAAAATGCCATCCACTGTACGTACACCATGCAGACGAAGACTATTCTTTAAAAACCTGAAATTTTGATGAATCAATGTAAAACGAGGATCATCAATCACATTTCCCAAAGCATCCGGATCCTGATCAAAAGCAAATAGCTTTCCCTCTGGCCCCAGCCTCTTCAGTATTTCACGAGAGTGACCACCTCCACCAAAAGTTACATCCACATACACACCATTCGGCTTGATCGCCAAAGCATCCATGCATTCTTGCAACATTACCGGAACATGATACACATTCTCCATATTACTATATTCCAAAATTAATATCCCCCATTATCTCTGCCGCTAAAGACGATATATCTTCCACACCTCCGTCACCCATCAAATCATCATATCCCTCTTTAGACCAAACTTCTATCTTGTTAAACTGACAAGCCAAAACCAATTCTGTTGTTATTCCTGCAAATTCAAGCAAGCTTTTTGGCAACAAAACACGACCAGCCGCGTCCAAAGTCAGCTCTGTAGCTCCACGAGTAAAAGCACGCACAAAAGCACGCACTTTCGGATCAAATTGATTTAACTTAGCCAGTTTAGCTGTCATCAAATCCCACTCCTCACGTGGATAAAAAACCAAATGCTTCTCAAAACCGCGATTCACAACAAGCCCATCGCGCTCAACATGAGGCATCTGCCTCTTGAGCGCCGCTGGCAACACCATTCTTCCTTTGGCGTCTAGCTTGCATTCGAATTCTCCGATCAACTGAGTCATATCGTCAATTATCCTATTCTAATTTAAATGTAAAAGTATACACTTTCTCCCACTTTCCCCCACTTTACAACATAAAAAAGTTTTCCACATCGAAAAATAGCTACAAGAAAAAATAACATCCATTTTCACCATAAAGCATAAAACCTTATTTACAAACAGTTAAAGACGTATTTCAATCAAATATACCTTCAAAACACGGTCAGATATTTTTCGGTTTTTTTTCAAAAAAACCGAAATGAATTGTAAAAATTTCCTCTTTAGAAATTTAATTTTGCTCCCTTTTTCCGGAAAAATGGGAGAAAGTGGAGAACTGAAAAACAGATAATCTCTAGTGTGGTCGAAAGTGGGAGAACAGCATTCAAATAAGAACAGTAGAATTCGTTATTGTCGAGTAAAACCAATAATTTTGCATAAATTTTATTTTTATTAAGATATGCACAGAACACACACTTGTGGAGAATTAACATTAGCTGACTTAGGGAAAACGGTTACCCTAAGTGGATGGGTTCAAAAATCCCGCGATTTGGGCGGTATGACTTTCATCGATGTTAGAGACCGATATGGTATCACACAATTAACGTTCAATGCAGATGATGACGCGTCTTTACGTGCTAGTGCCCGTGAACTGGGAAGAGAATATGTCATAAAGGTAACCGGAGAGGTTATTGAACGTTCCAATAAGAATGCTAAAATCTCTACTGGAGATATCGAAATCAAGGTTTCAAATCTTGAAATATTAAATGCAGCGAAATTACCTCCTTTTACAATAGAAGATGAAACGGATGGTGGCGATGATATCAGAATGAAATTCAGATATTTGGATTTACGTCGTAATCCGGTACGTGAGAATCTTATTTTACGACATAAAACTTCGCAGGAAGTACGTCGTTATCTTGACTCTCAGAATTTCCTAGAAGTGGAAACACCTTATCTTATCAAATCTACTCCGGAGGGAGCACGAGATTTTGTGGTTCCTTCCCGCATGAATCCAGGTGAATTTTATGCATTGCCTCAGTCACCACAGACATTCAAACAACTATTGATGGTATCAGGATTTGATCGCTATTTTCAAATTGTCAAATGTTTCCGCGATGAGGACTTGCGTGCTGACCGTCAGCCAGAGTTCACACAAATCGATTGTGAAATGTCCTTCGTAGAACAGGAAGATGTGCTGAATATTTTTGAAGGATTGGCAAAACACATCTTCAAAACGATCAAAGGCATAGACCTTGGAGCGGTGCCACGTATGACTTATGCTGATGCCATGCGTCTCTATGGATCCGACAAACCTGATATCCGTTTCGGAATGCAGTTTGTTGAATTAAATGATGTAGCCAAAGAAAAGGGATTCCCTGTATTTGATGCTGCGGAGCTGGTTGTCGGTATCAATGCCGAGAATTGCGCGGATTATACCAGAAAACAACTGGATGCCTTAACAGATTTTATTAAACGTCCTCAAATCGGCGCTACAGGTTTAGTTTATGCCCGTGTGAATGAAGATGGCTCAGTAAAATCTTCTGTTGATAAATTTTTTACTCCGGAACAACTAACGGCCATTGCTGCTAAGTTCCACGCGAAACCCGGGGACCTCTTATTAATTATGGCGGGTGGCAAGGATAAAGTTCGTAAACAATTAAACGAATTGCGTCTAGAAGTTGCCTCACAGCTCGGTCTTCGCGACAAAAACACCTTTGCTCCGTTATGGGTTATTGATTTCCCTTTATTGGAATGGGATGAGGACAACGCTCGCTACCATGCAATGCACCATCCTTTCACCTCTCCAAAACCGGAAGATATTCCGTTACTGGACACAAAGCCTGGTGAAGTAAGAGCAAATGCTTATGACTTTGTATTAAACGGTGTCGAAGTGGGCGGTGGATCTATCCGTATTCATGACAGAGACCTCCAGTCACTCATGTTTAAACACCTCGGATTTAGTCCCGAAGAAGCACAGAAACAATTTGGTTTCTTGATGGAAGCGTTCACCTATGGAGCTCCTCCACATGGTGGTTTAGCGTTTGGTTTTGACAGACTCGTATCGCTATTAGCTGGTCTAGATTCCATCCGTGATGTGATTGCCTTTCCAAAAAACAATTCGGGAAGAGATATCATGATTGATGCTCCATCAACTATTCACCAGGAACAATTGGATGAATTAAGCTTAAATATTAATATAAAAGGATAAATTTCAAGCTCGATTTTCGAGAAACAATTTATTAACACTATATTTAAAAGTTGGTAGGAAACGACCAACTTTTTTTGTGAAAAATCAGCAGATTAGATGTCAGAGAGTACGGCAAATACGTTTTTAAAGGAAAGTGCACAGAAAGCATTTGACACCAAACATCGCGATATTATAAATTACAATATCGACAAATACAGTATTGCTTTCGAAAAGGGGAAAAGCAAATTTGCAAATCTCGAAAACTCCAAAATAAAAGCAAATTTGATCAAATGGAAAGTAATGGAAAATCTCGATCGATATCTATTACAATTTGAAGCAAATTTTACCGCACGTGGTGGGAAAGTAATTTGGGCTAATGATGCCGATGAAGCGCGGGAGGAGATTTATAAGATCATCGAACGAAAAAGAACACGGTCGATTGTAAAATCTAAATCTATGGCTACAGAAGAAATTGAGTTAAATCATTTTCTGGAGTCCAAAAACATAGAAGCCATCGAGACTGATCTCGGAGAATATATTATTCAGCTGCTAGGCCAGAAACCCTACCACTTTGTCACTCCTGCTATGCATTTAAGCTTGGAAGATATCGCTAAGCTTTTTCATGAAAAATTTGACACTCCCTTGGATGCATCTGCAGAACAGTTAACACTAAAAGCCCGCGAATTATTAAGAGACAAATACTTAGCAGCAGAAGTCGGTATTACAGGGGCTAATTTCTTAGTCGCTGAAACAGGAAGTATAGCGATTACCGAAAATGAAGGAAATGCACGTCTGACCTCCACATTTCCAAAAACACATATTGCTGTGGTGGGCATTGAGAAGATTATTCCCACACTACAAGATCTGGAAGTATTTTGGCCACTTTTATCCACACATGGTACAGGTCAAAACTTAACAGTTTACAACACCTTACTCACAGGACCCAAACAGTCTTACGAGTCTGATGGACCCGAAGAAATGTATGTTATCCTACTTGACAATGGACGTAGTAATCTCCTTGCACAGAAAGAACAACGTCAGGGCCTATATTGTATCCGCTGTGGTGCCTGCTTAAATGTATGTCCTATTTATCAAAATATAGGCGGACATACGTATGAAACAACCTATCAAGGACCAATCGGATCTTTAATCTCTCCACATTTAAATGGGATGAAGGAATTTAAACATCTGAGTTATGCATCTACCCTTTGTGGCAAATGTACCGAAGTTTGTCCCGTAGGCATCGACATTCAACGCATGCTTCTTGTCAACAGAAAAGACGCTGTGGAGCAGGGTTTATCAACTAAAACAGAACAAAAAGTCTGGAGCTGGTTTACATATGGTATCCAACGTCGAAAATTAATTGATTTCTTTGGCGGAAAATTCAAGAACTTCTTCCTCCGAAAGTTTTTTAAGAAAACTTGGGGAGATCAAAGGGAATTGCCCAAGCTAGCAGAAAAATCCTTTTCCAAACAATGGAAGGAACAGCAAAAAAACAAAGAATAACAAAAAAGTGGCATTAGCTTATCAAACTAATGCCACTTTTTTTATTAGCCTCACTCCAAACCTGCTGCAAATGACCTCTAAAAATATAAAAACGTATCTTCCTTGGATAGACTTTCTCCGCATTTTGGCTTGCTTTATGGTCTTAATATCGCACAGCTGCGATGCCTTTGTTGGAACATTTGACAATAGCAGCACATTTCATCAAGGCGTATTTTGGGGCAGCATTATTCGTGCCTGTGTACCATTATTTGCAATGATCTCAGGTATATTACTATTTCCCGTACAAACCGATGTGGCAACTTTCTACAAAAAGAGAATAGGTCGAATACTTGTTCCTTTATTATTTTGGTCAATCGTCCTACCGCTCACTTTTTTTATCTATCTGAACTTTATTAAGAGTAGTTCGAGTGCTTTGATAGATATGAATAATTTTACGGTGCAAGCAACCTTAACAAAAATCTACACGGCAGGCTTCAACTTCAATTATGATACAACGCCTCTATGGTACATGTATATGCTGGTCGGTTTATATCTCATCATTCCAATTATCGGAAGCTGGTTGAGTCAAGCCAGTAAAAAAGATATTCAATATTTTCTCGGCTTTTGGGGAATTACACTTCTAGCACCTTACATCAAAATGGCCGCTCCAACTTTAGGTTATACGGGCAATTACGGACAGATGGGGTTGTGGGGTGTCTGTAATTGGAATGAATTTGGCACATTCTATTATTTCTCAGGTTTCCTGGGTTATATCATATTAGCATACTATTTAGTAAAATACCCTTTTCAATGGTCACTAACTAAAACTATTTCAATTGCCGTTCCACTTTTTGCAGTAGGATTTATCATCACCTTTTCAGGCTTTCTACTAACCCAAAAACATTATCCAGGAAATTACGCTAATTTAGAGATCGTCTGGTATTTCTGTAATATCAATGTCGCAATGATGACTGCCGCTATATTTCTTATCGTGCAAAAATTAAATATCCGCGAATCAAAGTGGATAAAAAATATAGCAGGCGCCACATTTGGCATCTATTTATGCCATTTTGTTATTGTACAGGCGATGACAGATACATTTCTGAATATTGATTACCTGCCCGCTTCCCTAAAAATTCTGTCTATTGCCCTTCTAAGTTTCGGTATAAGCTATTTGGTTACGAAGATTTTTGATACAAACTCAATTACACGAAGATTTATTCGCTAAAACAACTGCTCAGAAACAGAACAGCGGGTATGTGCACACAATAAAAAATAAAAAGGGGATCAATGATCCCCTTTTTAACTAACACTCACCAATTATTAATATGAAAACTACTCTTTTTATTAACCTTATGTTGTTTTTGCTTCAGCATCAACGGCTTTTTCACTCTCGTTTTTCTTAAAATCTCCTTTTCGCATTTGTCGATGTTTTCTCCAATTTTCTTTGTGCATTTTATGGTTCTCAGCGTAAGAATCTTTCAATGTCTTTTGTTGCTCCGGAGTCAATAAACCCATCATTTTTTCTTGATCAGTAGCCCGTTGTTTTCTCATTTTTTCGCGATATAATTTGCGCTCTGCCGCGATTTTTTTATGATCCTGTGCTTGTTTCAAATGAAATGCATACACCTCTTTACGTTGTTGATCTGTAAACTTCAACTTTTGGTCCATACGATCTGTTTTGATCTTAGCTAATTCTTCAGGATTTTTATTTTTTAAGCCATCGTGCTTTCTATCCTTTGAATGCTTGTGCAATGGAGCGTTCATTTCTTTGGTATCTGATTTAAGATCCTTTTTCTCCTGTGCGAAACCTGTCAACATTAATCCGGATAACGCCAAACTTAACATCAATTTTTTCATCTCTCTATTTTTAAATCAACAATCTTTCAATTTTTATAGATTGACTTTCCAACCTATTTATCTATAAGAGTATTATTGACCATCAAAAGTTTAAATTCGCATCTGTTAAATAAAGTTAAGATTGGCTTTATTGAGATACCGCACTTAAACGGATAGGTAAAGTATAAGCCACCCGCACAGTTCGTCCATTCTGAACACCAGCTTTCCATTTTTTTGCCTTTTTTAATAAATTAATTGCGGCTTCTCCAGTTCCAAAATTCATATCCCGTTTTACCGCAATATCTGTCAAAGATCCATCTCGCTCCACCACAAAAGATACTTCGATAACCCCCGATACACCCTGATCCAAAGCTGATTGTGGAAAATTATAATTTTCCGACACCCATTTCATGAAAGCCGGCATACCACCTTCTGGACGTGGCATTACTTCAACAGCCTCAAACACTGTACTTGCATTGTTATCAGTACCTCCCCCTGACACTACTCCTACTTTACTGCCTGTAATACTACCATCCTTCTTAGAGGGGCCAAATTCACCTCGTGCGATATGCGTTCCCGCGGCATTCGCTTTCAACGTGATACGTGCAGTCATTGTATTGGGTTTATTCAGTTCATCCTGTGTAGCAACATCCTCAGTTACTTCATTTGCCTTGGTAATCTTAGGTTCTGGCATACGCACCAAATCAAACTTCGACACATCCTGTGCGATCTGCTGTGGCGCTTTCTCCTGCATTAAAATAGGCTCTTCTTTCACCTCATCTTTTTTCTCAGCTTCTTTCTGAATCGCGTCTAGATCCTCAGGCATCATATCCGCAATCGTAGTGGTCACTACAGGTACAGCTTTCTTAAAATATCTATTATACCCATAAGAACCCACGATCAAAAGGAAAGCAAGGGAAACAACAATAGCTAGCCCCACATTTGTTGCTTTATTTGACAAATTCCGCAACTCATATGCACCATACATCTTGTTGCGACCTGCAAAGATAACATCCAGCCATTCCTTGCGATAGATATTCAATTTTGAGTTCATCATAACATTAAAGTTTAAATCTTTTCATTATGATGCGCGAAAGCCTTATATTTCATAAAAATTTTACGCACTCTTATGAAATCACTTTTTTTAGCTATTCTTCTACTTACATTATACGGTTGTGACAACAGTCAAAATCAATCCAAACCTCCGGTTAAGAGTGAAAATAAAGAGCAATTAATTTCACCTTATTTTGGCTTTTTGAATCAGCAAAAAGATTCATTAATTGCCCTTCCAATGGATCAGGCCATGGAGAGTCCCGAAAAATACAACTATGTCATTATAGAAAATCAAGTTAGCCCATTGGGATTTATACAGAATAAAACAGACAATAAGGAAAGCAACGGAAGGCAGACAGCACAAAACTTTGCCAATAGCGAAGGCTCATTGTTTACAATAAAGAATGAAATTAAATCCGGAGATTTTGGAATGTTAGTCAATCAGGCATTCTTAAATCAATATAAAATAGAATCTTTTACAAAAGTTCAGCGCGAGACAACTCAGGAGGTAAAGGAAAAACTGGAAAAAAAATATAAAAGGAAAATAAACAAAAGCACTACAGTCGCTGTCCTAAAAGATCAAGCTGAATTCAATCTCACAGTTTTTGAAAACCAACAAGATTCGGCACTGGCGGTTTTTTCGTATATCAAAGAAGACCAATTAATTAATTTGGATTTTCCGGCCACCTATGATGATATTAGTACTTGGCGAGTCGATGATGGTGGTCAATTTGACAATGAGGCATTCCAGGTTCTCACTGTACTGCGTTCGGAAGCAGGAATTAGTTTTGTTAGCATTTTTTGGGGAGCAGAAGGTTATGAATTGAACTTCTATCAGCCTAAAAAAGATAAGTTTACTTCAGCAGCACAGGCCTACGGTTACAGTTCTCCTTTATAAGGAAATTATCGTTTCCCTAGTTAGATTATTAGGGAAACGTTCTTTAATAATATTTTATAAATGCATTCTCGCCATCGGAGCTACATCCTGACCAACAAAGTCCCCTTTTAAATATTTATGATATCCAGCAATGGCGATCATCGCTGCATTATCTGTACAATATTCGAATTTAGGAATAAAGACATTCCAATGGTATTGCTCCCCCATTTCAATCAATCCCTTTCTTAGTCCAGAATTCGCAGAAACACCGCCCGCAATCGCGATATCTTTCACACCCGTTTGCTTTGCGGCTTTCTTCAATTTATTTAATAAGATAGAGACAATACGGGATTGCACACTAGCACAGAGATCTGCGATATTTTCTGTCAAGAAATCAGGATTCTGCTTTAACTGATCTTGAACAAGGTAGAGTATTGCTGTCTTTAACCCTGAAAAGCTAAAATTAAGTCCCGGAATTTGAGGTTCTGGTAATTTGTACGTATTGGAATTACCCTGACTTGCATATTTATCAATAAGCGGTCCACCGGGGTAAGGCAGATTGAGGATCTTAGCCGTCTTATCAAAGGCTTCCCCTGCAGCATCGTCCAGAGTTTCACCCAATAATTCCATTTCGAAGTAATCTTTTACCAGGACAATTTGTGTATGCCCACCTGAAACAGTTAGACATAAAAAAGGAAAATTCGGCTTCGGTTCTTCAATAAAATGGGCCAAAATATGCGCCTGCATATGATTTATATCGATTAACGGAATATTCTGAGCAAGTGCAAATGATTTTGCAAAAGAAGTTCCGACCAAAAGAGCACCTAATAATCCAGGTCCGCGCGTAAAACTCACTGCATCTATTTGATTTTTGCTTATTTTTGCTTGACGAATGGCTTCGTCCACCGTAGGAATAATATTTTGTTGATGAGCACGTGAGGCTAACTCGGGAACAACTCCACCATATTTTGCGTGGATTGCCTGAGTAGCAATAACATTTGAATGAATTTCACCGTTAATACAAATAGAAGCGGAGGTTTCATCACAAGAGGATTCAATCCCTAAAATAATAGCCATAGCTGGAGTTATAAATTAGAATACAAAAGTATCAAAAAAATAATAAAAATAATGTCAATAGTCCTGGGTAGTATATTCATTATACTGCTTGCATTGGCATTATCGCTACAGCTGAAACCTGTACAAAATTTTGTCGCACAAAAGGCCATCAAGTATTTATCCAAGGAGTTGGACACCAAAATCAGTTTAAAAAGTATTTATTTTAAACCCTTTAAATCTGTTGTTATAGAGGGCTTCGAAATTTATACCCCAGAAGGTCAAAAAATCATAAAATCCGAAAAAATAGAGGCAACTGTAGATCTATCCCAACTCATAGAATTGAACAGGGTTGTCATTAATAAGTTGAAGATTGAAAATACGGAAAGTAATTTCGAACAATTTAAGGATAGCAGCAATATCTCATTTTTAATCCGATATTTCAACCCGCCAAAGAAAGAGAAAAAGAAAAGTTCAAAAAAAATAATCTTTGATATTAAAGAACTTATTATCAACAACAACTCATTCAACTATGTTAATCACAGGCAAAAACACTATAACAAAGTTGTTGATTTTGGCGATTTAGGCATATCAAAATTAAATGCACACTTTAGTAATATTAAAATTGACTCCAATCGTATCTCAGCAGACATCAAAGGTTTCAATCTTAATGAGAAAAAAGGATTGGTTATTAAGGGACTCCTCGCCCATGCTTCAGTAAGTAACAAAAGCATTGAACTGACAGATCTCATGCTCACAACCAATCGTTCCACAGTCAAAAATTATATAAAATTAAGCTACAATAATTTTTCAGATTTTTCAGACTTTATCCATAAAGTCAATGTCGAGATACGTGCACGCGATTCGCGCATACACTCCGAAGATATTGCCCTCTTTTCATCCCCAATGCACCAGGTCAGGTTTGATGTAAAGATCAAAAAATCAAATCTGAGAGGTACAGTAGCAGCCATCAATGCTTCACAAGTAGATCTGACCATCGGAAAAAACACCGAATTAGCGGGTGATCTAAAAATTATAGGTCTACCTGATATAGACAAGACAAACTTTATTGTTCCCCATGTTTTTATTTCCTCTGAACATAGCGATCTCAAAAATATTATTAGTGAACTTGGCAATTTAAAAAACTTCAAACTTCCGGAGATTGTCACACTCTTCAATAAATTCACATTCAAAGGCAGTTTACTTGGACAGTACAATAAGTTTAAAACCATTGGTGCCTTCGACACTGATATTGGTAACGTAGAAGCTGATGGAACACTAGACTTGCGAAAAGAGATAAAATATGCCGGTAGATTTCAGTCTAAAAAATTTGATCTTGGTAAAGCTACCAAATTAAAAGATTTGGGCAGTTCTGGATTCGATCTACAGCTCGATGGAATAGGTACTGATCCCAAGTATTTAAAGCTCAATATAGCAGGCAATCTAACTAATTTCAGTTTTAAACAATATACCTATCAGCAAATTCAGGTTAAAGGGGATATAGACAAACAATTATTTCTTGGTTCGGGAATAATACATGACCCAAATCTTCGGTTACAGTTTACAACAGATGTAGACTGGTCCTCTCGCCCCAACTACCACTTGGATGCTGACATACAACAGGCAAATTTAAAAAAGCTCAATTTCTTTCAAGGTGACTCAATCAATATTATAGACACTAAATTACATACGAGCTTAATTGGAGATAACATCAATAATATCACAGGGGAATTTAAATCTGATAGTGTAAGTTTTACTTCCTCCAAAGGAAAGTTTGTGATCAAAAATATCAATTTCCTCGCAGAAGGAGATCAAGAAGCTCGGTCGTTAACACTGCAGTCCGCTATTGGCCATATTGACCTCAAAGGAAGAATTGATCTAAACACGATTGTCCCCTATTTTAAGGCCCTCGCGATGCGTTACGCCCCTGCAATTGGATTTGAAAAGAATGACTTTAACCGTCAGGACTTTGACCTCAATATCAATATAAAATCATTCAGACCTATCGCAACGTTCTTTAGAAAAGACATCGCCCTGGATAGTGGAGCAACATTGAATGCAAAATTTGCCAGCGAAAAGCAGACAGCAAATTTTAATTTTTATGCGCCTGAATTCAAATACAATGGCATACGTCTCACCCATTTGATTATTGACCAAAATGCCAATCTTAAAAATATGGAACTACAGACTTCCATAGACCAGATCAATTTTACGGATAGCACTTACATCAAGAATGTAAATATTTCAAATACCTTAGTCAACGACAGCCTACAGTTCAACATCAAAATGTCAGAACTGGAAGCCAGCAATAGCTTAGATCTCAATGGGGTTATCCGTTTTGCCCACGCAAAGCCAGCTTTCATCAATTTTTACCCGTCCAATATACTTATCAACAAAGAACAGTGGCTTGTCAACAATGATGCACAATTAAAAATTTCAAAGGGCAAATGGTATTTTGAGAAACTCACATTGAGTCATGCAGAGCAGAAAGTGCATATTGATGGCATATTATCAAATGACCTTTCAGATCAAATCAATTTAAGATTCCAAGATTTTAATCTCAGCTCGCTCAATGGTATCACAAAACCACACGGAATCAATTTGTTAGGAAACTTAAATGGACAGATCGAGGTCAATTCTGTTTTTAAGTCTCCTTTTATCGTTGCGAATATCAAGACATCTCCTATCCTTTATAATAATATTCCTATAGGATCATTAGCGCTTAGTGCCAATTATGATCCTGAAAACCAATTGGTAAAATTAGACAGTAAAATAGAAGAAGGTGATAAATTAATTCAGTTAAGAGGTTCTTACAACCACCTAAGTGAAAGCAACAAGCTCAACCTTAGGGCAACTTTAGTGAATACAGATGTATTTGTTTTTCAACCGTTTCTGCGAAGTCTAGTTTCTAACATTAAAGGTAAGGTAAATGCAGATCTGGACATTGAAGGTGATATCCTAAACCCCAAAATTAGTGGATCAGGAAAGCTTGACAACGCTTCCATGGTTATCAATTACCTCAAAACTCCCTATCGTCTTTCCGAAGAAGTCAACGTGACCAACAATAGAATTTTCCTTACTGGTCTCAAAATATACGATCAAAAAAACAATGTAGCGACAATCGATGGTATTGTCGATCTCAACAAGTTAAGTGACCCCGATATAGATGTGACAGCCGAAGCGAAAAATTTCATGGTATTGAATACAACAATAAAAGATAATAATACCTATTACGGTACCGCTTATGCTTCTGGAACCTTTCAGTTCAAGGGATTGACATCAGCAATGAATATCAATATACGCGCTAAATCAGAAGAAAACACAGTCATCAATATACCCTTTAATAGCGCAAGTACAATTTCCGATAGTGATTTCATCTACTTTATAGAAAAAGATTCCACCAAAATCAAGAAAAATCAAAAGAAACGGGATTTTAATGGTTTGACGATGAATATGGATCTACTGATCACACCAAATGCTGAAATCAACCTTTTTTCAAGTATGGGGGAACTATCGGGCAAAGGAAATAGTAACCTGAATATGCGAATATCTTCACTGGGAGATTTTGAAATGTTCGGTGATTTCATTGTTAACAGTGGCAAGTTTAATTTCACTGCACAGGATTATATCAACAAAATATTTGACTTAAAGGAAGGTGGAACTGTACGATGGGCTGGAAATCCGACTGAAGCCAATATCAATATCAACGCAATCTACCAACAAAGAACAAGCTTAGCTCCACTGTACAATGCCGCTGGAAGAGAGGAAAACCCTGAGCGTGTATTAGCACAAGCAGACATGATTTTAAAAGGTCAGTTGAGCCAGCCCGATATTACATTTGACATCAATTTCCCGCAGAATCCAGGTGTTAAGGACGAACTGCAAGGGTATTTCTCTGATGCCAACAATGTCAACCAGCAAGCGCTCAGTTTAATTGTCAGACGTAGCTTCACCCCCGGAACACAAAGCGATTTTGGGAAAGAAGTTAATAATACATTGCTATCAGCAGGCACCGAAATTGCTTTCAATCAGATCAACAATATAATCGCGCAATCACTTAATATCAATTTCTTTGATATCAATATCAAATCACTTAATGACGCCTCTGCATCCCTTCGTTTATTTAATGATAGGTTGGTTCTCACAGGCGGTATTTCGGATCGTCGGAATCAGGCTTTAACTGACCTGAATGTATTCTCAGATCGTGTTTCAACCGATGCGGAAGCGCTATTCTACTTGCGTAAAGATGGCCGTCTTGTACTCAGGGCCTCTAACCGTCTAAACACAAGAAATTTCCTTCTTAGTCCAAACGATGGGGAATATATCAGCGCCTTTGGATTATTATATCGGCAAGAGTTTAACACCTTCTCTGAATTTCTGAAAAGGTTATTTCCATTAGGAAAGAAGAAGAATTTCTTTATTCCAGCCCAAACAGACGCAAAGAAAAGTCAACCCAATTAACGATAGGCTACTAAAATAATAGTAAAAGCTAGTCCAGCTATCCTATCACAATCAAAAAAGCTGAATGAACCAATGATTACCAAATGGTAAGATCAAAACAAGGTACATGCTATTAAAGACAGCTTATATAAAGCAAAAACGATCAATAGCACAGGTGGCTTCATAGAAGGCATAAAAAAAACCTTCCAAGATATTTGGAAGGCCTTCTTATAATAATGTTAAAAACCGCTTACGCTAATTTTTCGAATTCTTTAAATTCAATATCACTACTGTTCAATTTAACCAAACCTTTTAAGTGATCAAATACTTTCAAAGCTTTAGCTTCTTCGAACAAACGGTTACCTTGCTCTCTGTCTTGTAACAATTGAATTGCAAACTGATTCAATTGCTCATCAGAAGGCTCTTCGTTGATATTGTACATTTTGATTTGTGCGTAGATACGTTCTTTCGCTAAATTGATTACCTCATCATATTTAACTTCAAGACCGTTTTCAGTAACGACACGGTTTTCGATGATTGTCCATTTCAAGTTGTTCAAGAAATCAGCAAAGCCTTCGTTAAGCTCCTCTTCAGAAATGCTAGGATTCGTAGCTTTCAACCATCTTTTCAAGAACTCCTCAGGGAATTTTACGTCAACTTTATCCATACCAAAAGTATACATATCGTTACGTAATTTTTGATCCGAGTTTTGCTTGAACAAGTTTTCCACTTCTTCTTTTACTTTTTCAGTAAATTGAGCTTCTTCAGTTACTTCACCTTCTGCAAACAATTTATCGAAAAATTCTTGGTTAAGGTCAGCTTCCTCTAAACGGTTGATGTTTTTAACAGTCAATTCGAATTTTGTAACATCCAAAGCTGTAGCTTCTTCTTCAGTGATACCTAAGATACGTGCTAAATCTTCTGTTTTGAAAGCTTTCTTAACATCGATTTTAACAGCATCGTCTTTTTTAAGACCTACTAAAGATTTCTTGATTTTTGCATCTTCAACGATATCCGTACGGATCGAAGTTGTTTTCTCAAGACCTTCCTCTTTATCTTGTTTCAAGGTAGCATACAATACATCACCTTCTTCTGATACTTCTGGATTAGTCATCTTTCCATAGCTACGACGCAAGTTTTTGATACGATCTGCCAAGGTCTCTTGATCAGCTTTGATATCGTAAACAGCAAACTCAGTCTCAGCAGTAAAAGGCAATTCAAAAGCAGGAGCTAAACCAATCTCATATTTAAAATTGAAATTGTCTTTATAATCCCAGCTATATTGTGCGTCATCTTCCAAAGGAAGTGGCTGACCTAAAACTTCTAATTTATTTTCTGAAATATAATTCGTGATTTTATCGTTCACCAATTTATTGATCTCATCAAATAAGATAGATTTACCATAAGTACGTCTGATATGTCCCACTGGAACCTGACCCGGACGGAAACCTGGTAATTTTGCCTTTTTAGCTTGCGCTTTAATCTCTTTGTCGACTTGAGGATTATAATCTTCAGGTGCTAATGCGACGTTGACGACCGCATTGATTGCATCTACATTCTCGTGTGAAATATTCATACTCTTTTTAGCTATATCGCATTCATAAAAAAATCCTCCCGAGGTTTTAAGTTCGGGAGGACATCAAGTGCGGAAGAAGGGACTCGAACCCCCACGCCTTGCGGCGCCAGATCCTAAGTCTGGTGCGGCTACCAATTACGCCACTTCCGCATTAGGATTTCTTTTGATGCCACAAAGATAGAAACCAAACCTATATCTTGCAAGTATTTTTTACTCTTTTTTTTATTTTTTTTCAATATTCTTTCTACCTCTTGCATAATTCATTATTATTCATTTACTTTGAATATCAAAGTACTTTTATGGAACAAAAAGATTTATTTAAAGAGCTTGGAGAGATCAGATTATTGATGGAGAAATCCTCCAAATTTGTTTCGATAAGCGGTTTATCAGGTGTTCTTATTGGCTGCTATGCGTTATTAGGAACTTTATTTGGCTACTATACGATAGCAATTCCCGACACTGCGATCAATCGGTTCGCGTCTGGTCTGGCTATTCCTACACTCTTTTTAATAGTTGCTATATTGATTCTAACGCTCTCATTATTGACCGGATGGTTAATGGCTCGCAAGAAAGCAAAGAAAAATAAGCAGTCGATTTGGAACATTACCAGCAAATCTCTTTTATTTGCAGTTTCAATTCCTTTGATAACTGGAGGAGTTTTAGCATTAGTCCTACTTTCTCAAGGTTATTATCATTTGATTGCTGGGATACTGCTAATTTTCTATGGTTCGGCTTTAGCTGCTGGTAGCATTTATACCTTCACAGAGGTGAAATGGTTAGGCATACTAGAAATATGCTTAGGTTTAATGGCAGTATGTCTTCCAGACCACGGACTGATGTTATGGGGATTAGGATTTGGTGTGTTACATATCATCTATGGTTTTATCGTTTACAAAAAGTACGAATCGTGAAATTAGATCTTTCTTTATATGACAAAATATTCGAAAATAGAGTCCGCTTACAAATTATGAGCGTCCTTGCAGTGAATGAAGAATATGATTTCAATTCGTTCAAAGAAGTATTGGAAGTAACCGATGGAAATCTAGCGTCCAACCTCAAAACATTGGAGAAAGAAGAATATATTGTCGTGGAAAAAAGTTTTGTCAACCGCAAACCCAACACCAAATATAAAAGGACGACAAAAGGATTAAAAGCATTTGAAAATCACCTTATTGCATTAGAAAATTTAATAAAACAACAATATAAATAATTTTTTTATCTACATACTTTGAAATTCAAAGTACTTTTAAAATCACAAAAATATGAAAGGAATTCGATTAAAACTCATGCTCCATCTCTACAATTGGTCTTCCAAAGTATATGCGGATATTTTCAAATGGAACAAAAAAGCATGGGGAATTAGCAAAGAGGAATTTTTAACCTACCCAGTTGGGAGCATTGGCCATAGTTTGGGTCTCTTTTACGCAAGTAAGGGATTTGATGTTATGCCAAAATTGGAAAATCATGATGTCTTCCATATTATAACAGGAACAGGAACCGAAATCCAAGATGAAATTGCCATGCAATACCTTTTGTTGGGCAACGGAAAAGTCAGTCTGTATTTAATGGGAATGATCGCGATTGGTGGCATCCTTTTTCCAGAACATTTTAAATATTACAAGAAAACCTTTCAGAAAGGTCGATCCCTGCAGAAGTTCCATCATATAGAATTCAAAGAGATACTTCATTACCAGCTTACCGAACTCCAAATTGCATTATACAGTAAAAATATTCAGGTTGATTTAAACAAATGAAATCATGGAAAACCAAAATACACCCAAAAGCTCATTTGCAGCGGAACAGTATTCGCTCTTTGACAAAATTAGCAACTCAACAGTCCTAAAATTATTTGTCATCTTATTTCTTTCACTACTATTGCTCATACCACTGACATTAATCAGTGATCTAATTGAAGAACGTAAAACTCGCGAGCAAAACGTATCCGAAGGTATTGCGCTTAATTGGGGCCAGGAGCAGGTTATCTCCGGTCCAGTCGTAGCAATCCCATACAGCGAAATTATTCAGAAGTCCGCTGAAAAAAGTAAAAACTCAGCAACATTAGAATACAGACAAACAAAGTGGATTTTTATTCTGCCTCAAAGCTCGAATATCAACACAGACATCAGCCCACAGCATCTTTCCAGGGGGATCTATAATACTGTGGTATATAATAGTCATATCTCTATCGAAGGTAGCTTTAATAAAATCGATCTAACAAAGCTGGAAATTCCAATTGAGAAGATTGATTGGAAAGGAAGTCGATTAGTATTTGGTATACAAGATTTTAAGGGACTGGGCAAACGCCCTGTTCTCAAATGGAATGGTATAGAATCAACTTTCGATCCCGATTTTAACAACCTCAAACTATTCAATCAAAATCTAGTCTGTCCCATTTCTATCAATCCCCAAAGCGAAAACATTTTCAAAATCACATTAGACCTAAAAGGTTCAAAATCATTAAATTTTGTCCCGCTCGGTGATCAAACGAATATTTCTGCAAAAGGAAATTGGGCTAATCCGAGTTTTGCCGGTGCATTCTTACCAAGTAAACGAACAGTCGACAATGCCAATTTTTCAGCATCTTGGGAGATCCCTTCCTTTAGCCGCAAGCTGCCCCAACAATGGTCAGGAGATATTTATCCAATCTATCTCTTCGAAAAAAACAGGGGCAACCTGACAGATGAATCTGAGCCTCCGCAGCCTACAGCCCGTGCTGCATCAGACTCAAACGTATCCAGTGACATGTTAGTCAACTCGGATATGATCACCATCAATTTCCTGCCAGACATCAATAACTATCAAAAAACGAGGCGGGTTGCTAAATATGGTATTTTGATCATCCTCTTGACATTCACTTCACTCTTATTCACTGAGATTATCAAGAAAAAAAGAATCCATATTATCCAATATGTACTAATCGGAGCAGCCATGGTACTTTTTTATACATTGTTATTAGCATTATCAGAACATATCGGATTTAATACAGCCTATTTAATCGCTTCAGTTGCCACCTTAATCCTCATCGGAAGTTTTATAAAAGCGATTACAAAAGATCTTAAATCTGCGCTCTTACTTGGGGCAATTTTAGGTACATTCTATTTATTCATCTATGTACTCATGCAACTTAGAGATTACTCTCTCATTGCCGGAACGATCGGTATCTTTATCATCTTGGCAATCCTGATGCGTGTTTCCACAAAAATCAATTGGTATCAATTTGACAACAATCATGCTGATCAATAAGCAACATCTCAAAATCTATTGGGTAATTATCGGCATATTGCTAAAGAAATAAACTTATCCGAGCAGATAGCCGTCTTTTTGCTAAATAAGACGGCTATTTTCATCCTTTGCTCAGCTTTTAGCAGCAAAATCTGTAACTTGCAGCGACATTTTTCAGTATTATATATATGAAACCATCATGATTTATTCAATCACACTGAAGAGTGAATAACCGAGCAAAGCGAGTTCATGAATGCCGCTTAAAACATACACTCGATGAATAAATCTGATAGCTTCATCACAATTGAAACCGACGAAGGCAGCATGAATACCTTAAAGGGAAAATGCAATAATGAATAAACAAATTTATGCGGATGAAAAAACTTACAATATTTACATTAGCGATTATGGCATGCAACCTCAGCAATGCGCAAGAAAGCAAAGGTGGAAAATCCAGTTTTAAGATGGTTACGGAAACACCACAACCGATTAGCCCCAGCACCCTTTGGGATCTCGGACGTGTATCGGCTGAAGGACTTTCTTCAGATGGTAAAACATTGCTGTATGGTGTTTCTAATTACAACTTAGAAAGCAATACGAGTGAGAAGAATCTTTATACCATCTCATTGGCCAATGGTGCCGGTGGTCAATTTACGGATCAAAAAGGAGGCGAAGCAGTAGTCCAGATCGAACAAAATGGTGATGTGATTTATTTATCGAAAGGTCACTTGTGGAAAAAAAATCTGACAAAGGGAGAGGCAACTCAGCTGACATCCGGTGAGATGGCTTTGGAAAATGTCAAATTTTCTCCCGACGGAACACATATCCTTTTTAGCCAATCCGTATTAATCAAAAAATACCATAGCACAGATAAATATCCAGAATTGCCGAAATCAGATGCCTATATTTATGACAACTTAGATTACAGACATTGGGATACATTCAATGATGGAAAATTCAATCACCCTTTTGTTGCCAGCTATAGTAATGGAAAAATAGGAGATCCTGTTGATCTGCTGAAGGATCAACCTTACTACAGTCCACAGGCACCTTTTGGTGGTGCAGAAGATTTCATTTGGTCTCCCGATAGCAAGGCGATATTATATGTTTGCAAGAAAAAATTCGGGACAGATTATGCCGTGAGTACCAACACAGATATTTATCGTTATGAATTATCTTCTGGTACGACCACCAATCTGACCGAAGGCATGAAAGGCTATGACATCGCACCAGCTTATTCTCCAGATGGTAAAAGCTTAACTTGGCTCAGTATGAAAACCGATGGTTATGAGTCCGACAAAAATGACATCATCCTATTTGATAAAAGCAGTTCAATTCGATTAAATTTAACAGCACACTGGGATGGTACCGTCAACAGTTTTATCTGGAGCAATGATAATCGCAAAATATACTTTACTGCTGCCACAAAAGGTACTGTGCAGCTATTTGAATTAGAGGTACCTTCGAATATAAAGTCAAAAAGTCTTCCAAAGATCCAACAAATTTCAACAGGGGACTTTGATATTACGGGTATTGTTGGTCAAACCGGAGATAAGCTGATTGTTACTTTGACCAAATTCACGCGTGCGACTGAAGTCTTTAGCTTTGATCTCAAAAACAAATCTTTGACAGCAGTCACCAAGGTCAATGACGGCAAGTATGCAGCAATTGCGGAAAATAAAATTGAAAGACGTATTACAAAAGCCTCCGACGGTGCTGATTTATTTTCATGGGTAATTTACCCTCCAAATTTTGATCCTGCAAAAAAATACCCAACTATACTCTACTGTGAAGGTGGTCCACAATCTGCGCTCACGCAGTTTTATTCTTTCCGTTGGAACCTTCAGTTAATTGCTTCACAAGGTTACATTGTGATCGCACCAAATCGTAGAGGCATGCCCGGTTGGGGGGTAAAATGGAATGAGGCGATTTCCCAAGATTGGGGCGGACAACCGATCAAAGATTACTTGTCTGCTATAGATGACATATCCAAAGAAACATATGTCGACACAGCGCGTCGGGCAGCAATTGGTGCTAGCTATGGTGGTTATTCCGTTTATCAGTTAGCCGGAGTCCATCAAAATCGTTTCAAAACATTCATTGCACATAACGGCTTATTCGATATGAGAAGTTGGTATGGTACGACGGAAGAATTGTTCTTTGCCAATCATGAATTGGGGGGTGCCTATTGGGATAGCAAAAACGAAAAATCATATACCCAGTTTAATCCGATTGAAAAAGCAAACAACTGGCATACGCCTATTCTGATTTTTCAAGGCGGAAAAGATTATCGGGTTCCCATAGGACAGGGTTTAGCAGCCTTTCAACTTGCTCAGTTGAAGAAAATAAAAAGCAGACTTGTTTATCTCCCTGATGAAAACCATTGGGTACTATCAGGGCACAATGCTCAGGTCTGGCAAAGAGAATTCTTTACATGGCTTAAAGAAACCTTATAAAACCGCTATAAAATTAGATAGTGAGATAATATACTTACACTACTGATAAAATCGCTAGTAAAATATTGCAATTACCAAAATTAACGCCACTTATTGAGTGGCGTTAATTTTGGTTTAATGGCTGACTATAAAGTAAACCCGATATTTCCGGATTCAGGATTATTGATTTCCCTTGCAAATTGACCATCCGCAGGGGATGTAATCTATTTCATTCCATCTTTTTCGATCATTTCAGACAATAAAAGAGCAAGTTAACTATTGCTTAATACCTGCTTATGTATTAAAAGGGGGATTACATGGTATTAACAAGGGTATAACAGGGGGTTAACAGGGGTATATCCCTATTAATCCTCTGTTAATACCCTATAAAAAGAGTGTTAATATCGTTTTAATATTGGAAATGGTATCAATCTGGTAATAAGTTAACTACCGGCAGAGCGAGCCAACTTCAGTCGCTAAAGAAGTCTTAAATACAAAAAGCCTGCAAATTGCAGGCTTTTTGTATTATTAACTATATCCAATAAACGAAATCTATTTTTCACCTTTTTTTCCAAAAATAGAAAGCTTGATATATTTACCGGGTTTCTCCTTGACATCCTTCATCAGATTATCCATTTCTTTAGATGCATTATTCAGATTACGGTATAATTCTTCATCATTAAGCAATAAACCAATTGACCCCTTACCACTATTGATCTTACTCGTAATATTTTGAAAATCGGACATTGCCGCATTTACCTTGTTCATGGTTTGTTCAAAATCCAATCGTGCCGCTTTATCCGTTATATTGTTTAGATTGGACATTATAGCGTTGATTTTCTCACCATTTTGTGAGAAATTGGATGTAATCGATTCCAGATTGGCCATAATTCTATTTAGCCTTCCCTTTTCATTTCCCACAAGTCCTTCTACATCTTTTGTGATTCCCTCAACATTTTTCAGGGAAGTCGATATGCTATGGATACTATTCTTAAAATCATCTTGAAATTGCTTATCTAGTACCGTATTAACCACTGTCAATGTAGAATCCAATTTGATCGTAATAGTTTCAATACGCTTTTGGATTGGTTCAACTTTATCCATAATATTCGCTTGGATACCTGAATTTAGAAAATCGCCATCTTTAGCCATTTCCGTGCTATTGCCCATCTCAAAAACAATTGCCTTGCTACCCAACAAATCTGTACTCGAAATCCGAGCAATAGTATTTTTAGGGATTTTATAATGGGAATGGATCTTAAATTCCGTTTTTATTTTACCATCCGGTTGTAAGATCATTTTTGATACCCGTCCAATCTGATAACCGTTAACTAAAACCGGTTTAGAAGAAGTCAAACCGTCGACTGTATGGTAAGTGGTATAAAATGTATTATCGCTGCTGAAGACGTCGTTTCCTTTTAAAAAACTATACCCTATAAATAATAGAGCAATTGCAACTGTTGCTAATATGCCGACTTTTGTTTCATTTGATATTTTCACAAATCATTTTTTTTGTAATGCATCATTAATATAACTTTAAAACAGCATAAAAGCAAATCTGTTTAGCGTTCAACAGAATTTTTATAAATTTTTAAAGCCGAAACCAGATTATTGACAATTTCTTGTTGCCCTTCATCTGATAAAAGATAGCTTTCCTCTTCCCTATTGCTGATAAATCCTATTTCTGTCAAAACAGCTGGCATTCCCGCTTCTGCTAGTACAGCTAATCCTTTTTCCCAGAACCCACGGCTATGTCTTCCGGATTTCACGTACTCTCCTTCAATCATCTGCGCCAAACGAATACTCTTTTCACGGAATCTGTTTTTCATCAATGAAAAAATAATGGCACTTTCGGGGTCTTTAGGATCAAATCCCTGGTAATTTTCTTTATAATTTGATTCGAGCAATAACGATGCATTCTCGCGGACAGCAGCATCCTGTTGCCCTAAACGATGCGAACCAGAAACCAAGCTTTCCGTACCATGGGCACTAGAACCACCTGAATTACAGTGAATGGAAATAAATAAATCCGCTTTGTTAGCATTCGCCAAACGAATACGTTTATACAATTCCACAAATTCATCAGAAGTCCGTGTGTAGATAATCTTAACTCCCGGAATATCTTTTTGAATTTGTCGTCCGAGCTTTAACGCCACGTCCAACGCTACATTCTTTTCTAGGGATCGACGGCCCTGTGCACCGGTATCTTTTCCACCATGCCCAGCATCAATAACGATGGTTTTAATCTGATAGTCGGGTGGTTCGGGTTGGCCGTTGTTTAATTTGAAAGAATTCAATAAAAAAAATCCCAAAGTAGCAAACATAATGCTACACCATTTTCTAATTCTTAAATCTGATTTCATTGAATAATTATTTGCTCTACTATAAACGATACAAAATGAGTCAATATTATTTCTTTAATAGATAACGATATTTAACATATTTTCTATTTGTTTTTTGACTAATTTTGTCCTTCGAAGTTTAACATTATTTCACAAAAATAACATTTGTCTTTAATTTTGAAGTCGTTAATCAACATTTTAACACTATTTATCATTCTTGCAATGGGCAATTCAACATTCGCTCAGAGCAATATTCCATTAAAACAGAACGGACTTCAAAGTAAGGACCCTGTCTCGGCGACCAGTAAACTGCAGGATACAACAAAAATAAAACCTGCTGATTCCACTAAATCCAGACAGGATACCACTAAGAAAAAAGGCAGTGGATTGCAGGCCGAAGTCAGCATTATCGCCGTCGATTCCCAAAAATCGGAAGTAGCAAAGAATATTAGCCATTTATATCGTGGTGCAAAAGTAAAGTATCAGGATTTTGAACTTTCCGCTGATTACATCCGACTCGACCGCAATCAAAAAAAGATTTTTGCATCAGGCATCTATGATAAAAGCGGCAAATATGTAGGTCGTCCTATTGTTATTATGGGAAATGGTGAATCTCCTAAAACAGTAGATTCCCTCTATTATGATTACGAAAAGCAGGAAGGGAATACCTATGGTATTATGACCGAGGTAGATGGAGGCTTTATCCAAGCCAATATCGTCCGAAAGAATATCTATGATGAGATGTCAATCTACAAGGGACTCTATAGTACTTGTAATTTACCAGAGCCACACACCCATTTTGGTATACATATATCCAAAGGGATTGTAACTAAAAATCAGATCATTTCCGGTCCTGCCTATTTAGTCGTGATGGGTGTCCCTATGCCTGTAGCCTTTCCTTTTGCATTTTTCCCTAAACCTGATAAAAGAGCCTCGGGATTTCTTTTCCCATCTTTTGGTGAAGATTATACGCGAGGTTTCTCCATGCGTGACATTGGTTGGTATCTCGCTTTCAACGATTACTGGGATAGTGAAATTAGGGGGTCATTGTATTCAAAAGGTTCATGGGAAGTCTCCATGAATACACGTTATACCGTTAATTATAAATTCAACGGTGGATTTAATATACGTTATGCAAATACGAAAACAGGAGTGGAAGGAACGAAAGATTACGGATCCAATAAAGACTTCAATGTAACCTGGAATCATACCCAACGTCAAGAAGCTAACCCGGGAACATCTTTTTCTGCTAGTGTAAACTTTGGTACCGCCTCCTATTTCCGCAATACAGGTACAGGAAGCAACCTAACCACCTATGAAAATCTTGCCCAGAACAGAATGGGGTCATCTATCAGTTATGGGAAAGTGTTTGCCGATGGAAAAGTAAATCTAACAGCAAGTTTAACCCATAGTCAGAATATGGCTGACAGAAGTATTCAGTTAAGCTTACCCAATATTAGCTTAAACGTTTCTTCGTTCAACCCCTTTGACAGCAAAGATCGTGTAGGCGAACAAAAATGGTATCAACGTATCAATGTTGGTTATAGTTTTCAGGCACAAAATACAGTCAATACCAAAGACAGCTTGTTATTTAGTTCTGGAGGTTTCAAAAGGTTCCAGAATGGTTTCCAGCATAACATTCCGATCAGCTTATCTCTTAACGCATTTAAATACTTCCAATTCAATACCAGTGTAAACTACACCGAACGTTGGTACTTACAAAGTACCAGACAACGTATTGATAACACACCGGCAGGTTATAAACAACGGCTTGATACACTACAGGGATTTAATCGTGCTTACGATTATTCTGTATCTACTGGTCTTTCGACCAAGATATACGGTATGTATCCAAAGATCGGAAAGATCGAAGCGATCAGACATGTGGTTACTCCATCAATCAATTTTAACTACAGACCAGATTTCTCAGACCCACGTTATGGGTTCTATCAACAATATAATGATCAATATGGCAATCGTAACGTATACTCCATCTTTTCGCAGGGAGTATATGGCTCACCTTCTGCAGGAAAATCTGCAGGCATAGGCTTCTCAATTGACAACAATATCGAGGCCAAGGTGAAGAGCAAATCTGACACTACCGACGGTGGCTTCAAAAAGATACCAATTCTTCAAGGTTTAACCTTCAGTGGAAATTACAATTTTGTTGCAGATTCATTAAAACTATCACCGATAACTTTCTCCGGTCGGACAGCATTTTTCGACCAGAAGATGAATGTAAACTTCAACGGTACATTTGACCCTTATTCGGTAAATGAGAATGGTGTCCGCGTCAACAGATATGCGATTAAAGATGGAAGTTTGGCCCGTCTGACAAATTTTGGTTTATCCTTTGACTATAGCCTAAATCCGAAAGCGGCCAAATCGCGGGGTGACAACATCGATTCACTAAGAAAGCAAATGTCCAATGCTGGAATGACCCCAGAGCAAGCACAAGCTTTAGCCCGAATCAGTTCAGACCCCAATGCTTTTGTAGACTTTAATATTCCCTGGAACCTAGCGGCTTCGTTCAGTTTTAATATGTCCAAGTTCTTTAATACGAGTACACGACGCATGGACAATCAGATTACTAGTACGCTGAATTTACATGGGGATTTTAGTGTTACGCCTAAATGGAAAGTAACATTTCAATCTGGCTACGATTTCAAACAAAAAGAAGTTGTCATGACTTCCTTCAATATTTATCGAGATTTACACTGCTGGGATATGTCCTTTGGATGGATGCCATTTGGACGATATCGAAGTTATAATGTCACCATTCGAGCAAAGGCATCAATATTGCAAGATCTCAAATTGACAAAAAGAGCAAGTTCTGGAGGCAGTTATTTTTAAAATAACTGCTTTTTTTATATAATTAATCCCGTATACACCCAAAAATTCAAACCCGGTTACTACGCGAAAAGGACCATCTTTAAATTCTTTTAATCAAAACAATTTTAGCGTATAGTTGATCCGTAATTTTATGTAAGTTTATACTATGAAAGCAGAAATTATTACGATTGGAGATGAGATTCTGATAGGCCAGATTATCGATACCAACTCCGGCTGGATTGCACAACAATTAGGAAAATTCGAGATAGATATTGTCCAGATGACATCCATTCCCGACACGGAGGAAGCTATTTTCAATACTTTAAAAGACGCATCCACGAGAGCCGATTTAATTTTAATTACCGGAGGGCTTGGTCCAACTAAAGACGATGTTACAAAAAAAACCGCGGCAAAATATTTTGGCACTACATTAATCCGTGATGAAAAAGTGCTTCAACATGTAACAAGTTTCTTTGAATCCCGCAATATGGAAATGCTAGAGATTAATCGACAGCAAGCCGATGTTTTGGCAAACTGTGAAATATTATTCAACGATTATGGTACAGCTCCAGGTATGTTGGTTTCCGATGCACAAAAACACTATATTTTTATGCCCGGTGTACCATTTGAAATGAAGCATCTAATGGAACAGCGTGTCTTCCCTTTGATCGAACAACAAAATAAAGATATCTTCATCCACCACGAAACCTTACTTGTAGGTGGCATTGGAGAGTCTTATCTTGCTGAAGAAATAAAGGATATTGAAGAAGAACTTCCTTCAACTATTAAATTGGCCTATTTACCCACATTAGCTTTTATTCGCCTACGGCTTTCCGGAAAAAGTAAAAACAAAGCTGATATTATTCAAGAAGTAAAGCTCTTTAAGAGCAAACTTTTGAACCGCTTAAAAAATTATGTAATTGCTGATTACGACACCACTATTGAAGCATATTTAATTAAGCAGTTTACTCAACAGCGACTTACCTTGACTACAGCTGAAAGCTGTACAGGCGGAAGTCTGGCGGCTTCATTAACAGCAAATCCCGGAAGTAGCGAAATCTTCGTCGGAGGAACAATCCCCTACTCCAATAGACTAAAACAGCAATTGCTAAACGTCAATGAAACAACGTTGGAGCAATTTGGCGCTGTCAGTGAGCAGACGGCCATAGAAATGGCTGCAGGTGCAAAAGCAAAATTTAACACGGACTATGCCATTGCGACAACAGGAATAGCCGGCCCGGGCGGCGGTTCTGTTGAGAAACCTGTCGGGACAGTCTGGGTGGCGGTAGCTGGAAAAAAAGAAGTGATCACAAAGAAGTTTCAATTCAACAATGATAGGCGCATAAACATCGAACGTACGCGCATGAATGCGCTTCTCCTGCTCTGGAAACTACTGGTAAAAGAAGAAGGGTCAAAATTCGAGTAACTTAAAATAAAATTTTAATAAAATCGTTTTTTAAGGAATAATATTTCAAATTGTTGAAAGTAAACCACAATTTAATTAACTTCGTTTTTCTATAACGAGATTGCTAAAAAATATGGCTTTATATAAACTCTTACTTCCAAAAATGGGAGAAAGTGTATCGGAGGCAACAATTACCAAATGGTTGAAACAACCTGGTGACCTGATTGAAGAAGATGACACTTTATTGGAAATCGCAACAGATAAAGTTGATTCAGAGGTACCTTCTCCTGTAAAGGGAATTTTGAAGGAACAACTTTATACTGCAGACCAAATCGTTCAGGTTGGTGATGTTGTTGCAATTATAGAAATAGAAGGAGATACCGAAACAAGCGAACCCACTGTTCAATCGCAGGAGAGCCTAGCTGATCAACCTAAATTTTCAAGTGAAACTACCAATCTCGAAATACCAGGTATAGCGCAATTGAGTAGTCCGGTCGAAGAAACAACACATACACATTACGAACAAGGTGTCCGCTTTTATTCGCCGCTAGTAAAAAACATCGCACGTCATGAGGGATTATCTCAGGAAGAACTTGATCGTATCCAAGGCACAGGAGCCGAGGGTAGAGTTACGAAAGAGGACATCCTGTTGTACGTAGCCAATAGAGGTACTCAGCAAAACACAGATCATGCGAAACCGACAAATGTTCCAATGATCAAAAATGAACCTACTCAAGTTACGCCGACTCCAACAGTCCACACCGTTGTAAATGGTAGCGACGAAATTATTGAAATGGATCGTATGCGACGCTTGATTTCAGATCATATGGTCAAGAGTGTCCAAGTATCCCCGCATGTTTGTTCTTTTGTGGAAGCAGATGTAACCAACCTAGTTCTATGGCGCAATAAAGTAAAAGATGCGTATAAGAAACGTGAAGGGGAAAATATTACGTTCACACCACTATTTATAGAGGCCATTACCAAGGCTTTAAAAGACTTTCCTTTGGTTAATATATCAATAGATGGTTATAATATTATTAAAAAGAAAAATATCAATATCGGTATGGCCGCAGCGCTGCCAAACGGCAATCTCATCGTACCGGTAATAAAGAATGCTGATCAGTTGAGTCTAGTAGGGCTAAGCAAATCAGTGAACGACCTTGCACAGCGTTCACGGGCAAATAAATTAAAACCCGATGATACCCAAGATGGGACATTCACATTCACCAACATTGGTGCTTTTGGTAATATTATGGGAACCCCTATTATCAATCAGCCCCAAGCGGCGATATTGGCAGTCGGTACAATAACAAAGAAACCCGCAGTAATCGAAACAGAATACGGTGATATGATCGGAATCCGACATATGATGTATCTGTCCCTGTCCTACGATCACCGTGCAATAGATGGCGCCCTAGGCGGTACATTCTTGAAACGGGTTGCAGACTATCTCGAAAACTGGGATAGCAACAGAGAAATTTAACGGCAACAGTATAGTTATAAAAAAGTTGCTGTCCAAAAGGACAGCAACTTTTTTATTTAACTCCATATATATTCTCACGGGAATATACTTTCAGCTATATTAAGGTGTGTTTATCTTCCACAGCTCTTATAATATGCTATTTTCAAATTGAAGCTTCTTTCTTTTGATCACTAATTGGAACCGTAAATAGAGCAGCACCGATGAAGTCAATAAACCCAGGGTCAAGCCGTACCAGATTCCTTTAATACCCCAATCAAAAAGTATTCCCATCACATAACCACTTGGCAGCCCGATAATCCAATAAGCAATAAAAGTGATGATTGTAGGGATATTCACATCACCCATACCTCTCAAAACGCCTAGTCCAACGACCTGTGTGCCATCAAATAATTGAAAAAGACCCGCAATGATCAATAATTGAGCAGCAATAACGACCACCGCCTTATCAGAAGTAAAAATATAAGGCAGATAATTATTGAAAATCGCAAACAATGACGCCGTAATCAACATAAAGATCAAAACCAACTGATAGGAAGTTATGGCAAAACGCTCCAAGCGGAACAGGTTTCTATTTCCATAGCTATTGCCTACTTTAATCGTTGCTGCTGCGGCAATACCACTAGCCATCATATAGGTCATGGCTGCCAATTGGATCGCTACCTGATGGGAAGCTTGTGCCGTAGCGCTGATCGTTCCGGCCAGTAAAGATGCCCCGGCAAACGCACCAATTTCAAAAACATATTGCATTGCAACAGGTGCGCCGATCCGCAATATTTTCCCTAGCCTTACCTTGTCTATTACTGTAATTTTAAAATGTTGTATATAGCCCTTAAACTTTTGCGATCGCAACACATAGGTCATCATCACCGCCATCATCAAGATACGGTCAATCAGCGTACTATATCCAACCCCTTTTACACCCATCGGCGTAATTCCGAACATCCCCTTGACAAATATAATTGCCAATATAATATTGAGTACGTTTCCCCAGATGGTTACATTCATCGCTTGCTTGGTAAAGCCCAGACCTTCGGCAAATTGCTTAAATGTACTGAATACCATCAGCGGTAACATAGAAAGACTTAAAATCAGTAAATAAGGTTTCGCCTCCTTTACAACAGCCGGATCCTGATTCAGATGATCAATTGCAAGCATAGAACCAAAATAGACCAAGCAGAACAACAATATGCCTGTAATGATGTTCAACCAAAAGCTATTCGATAATAATACAGCGCACTCCTCCTTATTATCGCGACCATTTTCCTGTGCGATCAATGGTGTGATCCCATAGGCAATTCCCAATCCGACCACCATAACGATCATAAATACAGCGTTCACCAAAGACACCGCGGCCAATGGAATCGTTCCAGCAAAATGTCCGACTATAACGCTATCCGCTGTATGTACCAATGTATGTCCCAATTGTGAAATAACAACTGGACCGGCCAATACGATCGTACTTTTATAATACGGCTTGAATGTTTTAAATTTTCCCAACATAATCAATTCCTCAAAAAAATAGGCACAAAAATACAAAGATATTTCCGCTCTATCGTCATATTAAAAAATATTTAGCAAAAATATAACAAAATTTACTCACCAAATACAGCTTCTTTGTTAAGTAATTTTTATGTTTCAAATACCTTAAAATTATCTTAAATTTACCTGTTAGTCTAAGAACTATAGAAATATAAGTGTAACTTAGCATCTAGTTAGTAATCAAAAGAAGAGGAAAAGAGTATGTACAATCCAGTAATAGCATTTCTAAACATCGGAACACAGGAGATGATTTTAATCGTGTTTGCGATCTTGCTACTTTTTGGTGGCAAGAAGCTTCCCGAATTGGCAAGAGGTTTAGGAAGAGGGATACGAGAATTCAAAGATGCATCCGAAGGCATCAAGCGTGAGATTTCAGATCAGATCAATAATTTTGAAAAAGACATAGACGTTAAGACAGAAGTCAAAGAGGAAACCGTTCCAAATGATGTAAAAGTTGCGGAAGAACAAGCCAAAGCTGAGCAAGAATCCCCGTCAGTAGAAACTGCCGAAAGCTCAGAATCTGAACCAGCGAAGAAAAAATATGAATTTACAACTCCTGCGGGAGTCGTGGAACACAATCCACATAAGCAATTAGATTACGGAGAGGAACCTTCTCATATCACTTACGGATACAATGACCACTTTGCTGAGGCCAAAAACAACGAAGGAGAAGAAAAGAAACCTACAGAAAAAGAGGAAAACACAAACAAACCTGCGTAACTCCATTGCATTAATTTATAATTAGATATTTCATAGAGCTGTTGAATGGTTATTCAACAGCTTTCCTTTTTAAAGTAAAATCTACAATGAGCTTATTATCACACGAAATTACTATTGCTAACGAGCTATCCATAAGCGAAAAACAGGTTCGCACGACAATCCAACTATTAGAAGAGGGCGCTACTGTTCCATTTATCTCCCGTTACCGGAAAGAAATGACAGGGAGTCTGGATGAGGTCCAGATTACAAATATCAGAGATCGTTCTCAACAACTGAAGGATCTGGATAAACGTAAAGAAGCTGTTTTAAAATCCATCAATGATCAGGGTAAATTGACACCTGAACTTGAACAACAGATCATGACAGCCGAGACGATGGCGAATCTGGAAGACATCTATCTGCCTTACAAACCCAAACGTAAAACAAGAGCTAGTGTTGCACGTGAAAAAGGATTGCAGCCACTAGCAGATCTTCTTTTAGCGCAGGACAAAACAGATTATCTGGAACTTGCAAGTTCGTTAATAGATGCAGAAAAAGGAGTCAATACGAGCGACGAAGCTCTAGCCGGAGCAAGAGACATCATTGCTGAAATCATTGCCGAAGACGCGACAGTACGATCCAAATCAAGAGCGATATTCCTAGAAAAGGCTGAATTCGTGTCCAGAGTGATTCCGGGAAAGGAAGAAGCCGCTATTAAATACAAAGATTATTACGAATGGTCCGAGTCGCTAAAAGACGCCCCCTCGCACCGCGTTTTAGCAATGCGTCGTGGCGAAAAAGAAGAATTACTTTATCTGGATATCGACATCAATGAAGAAAATATCCTTCCGACCATTGAATCACTTTATATCAAAGCATCCAACGATGCTGCCGCACAAGTGAAATTGGCCTTGACAGATAGCTATAAGCGATTATTGAAACCTTCTATGGAAACAGAAATCCGTGTATTGACCCGTCAAAAAGCGGATGAGGAGGCAATCAAAGTTTTTGCGGACAATGTTCGTCAGCTACTTTTAGCAGCTCCATTGGGACAAAAAAGATTACTTGCAATAGACCCCGGTTTCCGAACTGGATGTAAAACTGTTGTATTGGACGAGCAAGGCCAGCTGAAAGAAAATACGGCAATTTTCCCACATAATGGAGCAAATGGACTTGCCGAAGCACAAAAAACGATTACATATTTAGTCTCAAAACACGATATTCAGGCCATTGCGATTGGTAATGGAACGGCAGGTCGTGAAACTGAAGACTTTATAAAAAAACTAGGCCTCAACAACGTGACTATCGTTATGGTCAATGAAAGTGGCGCTTCGATCTATTCTGCATCAGAAACAGCACGCGAAGAGTTTCCGGATCACGATATCACCGTACGTGGTGCAGTATCGATCGGAAGAAGATTAATGGACCCATTGGCCGAGTTAGTTAAAATTGACCCAAAATCAATTGGTGTTGGCCAATATCAACATGATGTAGACCAAAACAAGTTACAAACATCGTTGGATGATACCGTCATCAGCTGTGTAAATGCGGTAGGTGTAGAACTGAATACCGCCTCAAAACAGATATTATCATACGTCTCTGGATTAGGACCATCTCTAGCGCAGCAGATCATTAAATATAGAAATGAAAACGGCCCATTTTCCTCACGCCGAGAATTGAAAAAAGTACCTCGACTTGGAGACAAAGCATATGAACAAGCTGCAGGTTTCCTTCGGATAAGACATGCTGCCAATCCATTGGATTCCTCTGCTGTACACCCCGAGCGTTATGCATTGGTCGAGCAAATGGCAAAAGATCTGGGTAAAAAAGTAGAAGATTTACTCAAAGATGCTGAATTAAGAAAATCCATCCCGTTAAAAAATTATATCTCTGCGGAAGTAGGCCTACCAACTTTAAATGATATTCTTAATGAACTAGCCAAACCTGGTCTTGACCCAAGGGAAAAGTTCGAAGCCTTTTCATTCACTGAAGGTGTCAATAGCATTGGCGATTTACGTATTGGAATGAAACTTCCCGGTATTGTGACCAACATAACCAACTTTGGCGCTTTTGTTGATATTGGTGTACATCAAGATGGCTTAGTACACCTAAGCCAACTGTCCAACCGTTATATCTCCGACCCACATGAGGTGGTCAAAGTACAACAACATGTTACAGTCACGGTTACAGAGGTGGATGAGAAACGTAACCGCATCGCTTTATCTATGAAAACAGATGAAAAACCTGTTCTTCCAAAGAATAAAAGAAATGAGGGCAAAAGACAGCCAGAACCGGAAACAGATATGGCAAGTAAACTTGCTGCATTAGCTAGTAAATTCAAATAAATCATATTATACCGTTAAAAAAGCTGATTCTTTAATAAAGAATCAGCTTTTTTTATTAGTCTACAATCCCCAGTATACTATTCAACATTTTTATTTTGTATCTTTAAAAGACAACATGCTTTGATTTGTTATGAGAAACTGTATTTTACTATTGTGCTTATCGCTTGTAGCTGTACATTTCCAAGCTAAGGCACAACTCGCTGATGGCGCATATATTTCCACGGCAGGCACTACCAAAAACCTAATTTTGATCAAGGATCACTACCTCTCTTTCATACAGTATGATGATACCAATAAGCATTTTGGTTCTACTTGGGGTGGCGCAATCCGACAGAAAGACGACGGGATCAGTGTAGTTATCGAATATGATACGAAAGATAGTACTGATATCGGAAAATCAACCAGTTTGTATGTTAAAAACGAAAAAGGTGCCATCCAAATAAAGTTGCCTGATTCCAACAAGATTTTTGTCAAACAGAAAACCATCACCCAAGATTTAGATGCTTTGTGGAGAATTACGGGTAGACAACAAGATGCAAAGATGCACGAAATCCCGAAAGCAGATCGTAAAACAATAAAGATTCTGGTCGACGGTTACTTCCAATGGATTGCCATTAATCCGGCCCAAAAAGGATTTTATGGAACCGGTGGCGGACGCTACAGTTACAAAAACAATCGTTACACTGAGACAATACAATTCTTTTCAAGAGACAATAATAAGGTGGGGCAAGAACTCAATTTTAACGGGAAGCTGGAAGATAACAAATGGCATCACAGTGGAAAAAGCTCAAAAGGTGATGATATTTATGAAATCTGGAGCAAAGAATTAACAAAATGACAATAGAAGAATTTCAATTGTTAGATCATCCAATTCATCACTGGTCCGCTGTACAAAAATCATTGTGGTATGACAAAAAAGGAGATTGGAAAACCGCACACGATCTCATCGATCAGTTAGATGGTGTTGAAGCAGCTCACGTACATGCTTATCTTCACCGTAAGGAAGGGGATCCCTGGAATGCCCGCTATTGGTATAATCGAGCTCGACAGACTGTATATACAGGCAGTCTAGATGCCGAATGGAACGAATTGTTTCGATTATATTTCTAACCAATCTAACCATCCTTGTTTTTTTATTAAACAGGGATTTATTTTTTAGTCCGAAGTTCTTCCCGCTCTTATAAACCCTTCTTTCTAAAATACTCCAATTCTGTTTGACATGAATTTTATTTGCAGCTGGTTTACGGAGGTAAACCAAAATATTCTATTAATTATCACAAAACAACAAAGTATAGTATATTCATATTGCCAGGACAAATTGAAGACGCTATTTGAGTAACAAAAATAACACAAAAGAAAAACAGCAGTAGACCTGAACGCAAAATGGCATGAATATTGAATATAATTTTCTATACTTCAAAAAGTATACTTTTCATAAATTTAGGTTAATAATTGGTTAGGTTAAACACCTGAGGTTCCCCACTTCAGGTGTTTTTTTTATCTCCTACCGATGAACACATCAACTAAATAAAGGCTATATTTATTCCTGATTCAATAAACCAAACATCTTTTTTTATTATGAAGTTCAGATTTATCACTATGGGACTAGTTTTACTGGGAATGTATAGTCAGGCCCTTGCGCAAAATAAGCCCAATGTGGTTATCATCATATCAGATGATCACGCTTATCAAACCATTGGGGCCTATGGTTCAAAGTATGGAAAAACGCCGCAAATTGATCGTATTGCTTCCGAAGGTGCGATTTTCAACCATGCATACGTCAACAATTCCATTTGCGGTCCTTCCCGCGCGACTTTATTAACCGGAAAATACAGCCATAAAAATGGTTTCAAGGACAATGAAACCTCTGAATTTGATTTCAATCAGGATTTATTCGTCAAACAGCTGCAACAGGTGGGATATCAAACGGCTTGGGTAGGTAAAATACACTTAGGTGATAAATTACAGGGTTTTAATTACTATGATATATTAGTAGGACAGGGCACTTATTTTAATCCAGATTTCATCAGTAAAGAAGGACGGAGGAATACGGAGGGATATGTATCGGATATCGTCACCGATAAGGCTATAAACTGGTTGGACAACCTGGATAAAAAAGATCCATTTTGTTTAGTCATCGGTCATAAAGCAACCCATCGAACATGGATGCCCGACCCGAAGGATTTCGGCAGTTATGACAGTATCAGATTTGATATACCGCCTACTTTCTATGACAACTATGACAGTCGCGACGCAGCCAAGCTACAAGAAATGTCAATCGACAAGGATATGAAGATGGGCTATGACCTCAAAATGTTCAACTCATTAGAAGAAATGATGAATGATGGTAATTTCAAACGAATGAACCAAGATCAGAAAAACAAGTATATCGCCTATTATCGACCAATTTATGAACAGTTAAAGCAATCCAATCTGAGTCAAAAAGATCTTGCAAAGTGGAAATATAACAGGTATATGATTGATTACCTCAATACCGCTCAATCTATGGATCGCAATATAGGTAGAGTACTAGACTACTTGGACCAGAGATCTCTCCGCCAAAATACCATCGTGATCTATCTTTCAGATCAGGGATTCTATATGGGCGAACACGGTTGGTTTGATAAACGATGGATGTACGAAGAGTCATTCCGGACACCGATGTTAATGCGTTATCCCCCAATGATTAAACCTGCGACAAAAATCGAAGCAAAATTGGTGAATGCTGATATCGCTCCCACCCTACTCGAGTTGGCGGCAATCAAAACGCCTGTTGACATGCAGGGAAAATCCTTTGTCCATGTCCTAAAAAACACAAAAGAAGAGCATCGCAAAGACCTATATTATCATTATTTCGAAAATGGAGAGCATGCTGTGAGTCCTCATTTTGGTGTCAGAGATGATCGCTACAAGCTGATTCGTTATTATAAACGTATTGAAAACTGGGAGCTTTTCGACCTCCAAAAAGATCCAAATGAACTTCGAAATGTTTATAAAGACCCAACCTATCAGCCCGTCGTCACTAAGATGAAACAAAAACTCATTGCGCAAATCCGACAATTTGATGATAGGGAAGCCGAGACAATCTATAAAGTAAACATTGACCATTAAAACAAAAAACAGGGCATCCATAACCGAGATACCCTGTTTTATTTCAGACCTTCATCCCATTCTTGTTAATCCGCAAGGAAATCCCCTCTTCCAATGTATTTTTCCATAAATTAGCCATAGTCTCCATCTTATAAACACTCTTCCGGCAAAAATAAGTTACTAGCTAAACATTAGCTTATATACCCATAGCGACACTTCATTCATACGTTATGAATACTTAAACTATACTGTATCTATAAGACAAAGGTGCCTTGTTGGTATTCCATTAGTACTATAAGAGTAATTGCATCGAGCCAACAAGTATATTTTATGGCAAAGATATCGCTCAGTATTCCATTGAAGTTACAATGGTAGTCTCAGCTAGCCAGCGAGTTTATTATGAACATTCTGACATCGTATTTACGAAAAAAACAAAAAATAAAGTATAGTTATTAGATGGATTTTATATATTTGCATTAACATTTTTTAACACATGAAAATCAGTGCAATACATATACCTGTAAAACGAATGCTTCTAGGAGATGTTTTCCAGTTCGATTCAAACGATCTCCTATAACCACAAACAAAAAAATCCACTCATTATCATTAAATTAATATGGCAAAAAACAATATAGATTTTGTCGTACTGGCAGCGCTTTGCTTAAGCACGGGCACGCTATACGCTCAATCTACCATAAAAGGAAAAGTAGTCGACAACAACAACGCCCCTATTCAAGGTGCAACGATTACAGAAATAATAAGCAAAAAACAGGTGCAAACGGATGCAAATGGCCTATTCGAATTACCATCAAATGGTAATTCCATCAGTATCCAGGTTCAATATATTGGTTTTGATTCCAAAACTGTCCAAACCAATCCCGGCGGACTCACAACAATCCAGCTTTCACCAACGAGTTCCCAATTGGATGAAGTTGTAATAACCGCCTTGGGTATTTCGCGCGAAAAGAAATCATTAGGATATGCAGTCCAAGAAGTCAAATCTGTTGAACTTCAAACACGTCCCACTAACGCGCTCAGTGCGCTTTCCGGGAAAGTAGCAGGTCTTCAGGTGACTACTTCAGGAGGCAATATGGGGGGATCCTCCCACGTTTTGCTTCGGGGTATCAATTCAATTGCGGGAAATAACCAACCGTTATATGTTATTGATGGTACTCCAATTGATAACACCGATTTAAACTCCTCATCTACAATAAACGGAAGCGCAGGCAAAGACGTTGGTAATATGATACAAGATATCAATCCTGACGATATCGATAACATCTCCGTATTAAAAGGTCCGTCGGCTGCTGCCTTGTATGGTTCTAGAGCCGCTAATGGTGTTATATTAATTACCACAAAGCGTGCATCAAAGGGGGAAAAGATAGATATTTCGTTAAACACTGGCGTTGATTTTGAGAATATTGTCCGACTTCCAAAAAGACAACATTTATACGGTCAGGGTTACTCTACTGCTTTTCAAACGCAAAATATCAATGGTACAGACTACAAAATCGTAGATTATGCTGCAGATGAAAGCTGGGGTCCTAAACTCGATGGTACACCTGTCTTACAGTGGTATAATTTAAACCCTGAAGACGAATCCAATTACCTGAATCCGTCGCCATGGCTTTATCCAAAAAATGATGTCAGTTATTTCTTTCGGACTGGTGTAGCCAATACCAATAATTTTGCTATCGCCGGCAATAGTGGAAATACAAATTACCGATTTTCCTACACCAACAAAAATGTAAAAGGAACAACTCCAAATTCTAGTTTAGGTCGTAATACGTTTAACTTTTCGGGAGGAACACAGCTGGGCAAATTGAAAATCAATTCTAATTTCAACTACATCCGCAACGCATCCGTAGGCCGCCCATGGACAGGTGCATCCAACAGAAATATTATCCTCGAGGCATTCCAATGGGGAGCAGTACAAGTGGATTACAAGATATTGGAAAATTATAAACGTGAGGATGGAACTCCATTAGCATGGAACCGTAGCGGTTGGCAAAATACACCCACGGACGAAGCAACAAAATTCATAGACAATCCTTATTGGTCAGCTTACGAGTCTTATATGGAAGATAATAGGGACCGCTTTTATGGAAATATTGGCTTACAATATGACTTAAATAGCTGGCTTTCCTTAGGAGCTAAAGTACATGGCGATATTTATTCATTCCAATCTCAGGACCGTATCGCTGTATACTCTCGAAGCGCTTCACAATATGAAGAGACAAGTAATAAACTAAACGAATATAATTATGAATTTTTAGCTACAGCCAAAAAAAACTGGGATAAATTCTCACTTATTGGAAATATCGGAGCCAATCTTCGTGACCAGCAGCGCAAGCAAGATTATGCCATTACGCAGGGCGGTCTAATTATTCCAAATTATTATAATTTAAGAAATGCCAATTCAGTCGAAATTAAAAACTATAAATATCATAGACGCATCGCATCTGTTTATGGAAGTTTTTCCTTGGGCTATAATGATTTGCTATACCTAGATGGAACAGTGCGCAATGACTGGTCTTCAACATTACCAACAGATAACAACTCATTTATATATCCTTCCTTAACAGGTAGTTTTGTTTTTAGTCAATTAGAAGCATTCAAACAATTGGATTGGCTAAGTTTCGGAAAAATACGTTTAGGATGGGCGCAAGTCGGAAATGACACAGATCCTTATCAACTGTATAAGGTCTATGAACCTGAGCAATCATATGAAGGGCAAGCTTCCTATGGCCTCCCGAGTATTAAACCAAATGCTAATTTAAAACCAGAAATTACCAGTTCTTGGGAAACAGGTCTGAACGTGCAATTGTTCAAAAATCGCTTAGGATTTGATATAACCTACTACAACAATAATTCTAGAAATCAAATCCTTCCTGTTCCTGTTTCTTCATCTTTTGGATACGCAAGCAAAGTATTTAATGCGGGGAAAATTAATAACAAAGGTCTCGAAATTGTTCTTAATGGTACGCCAATCAAAAATGAAAACTTTACTTGGGACGCTACAATTAACTGGGCCAAAAACAAAAACAAAGTGATCAAATTAGACGATCAGGTAAATACATTGAGTCTAAGTAATTCGTTAGTTGAATTAGTCGCACGTGAAGGTGAATCTTATGGACAATTTTTAGGCTATGATTTTGTGTATACTAAAGATGGACAACGCGTTATACAAGCAGATGGAACTTATATGAAGACCTCCCAATTAGTTCCACTAGGATCAATTCTACCTGATTTCACTTTTGGCTTTCAAAATAGCTTCCGCTACAAAAACTTTAGCTTGGGATTTTTAGTATCAGGTCGTGTCGGTGGTAACTTCTTCTCCCAAACCTATAAAGTTGGTATGTATTCAGGCATCCTGGACAAAACAGCGGCTAATAATATCCGTGAAACGGGTGTTATTTTGGATGGTGTCAAAGGAAATGTTACGTTCCATAGTGACGGAAGTTATGAGGTGAAAAACGTCGAACAAAATACCACCAATATTACAGCACAGCAATGGGCGCGCAATGAGTACAATGGTCCGACTACTTTTTCCATTTTTGATGCCACTTATGTTAAACTGAGAGAAGTGACACTGGGTTATAATTTCAAATTAGCCAATGCCAAAGTCATTAAAAATATTGGGGTCAATGTCTATGGCCGTAATCTTTGGAATATCTATACCAAGAGTAAATACATTGATCCTGAATTCACCTCCAGTGGCGGTAATGTACAGGGTATCGAAGGCGGTGCTATTCCATTGCCTGTTACCTATGGTTTTAATGTCAATCTTAAATTCTAAAAAATGAAAATATTAAATATACTATATACAACAGTAATCGGTATTTCCTTTGTCGCATCTTCATGCTCCAAGTCCAAGTTTGCTGATATTAATACCGATCCCAATCGTCCCGCCACCGTCACAACTCCAACAATCTTGGTAACTGCCGAAAAGCAATTGGTTAATGCCTTACGAAGCGAAGAGGTCAGCTTACGTGGAGCACAATTATTTTCACAATATTTTGCCCAAAATATTTACACTGATCAATCACGTTATCAAATACCAACGAGTTATTCCGACAACTACTGGACGGCAACTTACAAAGCATTGAATAACTTAAATGATATTATCAAACTCAATACCAATGAAAGCACCAAAGCGATCGCAGCAGCTGGAACGGCTGGCACCAACGCGAATCAGATTGCTATAGTGAGAATTCTTAAATCTTATGCTTTTCAGTCATTAACCGATGTTTTTGGTAATATTCCCTATGAGTCCTATGGCAATAAAGATGCTGATTTTGAAGCCCTGCAACAGGACCCAGACAACTTAACGCCTAAATATGCAAGTCAGGAGAAAATCTATAAAGATATTCTAAACGAACTGCAACAAGCGGCAGATACACTTCTTAAATATCCAACTGTCAGGACTTTTGGATCTTCGGATATTATCTACCAAGGATCCAATGCCAGTTGGGCAAAATTCGCCAATTCACTACGTTTGCGTGTGGCCAATCGCATGAAAGCCAAAGATGCCGCATTGGCAGCGACCCATATTGCCGATGCGATAAAGAAAGGCATATTTACCACCAACAGCGACAATGCCGTATTTAAATATTCTAAAACTCCACCCAATGAGGCTCCACTATTCCGAGCCACTGTGACAGCCAAACGGCAAGATTTCGCCATTTCAAATGTGCTTATCGAAGCTCTACAAGGCACACGTGGTCCCTTTAAAACTGTAGACCCTCGCTTGTCTAAATTCGCAAAACCAACATCCTCAGGAAATGCCTATTTCGGCCAGCCGTATGGGCTTCCCTTAGCCGCCGGCAATCTCTTTCCTGTAGCTAAAATCTCACTCCCGAGCGATATTATTAATGCTGCAGATTATGGCGAAGTACTCTTAGAATATGCCGAAGTAGCATTTCTTCTGTCGGAAAATAACAATTGGGATCAAACTAACTATGAGAAAGGAACCCGCGCTTCGCTGGAAAAATGGGGGGTATCACAAGAAGATCTAAACAGCTATATCAGCAAACTACCAGCTGCCAATAAAGAACATGTGCTTTCTCAAAAATATCTGGCACTTTTCAATCAGAGTATAGAAGCTTGGTCAGAAATCAGAAGAACGGGCTATCCACTATTTCTCATCAAAAAAGGAGATGTTACCTGGAGTGGCACTATCGATGGCAAACCCGTCACCTATACCTTTAATCCCGAAGTTGGCGATGCCATACCAAGTCGTTTGGTGTATCCATTGAAAGAACAAAGTACAAATAAATCAAATTATCAAGCAGCCCTTGCACAACAAGGAGATGATGTGATCAACACCAAAATATGGTGGAATAAATAAAAAAGTATTTTCTACGCATTTGAACACCTGAAGTTTAAGATTTCAGGTGTTTTTTTTCAATTATTTCATAACTTCGTAAAGACCATTAAGAAAGAATGCCATGGATGATCAAATATTAGATAAAATCGACCAACTGAGTGAAGAGGGAAATGCTTATTGTGATGAAGAGAACTTTCGCGAAGCAATTAGGGTTTGGACTGAGGCGCTCAATTTAATCCCTAGCCCGCAAAATGTCCACGCTGAAAGTCTTTGGCTGGAAGCCTCCATTGGGGATGCTTATTTCTTAGAGGACGACTTCGAAAACGCACTTCCACACTTTGAAAATGCCAAAGGCAATATCATCGAGAATGCCTATGAAAATCCATTTATCATGCTGCGATTAGGACAGTGTTATCTGGAAACAGCCAATACAGAGTCTGCACAAGAATACCTTCTTCGCGCCTATATGATGGAAGGAAAAGAGATTTTTGAAGAGGAATCACCAAACTATTTTAATTTTCTGGCTGATAACGTCGAATTGGATTAATCTATTGCATCTGCGACTTCCATGGGTAAATCAGATTCGAGAATAGATGCCCCCTGTGCGAATATCGCCCTATATTTTTCCTTTCTTTCTTCTTTCTTTGTTAGCTTGTCATAAGTTGGCGCTGACGAAATCATACACATCACCCCCTTTTTATTAAAAAAGCGATACATTTCTGCATTCGATTCTCTTAAATCAGGACCAATATAGACAATCATTCGATCATAGGGCAATCCCGAAGCCTTAAATTTAGCTAAGGCTTCCTGATCTTTGATATGCATAGACATATACTGATCTGGATTTTGTGTTAAATAGTAGGCTGCCTGCTCAACGTTATGTACGGTTACCCAAACCCAGCTATATGCATTATGCTTTCGCAATATAGCTGCGGTCGCTGACAGCGGTAAATCTTTCTTATCAAGATTTAAAATGGTTTTCCCTTTTGCCCATTCAATCACTTCATCAAGGGTATTTATAGGATATTCGGTGACATTTCCAGCATGGTCTTTCAGACGAAGTTTACGCAATTCAGCCCAGGTATAATCCGATACCCGACCAACCCCATTTGTCACACGCTCCAAGTTTGCATCATGAAGTAATACCGCAACACTATCTTTCGTATAGCGTGGATCTATTTCAAAAATTGCTTGAGTTTTACGTAACACAGCCTCAAAAGCCGCAATAGAATTTTCAGGAAGACCATCTTCTATCGTCCCACGGTGACCGCTTATGATTTTCTTTCCTTCAGCATACTTAAAGTATGCGCGCATGGCTTCCACAGATTCAAACTTCAGCCTCTGATTGCTCTGGGCAAAAACTTTCGCATATAATAAACTTGAGAAAAATAATAATAGAAATACAGAAATCGTTTTCAACCGTATAGCATTGTGATCTGAAGCAGCCATCTACTTATTTTATTATAGAAATATGAGTTGCTAAAATAGCATTCCTATATCAATAAATCGTAAACAAAATATGTACTCAAAATAAAGAAAATAAAACGAGTAGCTTAACAACATCGAATAGATTTTCTGTTACAGCCCCTATACGATGGCAAAACATTCCTCTATTCCTTAATATTCATGGTGATCAAGAAAGCCCCCTCCAAATTGTATTCCTATTTATAGTTGGTGATTTTTTGAATGAGACAACCGCTATATGAGCATATTAAGCGAAAAAAATAGCAGTTCTTTTTGATGAAGAAAAATTAAATATTCTATATTTGCATCAATTTATATTTGATCTAAATAAACTACCATGAAGAATAGAACACGATATATGATGTTCGCAGCAGGAACCCTTGTCCTTCTCGGGACTCAGTTACATGCACAAGAGTTATCTATCCTCGTAAAAAACACAGAAAATCAACCTGTGGCTCAAGCCAATATCAAACTCAATGGGAAAAACATTGGTTACTCAAATCAGCAGGGGCAATTTAATCTCCCTAAAGCACCGACAAATACCCTGCTTCAATTTCGTGTTTCATATACCGGTTTCTCAGCCCTTGAAAAAATGGTGAGTTTAGACACAGTCAGCGGTCCTATCCTATTTCAATTAAATCCAGCACAGACTTTAGACGAAATTATTGTTACCGCTGGTCGTAAAGCTGAAAGTATCTCTACAGTGCCTTCGTCGGTATCTATTTTAACAACAAAAGAGATCGAAGCACAGAGCCAGATCAGCACTAATCTTTCAACCATACTTGGCAATACAATTCCAGGACTGGGTACAGCTACCAATAAAGCAACCAATTCAGGTCAGACTTTACGCGGGCGATCTGTACTGGTTTTAATAGATGGGATCCCACAATCTACACCATTAATGAATGGACAGCGCGATCTACGCACCATCGATCCAAGTGTTATTGAACGCGTGGAAGTTATTAAAGGAGCAACCTCCATCTATGGAAATGGCTCAGCTGGCGGGATTATCAACTACATCACGCGCAATCCAGCAAAAGATTCAGCTCCTATCCAAGGAATTACCAGCTTGAGGACAACCTTCAATCCTATAAACAGTGCCGGAACATTGGGCTATCGTGCCGCCCAAACACTATATGGCCGAAAAAACAACTGGGATTACACCGTCAGCGGATCGGCGGATTATGTGGGGCTTCAACGCGATGGTAATGGAACAGCGCTTGGTCAGACGGATGGTCTTTCAAATACCTATCAATACAATGCATTCTTCAAACTTGGTTACGCCATCGATAACAGCTCCAATCTGTCCGCTGTATATAATTTTTATCGAAGCAACCAGCACAACAGATACATCAGTCAGACGGGTATCTACGGACAATCCCCGACCATCGGAGTAAAAGGAGATGACCCTGGCAAACCTGCCGGTACGCCATACAACCACAATGCGATGCTGACTTATACGAAAAATAATCTTTTTGCCTCCACTTCTCTCGTTGCATCGGCTTATTACAACACCTTTCGATCCATGAATCGTTATGTTGAAAAAGCATCGGCATGGTATGGTCCTGGTCAAACACAGATCAACTCTGAAAAAAAAGGATTGCGTATCAATCTCAACACGCCTTTTCAAGTATTTGGCTCTAACGCGGATGTCACTTATGGACTTGATCTCCTGAATGACGTCACGGATCAAAACCTGACGGACGGTAGGGTCTATATTCCTTATATGAATATGCTCAATGTGGCACCTTATGCACAAGTAAAGATTGATTTCCTAGAAAATCTAATTTTCAAAGGTGGAGTCCGCTATGAAAACGCAACCGTCAAAATAAAAGATTTCAACACCATTGCTACTGGACCGGAAAACGCGGGTAGCATCGCTGTTAAAGGCGGCGAAATACCTTATAAAGGGGCTACATTCAATGCCGGTCTCCGTTATAACAAATATTCGTTCTTTAACCCCTTCATAAGCTTTTCACAAGGATTTGCTATCAATGAACTTGGCCGTATTGTCCGCAGGGCAACCGACAACGACCTGGATAGTCTAAAAACAGATCCCATCATCACCAATAACTATGAAATAGGGTTTTCTAGCAACTACAGTATTTTCCAATTATCTGGCTCCTACTATTATAGTACTTCAAAAATGGGGGTAGAACTGGTCGACATTGGTGGTTACCTAATGCCGCAACGCCTACCAGAAGATGTCTATGGATATGAAATAGCCCTCAGTGCAAATATTAGCCCGCAACTGACTGTAGGAGGAACTTATGCATATGTCGAGGGAAAATCGAAAAAAGAAGACGGCACGAAATCCTACCTCAATGGCTCACGTATCGCTCCAATCAAAGCGACGGGATATATCTATTATACGCCGATCAAACCATTGACCTTTCAATTATTCTGGGTGCATACGGGCACGCGCGATCGTTTCCTGCCTAACGAAAAAGGTGTTTATAAAAATAGCGAGGGACCTGTTAGACCAGTAGATCTTTTTAACTTGAATGGCAATTATCAGATCAACAAACAATGGTCATTGGGACTAGGCGTCGAAAATCTTTTCAATAAGAACTACTATCCGGTTGTAAGTCAATACCGTGCACTAAATGAGGAATATGTAAGAGGTCAGGGAATGATGGCTTCCTTTAATATCAATTACAAATTTTAGATGATCAAGTCGAGCATACTTTGGCTACATAAATGGCTCGGGATAATCACCGGTGTCATTGTACTCATTTTAAGTATAACAGGATGTATATATACCTTTCAGGATGAGCTCAAACTATGGGCTTATCCCGAAAAGTATTTTATAGCGCCTGTTGACAGCTCCTTAGATCCACTCCCTTTAAGCACCTTACTAAACAATGCGCAAAGTAACCTGGAAAACGGGCAGAAAATCTCTCGTGTAGACCTCTATCCAGCAAAAGATCGAACCTGGGTATTTCGTGCCATGAAAACAGATGAGACAGCCTTTGGCCATTGGAATTACTTTCGCTATTATAAAAGGGTGTTCATTAATCCTTATACCGGTAAGGTGCAACAGGTTGAAAACACAAAGACAGAATTTTTTCAACTGGTATTACAACTCCATCTCAATTTGTTGCTGGGGAAAAAATATGGTCATGCCTTAGTCAGTTGGTCTACGGCCCTATTTATTGTCATTCTATTGAGCGGGATCGTATTGTGGTGGCCGAAACAATGGAAGGGAAAAAATCTCCGCAGGAGCTTTTGGATAGACACGAAGGTTAAATGGAAACGGTTAAATCACGATCTGCACAATGTGATTGGCTTCTATAGCCTTTTTATTGCACTGGCTTTTGCGATTACAGGTTTGGCATTTGCATTTCCGGGATTCAAAAAGACCTATATCGCTACATTTAATCTTTTTCAACAGGAAGCGGCATCTACAGCTCTACTGGTCCCAACACCAATCCCCTTGGCTTATGAAAAATTTCAGGACAATGCACTGCACTATAGTCTCAAAAATTATCCGCAGGCCGAAATGCTTTCCATCCGGTTGAAAAAAGAAACAGAGCAAGAAGTCGATATTCAAATCAGAAGGTACGAAAAACGAAGCGGTGTCTTTAACTGGCTATATTTTGACAGAAAAGAGGCCAGTTTAAAACAAATCAAAACCGGTGACAACTTACGGTTTGGAGATAAACTTGGATCGCTCAATTATGACATCCACACCGGCAGTATTGGTGGCTTTGGAACAAAGATTATTGCTTTTATCGCCAGTCTTTTTTGTGCTTCCCTGCCAATCACAGGTTATATTATCTGGGTGAACAAAAGCAAGAAGGCAAAGAAAAAGAAGGGTTATCAACATAATGTTAATAAGTACTGTTAATAACAGCATCTTTTATCCTAAACATGTTATTAACACAGTTATTAACATAATGTGGAAAAGTAAGCACAAAGGACTTTACTATTTGTAAAAGAACAAAACGCTTCTATAACGGCTCCAAATAGATACTCCGAAATTTATTCATAAAAAAACAGGCATATCTTTATATGCCTGTTTTTTTATGAATAATCCAACAATGAGTTAACTTCTTACAAATTTGGATTCTGTTCGTATTCTGTATTGGGAATAGCAAATAGATAATATGGACTATTATTCACAAAGTTAGAACCGTCAGAGAATTTGATCACCCGATGGCCTTGTCCATCGACCAATTTTGTTTTCCCTTCTTCGTCAACAACCTGCACCTGTATCGGTTCTCCTTTATCATTTAAAAAAGCCTTTCGTGTAACCTTACCTTGGGTACGAATAATATCAGATAATGCAAACCCCTCGCCCCAAAGCTCTTTTCTACGTTCTACTAGAATTTCTGCAATTAGTGTTGCACCATCTCTCCCTTCAAATAACTTGGCGTTACGTGCCTTTCGCAATTTATTCAGCGCAGCTACTGCTTTATCAACCTCACCTGCACGTGCATAAGCCTCTGCTGCAATCAGCAACATTTCAGCCGAACGCATATACACAATATCCCCTATTTGATTCGTCTTCATTTTAAACTTCTTGTAGCGCAAAAATCCTTCACGGCCTTTTAAACCATCCCATTCAAACAAGGCATAGCGGACATCATCTTTATCAAATAGATCCTTAAAATATGGATCAGCCATAAAACTATAATAATAAGAGGCTGAAGAAGAAACATCTATATAATGAAACGTATAACTAGCTGTATTCTGCTCAGTAGTTTGCAGATGTCCCCAGAGCCATTCTGAATTTTGTGCGTCATTAAACCCAGCCTGATAATCCGAAGCGCTCATTAGATTATGCGCAGCTCCCGCTTTAGTTGCATATTCGGCAGCTAATTTCCATTCCCCGATCTGTAGATATGTCCTGGCGAGAAGACCATAAACAACATCTATACTAATCTGATATTTTTCCACTTTAGTTGCCGATGCCAATAAAACTTCGCTATCTTTTAGATCTTTCACAATAAGCTGGTACAACTCCTCTAAACTAGCTCTTGGTTTACCTTTCGTTTGCAGGGTGCTAGGTTCGATATAAATCGGGACAGCCTTCGCATTCTTGTCTTTTAAATAGCTAAATTGATAGAATGAAGCCAGATTAAGATAAATAAATGCACGCAATGCTTTTGCCTGTCCTTTCAGAAAGTTTTTATCCGCGATATCGCCAGTTACCCCATCCACTTTCGCGATTACATTATTGGTATTATCAATTACTTTATAAAATAAGGTCCAAAAAGATGATACCCGGTAAGACCGGCGGTTATCTAACTCTGTAAAACCATAGGCGTCGCGATAACCGTATTTGGTTGTCACTGCCACATCGCTTCCCATGGCATCACTTGTACGCATTACAGATGTATAACCTGGATTTGCAAAGGTAAAATAGGTATCATTTAAATATTTCCAGGTACCATTTACAACCGTTGCAACACCACGTGTATCTTTATAAATCTGTTCTTCTGTCACTGATGTCGTAGGGACAGTATCTAGTTTATCCTTACAGGAAGTAGTGACGGAGGAAAGCCCTAAAAGAATATAAATAAGTTTTATTTTCGTAATTTTCATATTATTATTTACTTTAAATATTCGACTGATTTAAAACACAAGCTGTACACCACCTGAAATTGTACGCATTGCCGGATAACGGAAATATGTCGTACCATTTACTGTCTGCTCAGGGTCCATACCCTTGTGTCCATAAAATGTCAATAGATTCTCAGCTGTAGCAAAAACGCGTATTTTATCGATATGGATACGCTGCAATAAAGTCGAAGGAAGACTGTAGCCCAAGCTCACATTTTTAATCCGCGCATAGGTTCCACTATACAAAAAGCGTGTAGACGCCGAAGTCCAGTTAGTGACATCTGTTGTTAGTTTAGGCACATCTGTCTGCGTATTCTCAGGTGTCCAACGGTTCAATATCTCCTTTGACCAGGCGCGACCGACATTATTACCATTGTGCATCAATTGAATATAATCATTATCCAGTATTTGTCCTCCAAGGCTAAAGCTAAGCAACGCGGACAGGTCAAAATTCTTATAAGTAAAACTATTCTGCACCCCGCCTACAAGATCCGGAAGCGAACTACCTGCGACAAAGCTACCTGCATCACTATACTTGGAAGTTTTCTGCCCCGTATTATTTCCATCTTTATCAGCAATATACCACTGCGGCAAACCATTTTCCGGATTCACACCTGCCCATTCTGGCATATAAAAATCAAATACACTGCCCCCAACGCGTAGAATTTTTGTTCCACTTATAATTGATTTGGTATTATCAGGAAGAGAGGTTATTTTGTTTTTGTAATGGGAGAAATTGATATCCAAATTCCATTTAAAATTATCATTTTTAACAGGAACAGTACGGATATCCACGTCGATACCTGTATTTTTCACTGCTCCTATATTTGCATCATAACCAATATAACCGGTAGATGCTGCCATTGGCATTGTAAATAACAAATCTTTACTTCTTCTATCAAAATACTCCACTGTTAACGAGACGCGGTCCTGGAAAGCCGAAACGTCCACACCCACATTTAAATTCAGATTAGTTTCCCATTTTAAATCTGGAGTAGCCAATCTACCAGTATATGTACCGCCTTTCCCAAGACTATTGGCAATCGTATACAGCCCCTGGTACGCAAAATAAGTTCCCAGATTATCATTTCCTTGGCCACCATAACTCGCCCGAAGTGTCAGCTGACTAAGCACACTGTTATCCTTTAAGAAATCTTCCTGTTTCAATTTCCAAGAGCCACCAACGGACCAAAATGTTCCCCAGCGTTTATCTGGGCTAAATCGGGATGACCCATCTGTCCGTAATGATCCGGAGAAATAATATTTATTGTCGTAATTATATTCTAAGCGCCCCAGAAAGCTCAATAGTTTATAATCAACACTCGAACCTGTAAAACCATCAAGCTGCGACGCAGCAACCGGTTCGTAGAATCCCGGCAATACAAAATAACTCCGGTTACCACTGATATTGCTACTATTAAAAGCATAGTATTCCTGCCCAGCTAATACATTAAGATGATGCAAGCCAAATTGCTTTTCATAAGTTAATATATTATTCCATGTCTGTCCCACTGTCCGTACACTCGACCGTGCTACTGTACCAAAGGTTTCAGCGCTAAATCCCAAGAGAGGGTTCTCATAGTCATGCGTATTGGAATTGATATAATCAAGACTGTATGTAGATTTCAGTTTCAGATTCGTTGTCAGCAAAGCTTCCAAATACGCGCGTGCCGAAATATTCTCTCTACGAATATCATTTTTATCCAAGGGCAAAGTTGCCGCTAAATTATTACGGGGAGAAGCCGCACTTGGTCTATACGCACCAAAATCATACACTCTTTTCCCATTTTCCTCTACATAAGATCCATCATCATTACGTTCATAATAGGGATAAAAAGAGGGAACCAACCGTGAAAAATTAATGATATTAGCGGTATTGCTATCTTCTGATTGTGGATATTTTTGAAATGTACTACTTCCGCCAACATTAACACCGGCGTTTAGCCAGGACTTGACTTTACTATCGATATTCGCCCGCAAATTATATCGTTTAAATCCCGATTCAATAGCCATGCCCTGATCATTAAGATATCCGCCCGAAATATAATAGGTACTTTTTTCACTTCCACCACTAAAGCTCAAATCCCCTTGTGTACGTACACCAGTTCGCTGCAACACATCTTTCCAGGGATCATCCCATAAGGTTTTAGCACCTGAAACCAGCTTACCATCCACACCCACTGGTTGTGGAAATTGGCTACCATAAGGATTTTTCTTCAAATCAACCAGCAAAGTCCTGCTTGCATTCGTAGCAGCCTGCGCAGCATTCAAGCCATTGCTTAAATTTTTATTACGCAATGCCTCCCAATACAACTGGAAGTATTCGTCTGTCGTTACTTGTTCATAATCCTTAACAGCACGACCTGAATAACCCTGTGTAAAATTGAGGTTGATCTTTGTATCACCTGATGTTTTACCAGATTTGGTTGTAATAATAATTACACCATTCGCTCCTCTGGATCCATAAAGCGCACTGGAAGCGGCATCCTTTAGTACCGATATGGACTGAATATCGTTCGGATTAATAGAATTGATATCCCCTGCGTAAGGATTACCATCCAAAACAATCAGTGGTGAACTTGATGCATTAATAGAACCAATCCCACGAATACGTATTGTTGCATCTGTTCCGGGCTGACCAGATGAAGCAACAGATTGCAACCCCGGAACTTGCCCCTCTAACGCTTTCGAAATACTTGACACCTGTCTATTCTCTATTGCTTTACTGCTGACCGTACTTACTGACCCCGTGATATTTGTACGTTTAGAAGTACCATACGCCACTACGACCACCTCTTCCAAATCTGTACTTGATGGTTTCAAAGCCAAAGAGATTGTACTTCCCGTGGCTCTCAGTTGTTGCGATTCGTAGCCTATAAAAGAAAACTCCAGGAACGGGTCATCTTTACCTGTGATACTGATCGTAAACTCCCCGTTAGCGTTAGTCAGCGTCGATTTATTTTGATCAGATACCCGCACACTAACGCCAGGAAGTACCTGCCCGGTATTGGCATCGGTCACTTTCCCCTGAATGGAACGTTGCTGTGCATACAGTTTATTCATACTGGCACTAGACAGCGCTAATGCTACAATAGGAATGTATTTGAATGTTGAGTGCATATGAAGGATATTTAATAAATGAGTTAAGTATAATAAATATATAGAAAATAAATAAATTAAATGTAATTATTTTACCAAAAAAGGTGGTAAAACTTACCGTGTTTAAAAATCTACTAAATTGATAGATTTTATTAGATCGCAAATATAATACAATCTATACTAATTTACTATACATTTTTATAAAAAAATAAATTAATGAAAATCAACCAATTACAAAAACAACTCATGACAATAAGTTGATAGTAAGCAAGCTAACAAACAGCTATTGATCCAGCCAACGCTGAAAATTTGGAGAACGCTCTTCGCTAACTATAACATCAATCCCCTTTGGAGTTTGGGGAATTAGTTCCAATTTAATTCTATTCCGACTTATTTTTAACATAGACTGAATGGAATCAACACGAATAAGAAATTTCCGATTAATTTGAAAAAAAACGAATGGATCTACCTGAGTCACCAAGTGGATAAGACTATCTTCAATAATATAGGCTACACCTGACTCTTTTTCCACCGCATACAGTTCTTTATCTTCTGCCATAAAGTAGGCAATATCAGTAATCGCCAAGGACTTTAAGAAGTTGCCATACTTCACCAGAAAGCGCTGCTTTAGACGCAACTCTGTTTTGGGCAACAGCGGCTCGATACGTTTCATGGCTTGTGCCAACTCTTCGCTATCGAAAGGTTTTAACAGATAGGCATAACCTTGATTCTGGAAAGCTTCCAAGGCATATTGTTCGTAAGCCGTCGTAAAAATAAGTGGTACATCAATAGACACCTGCTTAAATATTTCGAAACTCAGTCCATCCATCAGATGGATATCCATAAAAATCAGGTCAAAATGATGTTTATTGATGGCCTTCACCGCTTCTTGAATCTCCTTTGCATTGGTAAAGGTCAATGTGCTGTCCCCATAAAGGTCTGTCAACATCTCCTTTAAGCCTACAAAAGCCCAATCTTCGTCTTCGACAATCAATATATTCCATCCCATGGGTTGAATGTAATAAAAAATCCATTTCCTAAGAAAGAAAATGGATTAATATATAAAGGATTAAAAAAAATTGACCTTATTTCAATAGATCGGGGTTATTATTGATCGCTTCCTGTGGATAACGGATCACATACCGCGGATCGTTTTGCTGCAAAGTCATTGTTCTCCCAAAACTAGTATGTGTTATGGCTGGTCTTGTCGTACGCTTTAAATCATACCAACGTAAACCCTCCAGCGCAAGTTCACGTTTGCGTTCAAGCAACACTGCATCCAGCAATTGTTCTTTGGACAAACTCGCGTCAGCTTTGGTTTCTTTGGCGTAAGCATCGACCGTAAACCTGTTTTTCTTTAGTGCGGTCAGATATTTTAAAGCTTCCGCTGTATTGCCCAGACGAGCATAACATTCAGCCACGGTCAGATAAAGATCTGCATTTCTGAAGCTCACGTTGAAACGGTTTTCTCCACCTTTAAGGGAAACATAGTCAGCACCCCTTTTTTGGAAGTAACGACCCTTTCTCAAATCACCTTCTGAATAAGACGATAATAAAGCGGGCGAAATAAATGAACTTGAACGTACTTCTGGAATGGATACTTTCTCCAGCGCCATAATCGTCTCTTCTGATTCAAAATCATTCGGCAACTTACTTCCTGTAGCGTTTAGGTCAACTAATTTATTATTTATCGCCAACGCTTTTTGAGCAGCTTCAGCTGCCACTTGCCATTCGCCACGATACAAATGGAGACGCGATTCCATCGCGTAAGCACCACGTTTGCTAAAGCGGTAATTGACACCCTTGGCCTGATCCTCTACCGTAAGCAGTGCCGTTCCCTTTTCCATATCTGATAACACCTGCGCATACGATTCACCTAGGGTTGCAGGAACAAACCGTTGTTCCAGATCAATTTTCGTGGACAACGGAACACCACGGAGCCCCACATTGCTTGCGGCATAGACCTCGCTATAGAGATTTAACAGTTCAAAATGTGCATAAGCGCGCATGAGATAGGCTTCCCCTTTAATCTGATCCACCGTTGCGTTGCTTGTCAATTTCTCATCGATGGTACTGATGATCTGATTGGTATAAAAAATACTCTTGTAAAAAGCCAGATAAGGATACGCGGTAGTTGTTGGATCGGGATTCTGGTCATTCCACAGGTAGATATCTTTGGTCCTCGCCGCATCGGTCGAACTTTCGTCCAGAAGTAATTCATCCGTACGTAAGGACAGATAAGATTTATGGGCAGGGAAACCAGTATAGCTGCTTGTCATTAAGCCTCTAAAATCACTTTCCGAAGCTGGGATCACAGTACCTACAGGTTTTATATCTAAATATTTATTGCAGGATGTCAATGCACTAGCAGTCATGATCATTCCAAAATAAATTATTTTTCTCATGTTATAGTCAATTAAAAGAATTAAAAACTTGCTGAAAGACCAAAGGCAAAAGATTTGCTGATTGGTTGTGCATAATAGCCGCCGTAGGTCTCCGGGTCAAAGTATCCTTCGTAATTCGCGCCGAAAACAAATAGGTTGCGTCCTTCAACGTTGAAACGCAAATTACTTGCGCCAATTTTTTTACTCACCGCTGCCGGGAGCGTATAACCTAAACGAATGCTATTAATACGGACATAACTCATTTTCTTGGCCCAGATATCATACTGATTAAATGAATTGATTGGGTCATTGCTTTCCATCCAGCCATAGGCCATCCAACGCTCATTTAATTCCGAACTGATACTTCCCAATGCCGGCAACGCAGCTTTGCCCTGTAGGGCCGCCAACAGATCCTTCGTATAATTTTGCCCACGATCTACTTTAGCTGGATTATAAGTCGGTGTACGGCTTACCCAACGCTCTAAATTGAACACAGCTGAAATTGCCAGATCAAAATTCGCATACCGGAAACGGTTGGTCATACCACCAATAAACTTCGGATCCTTGCTGCCCAAATATTTAAATTTGGAACGATAGGTGGCAGCTGTCATGTCTGTTTGAGACATATATCCTGGCAAGAAATCTGCCCAAGGATCATATAAGCCGTAAAATTCTTCAAAGCTCGAAACTGATCCATCCTGATTTCTGAACTGCATCACACCGTCTTTATCCAATCCCGCCGTTTCCAGTACATATAGCCCATTGATCGGACGGCCTTCCTGTGTATCTGGCGCATAGGCTTTGGGATTATTCATGACCTTCAATAATTTATTATTATTGTGTGCAATATTAAAATCCGTCGACCAGGAGAATTTTTCGGTCTGAATCTGACGGCTCGAGATCGTCAACTCCACTCCCTGATTTCGCGCTGAAGCCCAGTTGACCTGAACGTCCTGGAAGCCATTTTCCATAGGTAATGCGCTATTTGCAATAAGGTCTGTGCTTGTTCTATTGTAGTAATCAACCGTGATATTCAGTCGATTTTTCCATAGACCTAAGTCAATCCCCGCATTATAAGATTTTGTGCGTTCCCAGCGTAATTTATCATTTGCAGGCATATCAACCACAACTGAGCCTTCAGGATAACCTGGAAGTATAGTCGAATTTTCGTACTTTCCAACAATAAACGGATAGGTATTGCGATCCACATTCCCCTGAATACCATACGAGGCACGCACACGGAGATCAGACAAGACTGTTTTTCCCTTGATGAATTCCTCCTCCAGCACATTCCATGATCCAGACAAAGACCAGATCGGCAAGAAACGATACTTCGGATCTACCCCGAACATATTGGACCCATCATAACGTATGCTACCGTACACATTGTACTTGCGGTCAAATGTATAGGTCGCATTCCCGTAGAAGGAGGCGTAGGAGTTTTCGATCAATCCTTTTTTATATTGCACAAATCTAGCGTCATCCTGATAGTTGCTGTTCGGAAAAACAATATTCTGTGTTGTCAACGTTGCCGGATTATATCCAAAACCTTTGGTCGCGGTCATTTTATTTGTACTGCGACGCAGTTCTGTTCCGCCCATCAGTTCCAGCTCATGCTTATCATTCCAGGTTTTAGCGTACTTGAGGTAAGTTTTCCAGTTGTATTGGAAGACACTGTTGTTTGTATTTTCGATCTTACCTCCTGTTGGCAAAAAGTATTTGTACGTTTTCGTTGTCGAATCATAATACCTTGTTGCAGCGCGCAATTTACGGGTATTATAGCTTTCCTGATCGGCAAATCTTTCCGTGCTATTTTCGTCAAACTGCAAGCCAAATTCGCTGCGTAAAGACAATTGCGGAATAATGGTATACTCCAGGTAACCAATGGCCTTTAAAGCTTTGTTTGTTAATGCATATCTGGTATTTTCCCGTTCTTCTACGGCGTTAAAAGGAATATAAGTATCTTTTTCATAGCCTTCGATATCCGGATCATAATTATACTTACCCGATTGGTCACGTACGGTCAAATAAGGATTGACCAAGCGCATATAGTTACTTGGATTGGTAAATGCGTCATCATCCTGGATCGGATTCTGTCTATTTGAAACTGACCCCAATAGATTGATTCCCGCTTTAAACCGGTCATTGATATTGAAATCATTATTTAGCGTCAATGAATAACGACGTAGATCCGTTCCTTTTGTTGCTCCTTTCTCATCGTAAAATCCACTTGACAAGTAGTAACGATGCCCATCATTTCCCCCGGAGATTGATGCTGAATACTGTTGGTTTAGGGCCTGCCGATAAAGTTCTTTTCCCCAGTCCGTTTGCTGTAAACGCAATTGATTGATGGATTGCTGTATCTCTGGCGATAAAGCAGCTAATCCACCGGAGCGATAAGCATCCAGTGCGTTTGCTTTGTCCAGGATACGCATCACCGCTCCCTTGTCCGTCCGGTAATTTAAATCGGTCCGGTTAGCCATCAGCAGCTCAAAGTCTACTTTCTCATTGGCATTCATCAGGTTGAGATGACTAAAATCAGGGCGTTCCGTCACAAAGGTATTCGCTGAGACCTGCAATTTTGCCGGTCCGGGTTTACCACGTTTTGTTGTAATAACGATGACACCATTTGCAGCACGTGCACCATAAATCGAAGTTGCTGCTGCATCTTTTAATACGGTGATATCTGCAATATCATCGGGATTGATTCCTGCGATCGGAAGATTATTCAGACTATTCAGGTTATCCTTATCAATTCGATTCGGCAATTCTGTCCCTTCTATGGGTAATCCATCAATAACCCACAATGGATCCTGTGTACCATTGAGTGATACCGTACCGCGGATACGGATCTGCGGAGCACTATTGGGGCCACCGTTAAAATTACTCAACTGTAGACCAGCCACCTGCCCCGCCAGCATTTCATCAATAGATGCAACACCTGTCTGCTTGATGTCAGCGACATTAATTTTATTATATGCTGTTGTATTTTTACGTTTTTTGATGTCGGTATACCCTGTTACGATTACTTCATCCAGTGATTCACCACTCGGTTGCAGCAAAATCGTCTTGTGATCCTGAAATACCGGTACTTGAATACGTTGGTATCCCACATAACTAATGGTTACGTATTTTAAGTTTCCCGGAATTTTTAGGCGAAATTCGCCTGATGCATCAGTTAATGAACCCAATGCAGACTGTTGCACCTGATTGGGTACACCGATGTCTTCGGCTACTGCCGAACTTTCGACTACAACCGTCGCCCCCACGACTGGCTTTAATGTGACCGCATCCAGTACCTTTCCTTTCAGCTCCTTGGATTCCTGTGCATGTGCCATCTGCACACACATGAAGGTCAGCGGTATTAAAAACTTATTCATTTTGGTAGATGTTGATATAATAGATGTTAATATATTAGTTCAATTCTAGGGTATTTGCAATACGCAATTGCAGATCCATATAGTGTGCTTTTGTTGTGGCGTCTCCAGTCCGTTGTTTCTGTTTCAACAATTGGTATATCTCATACAATTCAGCACGTTTATACGTCAGCATATCCGATGTACGGATCATTCCCGTTACATGTACATTACGTAAACCCGTTTGAGCAGAAGCTGTATGATGCGGATGCAAGCACAAATTAGGCTGAGTTCCTTCGATCAATTGTTCGACACCTGCTAATTTCTTGGCATTTAATTTTTCCATGGACTTATTCGTAGAAACCATCAGTACATCCACGTAATTCTGTTGCAACATGCGTGTTTTAAGATCCAACGCCTGTCCACTGAGCGTTTTTGCAAAAATCTCTTTGCGTACCGATGCCAAAAATGCAGGTGCACTCCAGGCCTTCTTGTCGCCAAAGAGGTTCTCCATTTCGACCATACGCAATAGACGCTCATCGTTGACCAATTTGTAGAGCATGGCATATTGAAATTCGCGCTGTAGATTATAAGGTGCATATTCAAACGGTCCCATAGGTGAATCTCTTAAAGGGAAAGTTTTCGCCATCAGTTCCGGAACAAATAACCACTCCGGCATATAAAACACATTTTTCTTTAAATATTCCAGCGCAGCTACCTGTTTCTCTTTGGGTACTGGGCTATATGCATTTTTTTGGTCGCCCAAAACAGCATTTTCAAGATAAATACCACCAATATTATTGAGCACATGGTCAGCGTAAGCATACCATTGACCAACGACACCCATGTATAATTTACCGGCACGATAATAGTCATCCCCCGTATTTGTGGTCCAGTTGATGATATTCGGCATCATGCGACGCAAATTTTTCATCCCATATTCACCAGCTTTCATTGCATCATCACCCAGATCTTCGGATTGTGCCCTTGGGTCCACAATATTTTTGGAATCTTGTTGTTCACCGTAATGATAAATCGGGTCATGTACATGGGCATCAATTTCTTTCCGCAACAAAGGTATTTCATCCCAAGGCTGCGGCTTGCCGTACCAGCGGTAAGCCCATCCAATAGCATATTTGTCATAGGTTCCGATCACGGGTGTAATCTGTTCAACACCATCTTCAGGTTGCGCCACGTAGTTGAAGCGCGCATAATCCATGATCGATGGTGCCGTACCGCCCATTTTTGCGGTAAAGCTTTTGCTACGGAGTGAATCTACCGGAAAACTTGCCGACGAACCCATATTGTGCATCAGACCCAAAGTATGTCCAATCTCATGCGAAGAAACAAAACGAATAGCATGGGCCATTTTTTCGTCCGAGAATACATTCGATCGCACTGAAGTATCCACGATACCTGTTTGTATCCGCATCCAGCTATTTAGGATCGTCATCACGTTATGCCACCAGATAACATCCGCCTCCAAAATTTCTCCGGAGCGAGGATCCACTACAGATGGTCCCATTGCATTGGCCTGCGCTGACGCAGCGTATACAATAGAAGATACATTTGCATCATCTGGATCAAATTTGATACTATCCGGTTGTTGTTTTGCCAAAATCGCGTTTTTAAAACCTGCTACCTCAAATGCTTCCTGCCAGTCATGAACCCCATCGATGATGGCTTGTCGCCATTGTTTTGGCGTGGCCGGATCCAGATAAAAAACAATAGGTTTCTTCGGTTCTACCAATTCACCTTTCAGGTAACGAGCTTTGTCCTCATCTTTCGGTTCCAGTCGCCAACGGTTAACCAGATTTTTTTTATCCAGTTCCTGTTGTTTGTCGTTAAAGTACCAACGTGGCGATGTAAAAAAGCCAATACGGGGATCCGCAAAACGCGCCACCATAGGCGTTTCAGGCAGCTCATAAAGGTTACTTGTAACCTCTAATGAAACCGGCACCGATTCATTTCCTTCCGTTACTTTTGTTGACAACACCGACTTCACAACAATATTATTGGAATACGATTTAATTTCTTCGATCGCGGATATACTGGTTTTAGGAGAAGTACCTAAACCCAAAGAGGTGAAAACATCTGTAAAGCTCTTTTCCGATCCGTCAAACACTTTATTGACTTTGATCACCACAGCACTTGAGTCTTTTGAATAACTCTCGACTTTAAACGATTCGATGTAAGAAGGACGATAATTATCGTAGACTGATGCGGCAATCGCATCAGCTTTAGGCACTTCTACCTGAGGTTTAATCTCCGAAACCCATACTTCTTTCTTCTCTTTGCGCAGGGTAAATCGAATGACTTTATTTTCATAGTTCATTCCCTTATTTACACCAGCCTCATTCAGCGCCAAAGGAACGGAAGACAATTTTTGGATCAGGAGAATGTCCTGTCCCATTTTTTTCAATGGAATTTCAAAGTAATAACTATTTTCCTTTCGGATCACACCAAACATGCCGCTATCTACGCGCGCGTCTTTAAACAGTTTGTCATAGGCAATCGTCGTATCTTTCTTGGCGGTAGAATCTTTCGCAGAGGTAACAGTCTCTTTTTTTCGTAAACCTACAGTTTGCAATACAGAACAAGATTGCATGAGGCCTGCTGAAAACAAGAGGCTAAGGGCTAGCTTGGTATAAGTGTTGTTCATTTAGAATAATTATTTTTGAGTGCTGTTTTTCAATAGCATACATGCATTTGTTGCACCCCGTGTGTTTTTCAATGGCATCGAAGCGATCATCTACTCATGATAGGTCTCTTGTCAAGCGCTATTGAGCTGAAGATCATTTCATCCGAATAAGATTAGGTTAATCTTGCAATTAAATTCCTAGATCAGGAGCCAAATTTGTTAAAAATATTGTACAGAATCACCCCGAAAGGGACGAGCCCGCATTTCTAACGTATGAACACGTGCATCGAAACTATGAACACGTGCTTAACAGACTTGTCCCTATGCTATTTTAACGATCCAACAAGGGTAAGTTGACAAAAAAATATCCTTCTTCTGTTCCAAAGTCAAAGCCATCCAACGTATAGTGGGCATACATAGATACCAAGTAGTTAAGCCCATATCCTTCACCTTCCACCTCCGTCCCCTGTCGTGCCTGCCAATTGTTGCTTACTTTGATGATATTGGCATCCGATAGATAAACAATATGGATCTGAAGTGGATTTTCCGTCGAAATCCGTGTATGTTTGATCGCATTTTCAACCAGCATCTGCAGGGCCAGACGTGGTAGCTTCGCTCCCATCACATCCATTGGAATGGAGATCTCCATATCCTTCAACGCTATTCCAAAACGCACCTGCTGCAAAAAGAAATAAGCTTTTGCCAGTTCCAGTTCCTCTTGTAGCGAAGACCAGTCCGACTCGTCCGTACGCAGCATTTTACGATAGACCTTTGTCATCTTGCCAACGAATGACTTGGCCAGATCATTATCTTTACCGATGAGATATTGAAGTGAACCAAACGTGTTGAACAAAAAATGTGGATTGATCTGTTGCCGCAATTGAACTAGACGCATCTGCGTATATTCATTTTCCTGCTGTAAAGCCATTAATTTGAGCTGCTGAATTTTGCGCCGCTCCAACACATTAAAATAGATAAGTGCTATTGCTACAAGCATCAAACCAACACCAAGTAAAATACTATAGGTCATCACCTCCTGGACTTCCTCCTCAATAGTCAATAACAAGACGCTTACCCGAATTTCACCACCCACAAAAATAATGGAACAGGGGTAGGAAGTAACCATCACATCCAGCTTTAGGTAATCTGACTTGACGATCTTGCCCTGTGTAATAATATCACTATCCTTCGGGCGCCCCCATTTTCGATTTTCAGGTGAAACAATGCAGATCCCCTTATCACTATATATTTCAAAATAAGCCCTTCTTCCAAAATAGAGATTGGCGAAATAAGCATTTAATTTTTCAATATCGACATAGACATGGTATAAACGATGTTGTATTGTACGCGTTTTAAGCAGTATCCACATCCTATTATCGACACGGTCCAAGTGACTAGCCGGAATGAGGATAAGTAAGGAATCGCGACGGATATCCCCTGATGGTACGGCATCAACCAATCTTTTCTCAGACGTGTATAGCTCCTGTTGTAACAATTCCAGCTGCTTATTCACCAGCAACATGTTTTCATCGGCAAAATCTACCAATATTCTTTTATTCAGTCGATCTATTTTATGGTGGATAATACCGAGCAGCCCCCCACCTATCAACAGCAACAAAAGCAAACAGAAAATGAGGATGGTACTGTTTTTCTGTTCCGCATTTTTAAATCGAAAATTCACCCTGCAAAAATACAGGAAAATTTTCGAGCAATACAAAACTACCTGATAAGAAAGGACTTTGCCCACTCATTTGTCAATAAAAAATCACATATTTCTTTAGTAGTATCAAAATAAATCAGTCTATCAATGGACTTTAGCAATAATTTTCGGACTTTTGTAGCCACAAAAAAACAACACTGTGTCAAAAGCAACATTTCTAAAGCTTGCCAAACGAATCTCTATCGGGTTAGTAAGCTTCATAGCACTATTCATTCTTTGTATATTATCCATTCCCTACATCTTCGAAAAAGAAGTAAACGACAAAGTTAAGTCGTTGGCAAACGAGCATATCAATGGGGAACTCAACTATACAAAGGTCAGATTGACCTTCTTTGATCAATTCCCACTATTGACAGCGTCGATGGATGACGTGTTGTTAAAGGGCTCTGAGCCATTCAAAAAAGACACCTTGCTTGCCGCCAAACAAGTAAGCTTTGGAATTGACCTCATGAGCTTGCTCAAATCAAAAATCATTATTGACAAGTTTATCATTAACCAGGGGAAGATCAATATTTTGGTTGATTCCTTAGGTAACGCCAACTACAACATATACAAGTCTACACCAACAGATTCCACGAAGGCAAAAGATAATTCCGAGAGCAGTGCACTGGCCTTTCAGCTGATTAAATTTGAAAAGACCAATCTGCATTACGAAGACCAATCTATTCCACTGTGGATTGATGCAAAAGATCTGGACTACGAGGGTAAAGGTGATCTGATGTCGAATATCTTTGATTTGAATACCAGAGCCAAGATTGCCGCTTTTTCTTTTTCTTTTGACAATGAACTCTATGTCGACAAAAAATCAATTGATGCCAACTTATTGACGCGTATCAACACCGATAACTTATCATTTATCTTCGAACGAAATGATATCAAGATTAACCAACTACCAGTAAGATTCCGGGGCTTATTATCCTTTATATCGCACGGTTACCACCTGGACTTCAAGTTAAAATCCCAGGAGAGTACCCTGAGTGAATTGTTGTCACTGGTTCCCAATAGTTATGCATCATGGATAAAAGATCTATCGGTTAAGGGCACTTCCGAAGTATTTGTGAATTTAGTTGGTGACTATATTGTTGACAATAATGAGATGCCCGATTTATCCCTGGGATTGACCATCAACAACGGATATATGGCCTATAAACAATCCAATAATCCATTGACTGACTGGAACGCAAAATTAAAGATTGATCTTCCGGCATTAAATCCCGACTCGCTCCGGATTGACCTGAAACAATTTGACTTTAAAGTCGCATCAGGTTACTTCAACGCAAAAGGACAAATCGCAGGACTGCACCCTGTGACTGTACATGCTGACATGAAAAGCGACCTCGACCTGGGCATACTCTATTCTTCCTTACAATTCCCGGGTTTCACTTTGGGCGGACGATGGAATCTTGACGCAAAGATCGACGGAACCTATGCCAAAGCAACACGCAAGGTCGGACTTCAAAAACGCGAAGAGGAATATATTGCTTCCATACCGACATTTGATATTAAAAACACCCTAACAGACGGCCATTTCAAACTAGCTGATCTCCCAAAAGGACTTGAAAAGATCGCTTATCGTCTTGAAGCAAAAGATCCGGATGGAAAAATGAAAAGTGCGTCCATTTCTATTCACGATATCTCGATTCAAGCACTCAGCAACTATATTAAAGGTTATGTTTCGATAACAGATTTCAACAAAATTGCGGTACAGTCTGATCTCAAAGCCTTATTCAATTTGGCCGATATCAAAAGCTTCTACCCGATCAAAGATATCGAACTGGCAGGGCTGATCGATGTAAACCTCAATGCAAAAGGTTATGTTGATCTCAAACGGAATATTTTTCCAGAGACCAATACCTCCATTGTGATGAAAGATGGGTTTATCAAATCCAAGGAGTATCCTATTCCCATGGAAAATATACATATTGAAGCATTCGTAAATAGCGAGAAAGGATCTTTACGTGATTTGAGCGTCAAGATACTCCCCGTTTCATTTACCTTCGCCGGGGAACCATTTTTCCTGAATGCAGATCTGCGCAATTTCAATAACATCAACTATAATATTCAGTCCAAAGGAAAACTCAGCCTTGGTCCTATCTATAAGTTTTTTGCTTTGGACGGAACCAACGTCGATGGTTTTATCCATACAGATTTCAGTCTCAAAGGTCTCCAGAGCGATGCGACAAGTGGCCGTTATGCCAGACTCCACAATAGTGGACGCATCAACATCGGCAAGATCCAGGTACAGACAGATCTACTCCCTCAACCTATTGCGATCAAGAGTGGTGACTTTAGTTTCCATCAGGAGAAAATGAACTTTGACAGATTCCTGGTCAACTATGGTAGAAATTCGATCTCCATAAAAGGTTACATGAATAATATTATTAACTACCTAACGAATAACAATGCAGCTTTACAAGGACAGTTCACGCTCAATAGTAAAAAAATCACTGTAGACGATTTCATGGTTTTTGCGGATAATCCTTCCGCAGCACCCTCTTCTTCTGAGTCTGGTGTAGTCCTTTTGCCCAAAAATCTGGATGTACAGGTACTGGGCTTAGTCAACAATGTTTCTTACAACAATATGAACATCAAAGATTTCAAAGGAGATCTACGTTTCAAAGAAGGTAAACTGGAGCTCCACAGCACCACATTTGAACTCGCAGGATTAAAAGCAGCTATGAATGGAAGTTATAGACCAATAAATCCCCGTAGAGCCACATTCGACTATGCTGTAAAAGCGGACAGCTTTGATATTCAACGTGCCTATAAAGAAATTCCAATGTTCAGAGAGATGGTCACTGCCGCCAAAAACGCACATGGCCTTGTATCACTGGATTATAAATTAGGCGGTTTATTAAATGGTAATATGCAGCCTGTCATGCCCTCCATAGTCGGTGAGGGTAGCCTGACATTGAACCAGATTAAATTCAGGGGATTCAAATTACTGAATGGCATCAGCGAATCCACCTCAAAAGAAAAACTGAAAGACGGCGAAGTGAAAAAAGTCGTCATCAAATCCCATATCAAGAACAATGTCATGACCATCGAGCGTACCAAAATGAAGATGATGGGATTCAGACCACGATTTGAAGGCCAGGTTACATTAGATGGACGGATGAATCTAGGGTTCAGACTTGGACTGCCTCCATTTGGAATCTTCGGAATACCGATGCGCATCACCGGTACTGCCGATAATTTTCAACTTAAAATGGGAAAATACAAAGAGGAGGACCTCGATATGGACATGGACGATGAGGATAGCAAAGTATACAAAGAATCCCAAAAAGAAAAAACAGAGGCTTCAAAATAAGTTGCGCTTCGGATAAATATAGCCCCCTATCACTGATCTTGTTTAATGAAATAATATCAGTGATAGGGGGCTACGCATTTACAGAAGGTTGGAACACTAAGGCTCATAAAATAAAGACTATAAACAAAAAGACAACAAACGTAATACAGATTTAATATTACGTTTATCCAAATAATAGTTGAATCATTTAGTTTCGCAATTAGCATACAAACTATTTGCTATTCGGATTGTATACGATTACATAAACCTACAACGATGGTTCAAAGACAAACACTTGGATTGATTTTTATGCTTGCAGTGACAAGCGGCTGTCAGAAAAATGAAATAGCTCCAGCGCCCATACAAACTGAAACAACTTCGAAACTTAAAGCGAGCACAACTGCTGCAGCTGTCAGTGTCAACAATTATGTCAATACCAGTACCTATATCAATTCAGGATTCAGTTTTCTAAATCCTTCCCAGGTAAACAAAAACCGTCAGGCCATTGGTGGGAGTGCTTACACCGAGGTATATGGGTTCAATATTCCCGAAGAAAATCGGGTTCGGGGCATCCGGTGGAATAGTGACGATGAAACCACATCCATCTGGCGGCCACAAGGGATTGCCGGATTCACAAAAGATGGAGTCCGTTATCTTTTGGTCAGCTGGTATGCTCGGAATAATGCTGAGCACAAAGGTTCCCGCATTACCCTGATCGACATTAGCCCAAGTTCGAGTACCTATCTGACCTACCGCCATATCCTTCTGGTTCAACCCGATATTCCTAGCGGAACGACAAGCCATACACAATATGGCACTTATGCTCCACTTAAAGTACATGCCGGTGGAATCGCCTACTTCAAAGGGAAAATATACCTGAGTAGCACAAATCTGGGCGTCAGGGTGTTCGATCTTGATAAAATTATTGAAGTCAACACGGGTGATAATACCAGTGAAAAATGCGGAAAAGATGCCAATGGCAATTTATATGCATTCAACTATCGGTATATACTACCACAAATAGGATATCAAAAGATCAATAATGCCAGTCCCTTTTCAACTATTCAAGTCAATGATGAAGGAACCCAATTTTGGACTGGGCAATACTATGCCGGCAGCGCTGATGCCGCAATCGTACCCCAAGTTTTTGGCTTTCCCATTGATGCGGATGGTAAGCTCCAAAATTCAGGGATTGTTACAGTCACACCAAAAAACAGCCTATTTACTGATAATCATGCACATGGAATCCAAGGGGTATTCCGAAAAGGAAACCGGACATGGCTATCCTGCACAGGATCTCCGAGCAATTCCTACGGATCCAATGCAAGATTGGCACGCTACAGCGATGGCGCAGATGACACCGTCCGTTACAGATGGCCCTATGGTGCCGAATCCCTATATTATGAAGCAACTTATGGTTATCTCTGGAGTCTGACCGAATTTGAACCCAATGCCGGGGCACAGAATGGCAGTCAAGTCAATCGCTGTATATTTGCCGTAGATTTTTCCAAGTATGAATAGTCCATCTTAACAGGTTGATGAGCAAAATATAAATATCGTAATTTAAGAATGTAACGAGATTTATTATCTTTAATACTGTAATTAAATCAATCGAAGCTATGCGTTATTTAACAAGTATACTATTTGCATTATTGGCCATCTGCAGTTGGTCAAGTTTTAACACGGTTCAAAATCAGAAAAATCCATTATATGGAAAAATATTTCGGGAGATTAATGAAATTCCGGGATTGGCCAGCTATGCCCATGCATCAGGTGCAGTAATAGACGCAAACAAAAGTGCAAGTGGTGACTATCGCTTTGCTGCGGGATATTATACCAGCGATAAAAACGGGATCTGTATTTTAAATGAACTGCTTGATGACAAGGAGAATGGAAAGGGCCAGGTGAAATATAAGATCTTGGATACAATCAATATTCGTAAGCTCAAAGCCAACGAACAACTTAGCCTTTGCAACTGTAGGATAGGCAACAAATTTGACAGCGAAATCGTTGCTATTAGCGTTGTCGAGGAGGACAAAGAATATTTCAACAAGATCCTCAAAGCTTGGCGATTGAATACCAAGACTGGAAAGATAGATCCAATACAAAATACCAAAACAATCAATTGTGCCAATGAGGGCTATGGTATTTAAGCATAGTTATGACCTTTAACTTAAATCAGGCCATCTGTTTTCAACCTATCAAAAACATGCAACACACCGATAACCTGAATAGGTTCGCGTAAATAATCTTCATGGGAGAAGTACTTCACTTCTCCTATTTCGTTACTTGGTTGTATCGTTTCCGTAAGTGGATATAGAAAACAATCCTGCTCCATGATCACCTCAGGGATCATACCATAGGCTGGAGCAGTAATATGGCAATAGTACGAAATCTTTTGGGGGTCAAGATCTATGTTCAATTCCTCTGAAATCTCACGACGGAGTGATTGTAAAGAATCCTCCCCCGCATCTATTTTACCACCTGGCAGGTACCAAGCTTTTTTATTATTACTATAGGCCAGTAATATTTTGTTGTCCGCTATACTAATCAATCCGGCTGTTGGTAAACCCTTTGTAATTGTCGACATCTGTTTCCGTGTATCTATCTAATTAAAGTATCTGTTGTGAAATTACTTTTTTGACGTCATTAATACAAGAAAAAAGCTAAACTCACTCATTCAAAAAATATCCCCTCAGACACGATTCATTAATAGAATACCGACCTGGAATGCGACATGCAGTTCTTCACGAATTACAACTGATAGGCAATTTCCTTTATTCGCATAAAAGGCTACAGTATACAGTTCTTCATTAACTATCCCATGTGATAAGAACGGTTTTGGAAATAACGGCTATTTTTTTCAAGCAATTTCTTTAAGCTCCTTAAAAAAATCTGTGCATGTTCCATTGTAAAGCTTAACGGTGGCAGCAGCCTTAATGTATAAGCACCGGCATACCCAGTAAAGATCTTCTCGTCAAATAGCAGCTCCTGTCGCAGTTGTTGTATATCGGCATCAAACTCTACACCGATCATCAACCCTTTACCCCTAACCTCAGCCACAGCAGCGATATCCTTCAATTCACGCATTAAAAAACCACCTACCTGCGCCGCATTATCAATCAGCTTTTCATCGCGGATAACCTCCAATACCGCTATTGCAGTAGCGCAGGCCAGATGATTACCACCAAAAGTCGTCCCCAATTGCCCCATGTGTGGATTGACAGCAGGAGAAATAATAGTCGCAGCCATGGGGAAACCGTTGGCTATTCCCTTCGCCACGGTAATCAGATCTCCCTTTATTCCGGCATGCTGGTGCGCAAAAAACTTTCCGGTGCGGCCATATCCCGATTGGATTTCATCGAGAATAAGCAATGTACCTGTGTTTGTACAGATCGCTCTGACTTCCTGTAGAAATTCATCTGTTGCTACCTGAATTCCGCCTACTCCTTGGATCGGTTCCATAATCACTGCACAATATGCCTCGGTTTCGAGCTGTTTTCTCAAACTGGACAACTCATTGAAGGGGCTGAAAAAGTAATGACTATTGTCATTTACAGCAGCTTGGAGCTTTGTGTTATCAGTCGCTGATACGGCACCAGAGGTTCTGCCATGAAAGGCATTAGATAACGATAGCACCCGTTTTCTACCAGTGAAAAACGAGGCTAGCTTCAGGGCATTTTCATTTGCTTCGGCACCAGAATTCGAAAAAAACACCGCATAGTCGGTGTATCCGCTCATCAGGCCCAATTGATGCGCCAGTTGATGCTGCAAATCATTAAATATCGTATTCGAATAGAAGCCAATGTTGTTCAGTTGCTGCAAGGTGCTATTGACAACATGCGGATGTGTATGTCCCACAGCGACAACAGCATGTCCGCCATACATATCCAAATAGGCCTCTTGCTGATGGTCATATACGAAACAGCCAGCCGCACGTTCAATCTGGATATCTAATTTTTCAAATACAGGAAATGGTTTCATCAAATGGTCGAGATTTAGTTAAACCCAAAAATCGGATAAAATACTGCCTTACAGGTAGTCCAGGATCAATTTAAAGCAAATAGTCCAGCTACCATCGGTAGAAGTAAACCACTCATCTCAAACCCAATACCCGGAAAGCAAATCTAATCGAATCATCGTAAAGGGTTTCAATCCAAAAGAACAATTGTATCTTTGGGTGGATTACCCAATAAAATTGACCCATGCTCAGACCCTGGAATTTGACAATGGAGATAGACCGATCTTCCACAAAAGCGATTTATTTACAACTAGCCGATAGTATTGCCGCTGATATACAGTCGGGCAGACTAGCCCGTGGTACTGCCTTACCGAGCAGTAGAGTGCTTGCCACACAGTTGAAGCTAAACCGTAATACGGTTGTTGAAGCTATCCAACAGCTCCTGAGCGAAGGATGGGTCGTGAGCCAACAGCGTCGTGGGATTTTTGTGGCCCAGCAGCTTCCGCCGTTGCTTTCCAAAGCTGAAAGTTCCACCCAAAGTATAGCCGTATCGACTCTTCAGGCACCATTGCGCATTATCTTTGATGATGGTAATCCAGACAGCAAGATTGCTCCGATCGACCAGCTCGGACGCGCCTATCGACAGATTTTCAAACGGAGTGCCCGTTGGAAGATGATGGGCTACGCCGACCCAAGGGGACATATTGATTTTAGGCAAGCCATCGCCGACATGCTCAACCTGGAACGCAATATGAATATCACCTTGGACAACTTATGTATCAGTAGAGGAAGCCAAATGGCTATGTATCTTATTGCTCAATGTCTACTGGAAAAGGATGACTATATTTTCGTTGAGTCTCCCGGCTACCACTCTGCCTGGAAGATATTCGAGCATACCGGATCAAAACTTATACAAATCCCTGTTGATATTGAGGGTATCATTGTCGAAGAAATGATATCCCATCTAAAGGATAAAAAAAATATCAAAGCTCTTTACATTACACCGCACCGACAATATCCAACAACGGCTACGTTAAGCCCCGCCCGCAGGTCAGAGCTGATCCAATTATCCAATGAATATGGATTCACGATTATTGAGGATGACTATGACTACGAATTTCATTTCGACCACACACCATACCATCCACTGGCTTCGGCTGCCGAATTACAACATTCGATCTACATCGGAACATTGAGCAAAGTCGTAGCTCCTGCACTTCGTATAGGCTATCTTGTCAGCAAAAATGAACATTTATTGCAAGCTATTGCCCAACTACGTTACCTCATCGATATACAAGGCGATAATATTATGGAGCAGGCTGTTTTGGAACTTATTCAGGACGGCACAGTAAGAAGACATATACGCAAAGCAACCAACTATTATCGAAGCAAGCGTGACTTTATGATCAAGCAACTAGATCTCCATTTAGCAGAGCATGTAAGTTACCATTGTCCCCAAGGTGGATTAGCGGTCTGGCTTGCTTTCAAACATCAAGTAGACTGGACATTGCTCTTCAAAAAACTGAAAGAAAAATCAATCCATATTCCACATCCCGATAACTATCATAAAGACAATAGTTACGACGGCTTGCGCCTAGGCTATGGGTCCATTTCCGAAGAGCTGATCGAAGAGGGAATCAGGACCCTGGCAGAGCTGCTCAAATTTGCACGGATTTCCGAATAAGTGCTCTAATACGCCAAAAATTACTAGACCGTTTTGACCTTTTGAAAAGACAGAAAAGATTAAAATTTCGACAAATACACTGCCAACAGCATATAATTTCGCCTGATCAAGACCGATTAAAAGAATAGTATAGGATAAAAGTTAAAAACGGTTAATTTTATTCAAAAACGTAATTATTTTGTCAAAAACCTATCTTTTCAGCGTTTAGTTGTACAAATTAACCGTAGTTTTACGGCGCAAAATCACAACTTGACTAATTTGTAAGATTTGGCTGTAGAAAAAGAGAGAAAAGAGTACATTATTTTATGACTGAAAGAATACCGAGCAGGCCGTATGCAGCAATAACTGGGGTTGGTGGATATATCCCACCAAACAGAAGATCCAACACCGATTTAGAGCAGTTTTGCGAGACCTCCGATGAATGGATTATCAAACGTACGGGAATTAAAGAGCGAAGGATATTGGATGAAAATCTTGCCACATCGGACATGGCCGTCAAAGCCATTCAGGATTTAGCAAAACAATATAATAAAGATTTGCGGGAAGTAGATGCGCTTATCGTAGCAACATCTACACCAGATATGCCCATGCCAGCAACGGCTAATATTATTCTCGAAAAATTAGGACTGACCAATGTATGGGCATTTGATGTCAATGCCGCTTGTTCAGGTTTCCTCTATGCTTTGGATATGGCTTCGTCGCTTGTGGAGACACAACGTTACAAAAATGTGCTTGTTGTCGGTGCAGATAACATCAGTACCTATGTCGATCTAAAAGATCGTTCCACTAATATTCTATTCGGAGATGGCGCTGGCGTAATTTGGCTCGAACCTTCAATTGAAGGTGGCGTTATGGATGCCTACTTGCGTAGCAATGGTGCTGGACGTGAATTTTTGAAGATCGAAGCCGGAGGTTCCCTCTACCCGATCGACAGCAGCCTTCCAATAAATGACAACCGTTTTCTCAAACAAGATGGTAAAACAGTCTTCAAACACGCTGTTCAATCGATGAGTGATGCCTGCAATACCGTTTTACAGCGCAATAACTTACAGATTGAAGATATCAACTGGTTAATTCCACATCAAGCCAATCAACGTATCATCGACGCAGTTGGTCGTAGCCTCAATATTCCTGAAGATAGGGCACTTAGTAATATCGAATATCTAGGTAATACCATTGCAGCGACGATCCCTTTGTGTATCTGGCAGAACATTAAAAAACTAAATACCGGTGACTTAGTGATGCTGACTGCTTTTGGGGCAGGATTCTCTTGGGGAGCGAGTCTATTTAAATGGATGATTTAAACGATCAAAACCTGGTCTGTTAAAAGAACCGGAAAATATAAAAAAGCGCCAGAAATTTAACGATTTCTGGCGCTTTCTTTTGTGCTGTCCACGATAGAGAAAATCTGCTTAAAAACATGGGATTTCCAGAAAACAAAGGGCCTACAAATTCATATCAACAAGTATATTAATAGCGAACTAATAGGGACATTATCCGGACCTCATACGGATCTCATTCGGATAAAAGCGTATAAAGTCCGTGTAAAATCCGAATAATTTAACAATCAGATCTATATTATTTAAGGAAATAGTCCCAACCTGCCCCTTATTAACCCGTAACAGAGAAAAATAAAATCCATGGGTGAGATTATTTGCACACCGCATTAAGAAATTCCGTTCGTTAATAATTCAACGATAGTCCCACACCAATTCCCATATCACTATCGTAATGTGTTCTGAAGGCCATATTCTTCGTGATGATATAATTCAGTCCGGCCATATACTCAAGATCCGAGTTGACCATAAAATCGCCACGTATTCTTCGTGAAATCGGGATATCCTCCCGCATCATTTGCAATCGGACAATACCGTCATGATACACTTCGGCCTGAAAATTCACCAGCATCGGTAGCGTATACATAAAACCCAGACTCACCGCTTTGCGGCTATCTTTTTTATTTGCCTGACCGAAGATATTCTTTTCATGTTCATCGTCGCCCATTCGGCGGTAACGGTAATCAAAACCTACAAAAGGCATAAACCACTGCATCTTTCCGAAAAATCGTCCCAAGTGTGTCTCCACCTCGTAACCATGCATGTCGTTGTACCCCAATCGCCATTCCGATCCCAGTTGCCAGCGTGCATTCTGGAACATCGCCTGGCCATCATTTCCGTTGGTCGCAAAATCATTCTGCGCCATAAAATGTGTCATATTGCTTTCATGTTGCAGCTCCTTATATGCTTTGGCTTTATCGGGTAGATATGGATTTTTATAGTCATCCACAGCAAACACCCGGTTCATTCCGGCCATCATATGGTATAAAATATGGCAATGAAAAAACCAATCACCTTCTTCATTTGCCAAAAACTCAATGGTATCTGTTTCCATTGGCATGATATCGACCACATTTTTCAATGGAGCTTTTGCTCCTTTGCCATTCAGCAGTCTAAAGTCAAAGCCATGTAAATGAATCGGGTGGCGCATCATTGAGTTGTTGTAGATAGTAATCCGTAGCACTTCCCCTTTCTTCACCGGAATCTTATCGGTCTCCGAAAGAATTTTATTATCCATGCTCCACACATAGCGGCTCATATTTCCTGTAAGGGTAAATTTAAGATCCCGCACAGGAGCGTTCTTCGGCAATTCGGTCTCATGGGGAGATTCCAGCATCGCATAATTCAATGTGACGATATCAGCCAGTGCATTCGCATTGTAACGGTTTGGATCCTCATCGGCCTTCATCTTCCCGTTATCCATACCACTATGCTTGCTGTGATCTTCCTTTTTCTTTCCATCTCCGGTGATTTCAGAATACATGACGACATTCATATCCATCTGATTCAGGCTCATATTCATGCCCATATCATTCAGATTACCGTCCATCTTCATCATGTCATTCATCATCTTCATTCCCTCAAAATATTTGAGACGAGGGAGTGGAGAAATCAATTGCTTGATGCCATTACCAACAAAATAACTTGCCGATTGCGTCCGATCCTCCGTTGTCGCCATAAACTCGTAGGCTGTTCCTTCATTCGGAATCGTCACGACCACATCGTAGGTCTCCGATACAGCGATCATCAGCCTATCCACTTCCACAGGTAGCACATCATTACCGTCATTAGCAACCACGGTAATTTTCCCACCCGCATAGCGTAGCCAAAAATAAGATGAAGCACCACCATTGGAAATCCGTAAACGTACCTTATCTCCCGCTTTCAATTTTTTCCCATCCACCTCTTTTAAATCCGTAGAATGAGCACCGTTCAACAGTATCTTGTCGTAATACACATCACTGACATCCATGGCGAGCTGACGCTTCCATTCATTGGTGATTTTCGTTCCAAACTTGCCCTCTTTGATCGCCTCCGCATAAGATTGGGTAGCCCCTTTTTTAATGGCGGCCCAGTCATTTCCCGTATGTAACATCCGCTGGATATTATCCGGATTGTAATTTGTCCATTCACTTATGATTAACGGAATGGTAGGTAAATCATCTATTCCTTTGCGAAAAGTCTTATCATCCGCACGTTTGTTCAAAATAAGGCTGCCGTACATACCGATCTGTTCCTGCAAGCCTGAGTGCGAATGATACCAGTGAGTTCCATGTTGAATAATTGGGAAACGATAGGTATAAGTCGAGTTCGGCTTAATCGGCTCCTGCGTCAGATGCGGTACACCATCCTCTTTGTTCGGAAGAAAGATACCATGCCAGTGCAGTGATGTACTTTCTTTCAGTTCATTGTGAACCACAATTTCTGCTGTATCTCCTTCGGTAAATGTCAACGTCGGCATAGGAATCTGCCCATTTACGGAAATGGCCCGTTTTGCTTTGCCTGCATAATTCACAATGGTATCCCGAACATACAGTTCGTGACGCACCACCTTCTGTGCAAATACTGCGGCCTGGGTCATCAATAGTAAAACAATTATTAATATATTTCTCTTATTACTCATTTTCATGCGATTACTTCATTAAAACTCCATTATTTTTAGGTCCCACACCATACTGATAGACCAGCCGTGCGCCATGGTGTCCTGTGATAAATAGTGTCACAGACAAACTTATCAACAAAACCACGATCAAATAGTTTGTCCAGATGACTTTACTCCATCGCAGTGCTACCAAACGTACAACGGTGGTTATCCCCGCCAGCCAGAAGCTGATCCAGGCATAACGTTGGTGGATATCAAAAACGGCAAAGACTTCTTCATCGGCATCCCCCGAAATATGGGATGCTGTCTGAATTGCTGCAAAAGCCCCTATTGTTCCCAAAAACAACAGAATAAAAGTCAAGATATTTAGCTCCAGCCGATATCGACTATAGCATACGGCCACCACCTGACTGAGTAAGGCTAAAAGCAGCAGCACTATAGGGAAATGAACCACCAAAGGATGCAAGTTGGGAAATCCTTCAAACAACTTTTCCATCACTCTATTGAATAGTCTCTACAGTAGATCCACAGGTAGGCATTGATTTACCCAGATAAGGATTGTCGATTGCCTTTTGTTTGCTCAACCAATGCGCACCTTTACCCTCATTATACATCGGGCAATGCTGGTAATAGATCGGAGCATCCGGCCGCACTACTTTTAGCAATGCGTACATATTTTTGGATAGCGTCACGAAGTGCTCACGTTGATGTCCATTTTCATCAATCCCCGCGATATGTTCTGTATCAAAGGCCAATTTCCGTTGATACTGTTTCCAGGCAGCAGCAGTAGCGGTCTCCAGCTTGGCGGCATCGATCTTCGCAACCACAGCCTTCATCTTTTTTGCAGCCTGCTGCGCCGTCTGTCCATTATCTCTCGCCAGCGCATCTTTTAATTCAAAGTAAGCACTGTAGACCTCATCAAGAGACCTGTCTTTTGCGACTGGAGCATCGGCCTTTGTCTTAGCAGCAGTTTCAGTAACCTCGGCTTTTGCTATTGTATCTGCTATCCCAGCTGTATCCTCTTTCGCTTTATCTATAGCAGCCCCCGTCTCCTCTGCTTCCTTTGCCGTATCTGCGGCATGTGTATGATTCGATTTTGAGTTGTTGCAAGCTGCAAGTGTCATTGCTGCAACTACAATCAGTATCATTCTTTTCATTTTAAGTCTATTTATTGGTTTATATTTTCGACGTATTTCCGATAATTTTCTTCGTTTTCAAAATAAGAAACCTCACCCTGATCACCCGTTATGGCAATAGCTGCATTGGCCTTATCAACCTCTTTCTTGGACCAGGGATCAATAGCAACACGAACAGCGGCTTCTTTAGGGATTCGTTCCTTACACATTTCACAGCAGCCATAATAAGCCTTGCCCTCATGTTTGACCAGCAGTTGTTTCTTGGCCATAAAAGCATCGTTGACCATACATACCTCTTCAGTAGGTACGAGATCTCCTTTTTTGTACTGCTTTGCAGCAGCCGCCACATACCTCGTTGTATCCCTTTCTGAACTCGTAAGCGCTGCTTTTGAATTGCTTTGTGGATTGGTGCATGCCGTCAATATGAGGACAAACACCGCTATAATAGCAACTAAATATTTCATTGGGCTTGCTATTTAATTAAGCGTTTCAACTGTACTTCCACAAGTAATCATTTGCGATCCGTAGAATGGATTTTTAACGGCCTTTTCCTTGCTCAACCAATTTGCACCTTTCCCCTCGTTAAACATCGGACAATGTTGATAGTAGACAGGACTTCCGAAAGACCCCACTTTGACCAGTTCATAAAGCTTCGTCGAAAGCGAGGCAAATGCCACACGTTGTTTGGTCAGATCCTTACTCTTCGCAATGGTTGCAGCATCAGCAGTCAAATTGTTCATCACCTTCATCCAGACAGTATGTTCAGCGGATACAAGCTTATTCATATCCACGGCCTTGATCGCTTCCTGCAATGCAGCGGCCTTGGTCGCTGCTGCCTGGGCATCTGTCTTGACCAGCGCATCTTTTAAAGCAAAGTATTGATCGACCACATTTGTCAATTGTGTAACTTTTCCGGTTACCGCAACAGCAGCTGTAGTATTTTGATGAGCTGAATGGTTTGTTTGCCCTGACTGAAGTTGTCCCCCATGTTCTATAGTTGTTGCAGTCTGCGATTTTGAAACAGGTTTTAATGTTCTTGTGTATTGATCTGCTTTGGGCAATTTGGCATAAGCATCGTCAGGTGCCAGAAACTTCTCACTGTCAAATCCTGCTAAGGCAATACGTTTTAAAACCTCATATTCGCTTGTTTTTGAAGCATCATAAGTGATCGTCGCGATTTTAGTTTCCTGATTCCAGTCTACTTGGGCGGTCTTTCCGGCCCTGCCTTCCTGCTCGATGACAGTTTTTGCCGCGGGGGTATTTCCGAAAACTTTTACAGTTGCTGTTTTCGCATTTTTGATCTGTGCCTGTATAGTGCTATTGGTCAGTAATACTAGGGTTACTAAGCCAATTATTGAAATGGATTTCATCTATAAATATTTATTGATAGTGTTTGTTTTCATTGGTCTCAATGAACTCGTTACACTCGGTTTATATTTTAATAACTATAGGATATCCCCCTAAAATTTGATTCGTATTTATACTTTTCAAATAAGCATATTTTATAACGAATAAATTTTAAATAAATGATAATAAAAACTTCGTCAGCAGCCAGCTATTCATCACTAAAAACTGTAGACCATCACTAGATCATGTTATCCAATGGGTGTTTTCATTTCACGCAATAAAAGGGGTTTTGAACGCCGATGGCGATCCAAAAAGACGTAGCATGGGCTACCATCGATGATTAGGCTATTTTGGGAGGCTGCCAGATCGAAAAATAAGCATCCGAGCAAAAAGGTTGCTTGTACAACGTATACAATTTGAGATGATCTGTATCTGATGGCAAAATAAGATCTACTTCAGAAAAAGAGATCATCGGATTACATTGCATAGAAGTACGACATGATTTTTCGGCACAGTGTTTACCACAGTCATCGCCGTGATCACTTGAAGTTCCTGAATCCTGCTTTTTATCTTTACAGCAATCTTTCGTATCGGTATCCCTCACATCTTGCGCTTTGTCAGTATGCTTTGGATCTTGATCGCTATCCTTTACATCTGCACCTTTTTCCGTACAACAGGATTTCTCCTCCTGCTTCGGTTTTTCGGGTGCTAAATGGCAGGCAAAACCCAGACTTGGTGCTAAAAATAGCCCCAAAATACAGATGACCAACAAGATGTTGACTTTTGCCCACATACGGATTGCAATTTATATTGTTTACGCTATGATACCTTAATTTACAGGAAACACCCCTGTATGTATATATAACGGGATAAAGATCGTTACTATTTCCCAAACCGTTGTTGTAATATTTTCACTTTATTTTATAAAATTTTTGACTGGGAATTCAGTCAGTTCATGCCTTAACGCTATTGCTCTATTTTTGTAAAGGTCTAGTTTCATTTTTCCAATTCCTTGATCCAGTTAAGCAGCAGCAAGCAGCCTGGTGCATAGACGGCCCCATGATCAAAGCCCTGTAATTGGTATAAAGAGGTTTTTGCATGACCAACCTGCTTTAATATTGCTGCAAGATGCGCATTCTCTTCATATCGCGCGGGCAGCTCCAATCGCGCATCACCTGTGATCAATACAATAGGTGGCGCATCCTTCCGAGCAAAGGTTATTGGCGCATAGCGATCGATTTGTGGGATGACCATGGACTGTCCCTGTTCCTTTTTAATGGTGTAATGTGTATTGGTCTGACCACTGATGGGCGCCAGGCCTTTTATCCGATTCGCATCGACACCGTATTTGTGTAGATAGCTGCTATCCAGTCCCACCATTAAAGCGAGATACCCCCCAGCGGAGTGCCCTGACACATAGATTTTTGTCGGATCGCCACCATAGGAAGCAATATGGGAGAATGCCCAGGCAACAGCTTCTGCGGCATCGTCAATATAACCCGGTGCTTCCTCCTTAGGGCTCAACCGATAATTAACCGCGACCACAGCCACGCCTTTCTCTTTAAGCTCCAATGGAATAAATTTGTTTCCCCCTTCCAATCCACCACCATGAAACCAAACAATCGTGGAAAAATCTTTTCGGTCGGTCGGAATATAAAGATCCAGCTTGCATCGTTCCTTTTTATACGCATCGGTATCGGTATTTTTACAATAACTGATATCTGCTATATTGCGGTATTTTTGTGCAAGGATCCTGTTCGAAGAAATCAATAAAAAGAATATAATGAGGAGTTTCGGAGACATAATAAATTGGTTTAAGTATTCACATTCATAAAGTTAACAAAAAGCCCACGAATTCCCAGCCTCTTAACGCAAAATTGTCTTTCCCCAAGAACAACCCACCAAGCTGACATCCCTTAATAATCTATTTAGGAGAATATGAATAATTATCTTACAAGGGACATAACAAAAGATAAATTTTCCTGTTATTATTAAGGAAACTGTAATTACATTAGAAAAAATTATTAACGTAATATGGAGCAGATAAAAATACAAGCGCATATTGATGTGCGTGTGGAGATCATCTGGAATGCATATACCTCAGCAGAAGATATTATGCAATGGAATCAAGCTTCTGATGACTGGCATTGTACAGGTGCAATCAATGATTTACGTATTGGGGGAAAATTCAAAAATCGGATGGAGGCGAAAGACGGCTCCATGGGCTTTGACTTTATAGGAACCTATACAGCACTTGAACCTTTCAAAAAAATAGCCTATACTATGCCTGATGGCCGTCAGGTCACCATAAATTTCAACTCGAAAAAATCCACGACTGAGATTACCGTTATTTTTGATGCTGAATTCGAAAACCCTGTAGAGATGCAACGTCAGGGATGGCAAGCCATTCTAGACAATTTCAAAGCTTATGTAGAAAAGACATATGGTACCTCATCATAGAGACACATCCTTTAAATGCGGTAATTGCAGCATATTTAGCTGAAAACAATCCGTTAAAATAGTACACATATTATAACAGACATACTTGGATTGCTAACGACAATGGTTATCTTTAGCCAAAATTTGATATTCCTGTATGTAACCTACGGAGCAAATTCCAACAAAAAGCGATAAAGACATAACATATGACAATAATTAACAATTATGAAGAGTACAAAGCCTTTGAAGGAAAGTCATTAGGCGAATCTCAATGGCATACAATCGACCAAAAACAGATTAACCTGTTTGCCGATGCAACCTTAGATCATCAGTGGATCCATCTCGATAGCGAAAAAGCCAAAACAGAGAGTCCATTTAAATCGACCATTGCACATGGCTATCTGACCTTATCCCTTATTCCTTATCTGTGGAAGCAGATTGCAGAAGTAAGGAATGTCAAAATGGAAATCAATTATGGCATCGAAAATCTACGTTTTGCACAACCGGTCCTGGTCGATAATGAAGTACAATTACATACCCATGTTAAATCGGTTGCCAATCTCAGGGGAGTGATCAAAGTAACCATTGAAGCGACTTTAAAAATTAAGGATAGTGTCAAACCTGCTTATGTTGGGGATGTTATCTTTTTATACCACTTCAATTAAACCAATCCGAATAGGATTCATTTTAACAACTTCAAAAAGGCTATTTACATGTTAGCTGAATTCGAAATAAAACAGATCACAAATCATAAGGACTATCCTTATGATTTGTTGCTTCTAGCCGACGAGACTGTCGCCGCAATCAATAAGTACCTTTTTGATTCCAATGTCTTTGTTGTCCACGAACAGCAACAGCCCATTGCGGTATTTTGCTTATATCCCATCGACAGCGAGACGCTGGAGATCAAAAATATTGCCGTCGCTGCTTCACATCAGAACAAAGGACTTGGGAGCGAAATATTACAATATATCCAGGAGACTTATCGTGTACAATATCCCAATCTGATTGTTGGCACTGCGGATTGCGGCTTAGATCAGATCCGATTTTATGAACGTAATGGATTTGTTCAATATGGTGTCCGTGCGAATTTTTTTATAGACAATTACGAACAGCCTATCTATGAAAACGGTCAATTGTTAAGAGATATGGTTTTACTGAAATATCACCCCTAACTCCCCTAGCAACAGTAGGCCACTATTGCTATTTGATACAGCACGTTTTTTTATAGACAGAAATAAATATAGAGTAACACAGGGATTGCAAGGCACAACCACAATAACAGCCCTTGTAGAATCGCTTTATAACCTACCGACAGTAACACATCTCTTGAAAGACTAGCTCCGATTAAAAAGAGCGTCAATGTAAGGCCAACTTTGGAGATATGAACTACATAAGTTCCTATCCCTTGGAAAAATGGAACATAACTATTCAAGATGATAGCCAGTATAAATAATCCGATAAAATAAGGAATTTTAATCCGTGTTCCCTTGGTATTAAAAGCAAGCGCACTCAGCAAAGAAATAGGAATAATCCATAGCGCCCGCGTTAATTTAACAGTCGTTGCTACCTGGAGGGCCTCTGCGCCGTATTTACTTGCCGCACCTACCACAGAACTCGTATCCTGTATCGCAACTGCACACCATAGTCCAAATTGTGTCTGTGAGAGATCCAGGAAACGACCGATAACCGGGAATACAAACAAGGCTATCGCATTCAAGACAAAAATGGTACCCAGAGCGACACTGATCTGTTTTTCATTGGCTTTGACTGTGGGCGAAACCGCCGCAATTGCACTCCCGCCGCAGATGGCCGTTCCTACGGTGATGAGATAAGCTGTCAATTTTTCCAGTTTTAATAATTTTCCCAATATATACCCCAGGGACAATGTCCCAATAATAGAAATAACGGTCAGTAAAAAACCGTCTTTGCCTGTCTGAATAGCGGAGTCAATATGCATACCGAATCCCAAACCAACAACAGAAAGCTGTAAAAGAATTTGTGTGGCTTTGTGATTAACAGCCAAAAAGGGGTGCCCGATCCATTGGGCAACAATAATCCCTAGCAGCAGCGCCAAAGGAGCTGATACGACTGGTGTCAGACATAAAATAAGCAAGAGGATAAAGATGATTTCCCGAATAGTAATCTTTTTGTTGAGTATATGCTTGTATCGCATGATGGGAGTCACTTTTTTGTACATGATTTTCTGTTTTGATCTGGTACAAAATTGAATAACTTTTATTTATCAATAAAACTACAAAAACTAATAAGTCATAACCATACATTATACATAATAAACTATTGCAGAAGAGTTCAACCTGTAATTGTAGATTGCATAGATATCCGGATCAAATGCTTCAGCGGTATTTGCTTAAAGAATATGTGGATCAAATATGAAGAATAAAGATCAATCCTTATTTAAGTATGGGTATCGTACTGGAAAAACAACAGGAATATGCGTTATAAAGAACAAGGATAAATCACTATATTTCAATAAGATTCAAATAAAATAAATAAACGATGAGACTAACTGCAATACATCCCAAATTACCCATGCGTGATAAAGTTATCACAAGCGACTTTTACATCGGTCATCTTGGTTTTATTCTATGTGGAACCGAAGATTACGAAGGTTACCTGATGGTCAAAAAAGATCAGATTGAAATCCATTTTTTTGAATTTAAAGATTTACCTCCTGAAGAAAACTATGGTATGGTCTATATCCGTACCGATGCTATTGAACAACTTTATCAATCATTTTTAGAAAAAAATATTGCGATCCATCCCAATGGTAAACTGGAGACCAAACCCTGGGGACAACGTGAGTTTTCGATTCTGGATCCCGACAATAACCTGTTGACGTTTGGAGAGGGGGTATAGCACCGAAAGTTTGTATATAAAAGCAGATCTTGTCGCTAAAGTGAGTGTTGATAGACGTAGGTCAGTCAGATTCGATAAGAAAATTGCAATAAAGAAGGTAGTCTTTATTACAAAAAGCCTGTCTTTGTTATACTAAAACCAAGTATAACAAAGACAGGCTCTATAGTTTATATTACGAGTCTATTTGACTTGGCTTAGACTAACCAAAAAGGTCTGAGCTTAAGTAACGGTCGCCCCTATCGCATGCGATAAAGACAATGATACCTTCCTCAATTTCGCTAGCAATTTTCAGCGCGCCAGCAAATGCTCCGCCTGTACTCATACCTGCAAATACCCCTTCGCGTTTCACCAGTTCGCGCGCCAATTCGGTGGCTTCCTGTTGTGAAATATCAATCACACGATCCACACGGCTCGGATCAAATATCTTTGGCAGATAGGCTTCTGGCCAGCGTCTGATTCCGGGTATAGATGACTCGGGTGTAGGTTGACAACCGACGATCTGTATCTCTGGATTTTTCTCCTTAAGGTAAATGGAATTCCCCATAATCGTTCCCGTTGTCCCCATTGCACTCACAAAATGGGTAATTTTCCCATCCGTATCGCGCCATATTTCTGGCCCGGTTGTTTTGATATGGGCTTTATAGTTATCCGGATTGGCAAATTGGTTTAAGATATAATAGCCTTCTTTCAACGCTTTCTCCTCTGCATAGTCACGACATATTTCCATAGATTCTAAGAGCGTAACCTTCGCGCCATAAGCCTCCATGGTCAACGTTCGCTCGCGGGTAGACGATGCGGGCATAACTAGTTCCAAACTTAAACCATATATTCCGGCAATCATTGCCAGGGCTATGCCTGTATTGCCACTTGTCGCTTCAATAAGCTTGCTTTCCTTCGAAATTTCACCACGCTCCATCGCCGAGCGTATCATATTTAACGCCGCGCGATCTTTGACTGAGCCGGCAGGATTATTCCCCTCCATCTTTGCAAAGATCCGTACCCTGGGATTCGCATGAAATTGGGTGATCTCCACCAGGGGTGTATTGCCTATGGTATCTATAATATTTCCCATAAATGTATCTATATGATTGGTTTTGAATCTATAAATTTTGCAGTCGCCTGGTGGTATACTGTAGTATAAGGTTCGACCGAACTCGTCAGCCAAACATTACCACCAATAACCGAATGATGACCTATACGCGTCTCACCACCCAAAATAGTCGCTCCGGAATAGATGATGACATGGTCCTCGATCGTTGGATGGCGTTTGACATTCGAAAAGACCTTGTCCACACTCAAGGCGCCCAACGTAACACCTTGATAGAGTTTAACGTAATTACCGATCGTACAAGTCTCTCCGATGACTAATCCTGTACCATGATCTATGTGAAGATGATGACCAATGGTCGCCCCCGGATGAATATCAATACCTGTCTTGGAATGGGCATGTTCAGTCAATATCCTTGGAATCAGAGGCACACCTAGCCGGTGAAGCTCATTTGCCATCCTGAAAATACAAATCGCAAAAAAACCGGGATAGGTGCGTACAACCTCACGCTTATTCTGCGCAGCCGGATCTCCATCCATCAACGCATTAGCATCCCAACACATCAACTCGTAGAGCGCCGGAATACGTTCAAAAAACTGATGGGCCACTTGTGCATGGTTGCAATGACCACAGGCTTTTGACTTGCTCAGAAGCTGTTCCAACTCCAGTTCAAATTGTTCAAAAGCAAGTTTTACATCTTCTACCGATTTCATTTCGCCAGAATTTCGCTCCGGAAAAAGCACATCCAAAATTTTGGTTGCCCAGCCGCAGATCTTCTTATTGGAAGGCATTTCTAAAACAGCTAATTGCTGCTCATAGATATGTTGATAAAAATCATGCATCTTCAAAAGTAAATATTAAAACAAATATACTATACAATATTGATAGATTAAGCCTTATTACCAATAAGGCTACGATTAAATCATTTTTTTCTTTCTATTTGAGTTCCAGCCCCGCCCCAAACTTATTACCTAAGACATCGTTGCAACAAGCATTTTTCATCTTTTTGGCACAAGTTCCATTTGGCGGCCTGACAATGTCTACTAAAGCACCAGGCGCTCAAACAGATTTTGCAATGTTGCTTCGGGATCTTCACAGAGTCCGGGATGTGAAGCCGAACACTGGATGACCGTGCTCCGTTTAGCTGTAAGCCAACGAAAACGCTCCGTGATATCCAGTGCTGCTAGTTTTCCGGCATCTTTATCGCCATTACAGATCCGTTGAAAGGAAGACAAGTGATTTTCGATTAGTTCCAATTCAATTTTAGGACAGAGCGCACGCACTTTTTGCTCGTCAATGGCATAGACCATCTTGGCAAAGCGATATTTACGACAGTAGAGCGCAATACCAACATTGATAAATTCCTCACGCTCTACACGCGGCACCAGTCGTACCACAGCATATTCATATAAGGTTCTTTCTGGCATCTTCTATCTGTTTTACAAAAATTGACGAACTCGCCACACGTTGTTTCAAGAATGAAACGTACACTTCTCTCGCATCCGCCGCTGACAATTCACGTTCGGAATCAACCAACCATTCGTCTGGCACAACGGCCAATATCTTACGAAAAACTTCCTCCGTAAAAATAGGGCTAAATTCAGCATCTATTTTTTCGACAATGGTCGCATTTTTTAACAATACATGATCTTTAATCTGCACAAAAGGTTTGACCGATTGTTCTTCCCAATTGTCCCAGCTGTGGTGAAAATACAAGGACGCGCCATGGTCGATCAACCACAGTTCTTTGTGCCAGATCAACATATTGGTATTCCGGACTGTGCGGTCAACATTCATCAACAAGGCATCCAGCCACACAATCTTCGAAGCCTCTTCCGCACCGATCACATCAACATTGGCATCAAAAGTAATCGCCCCACTCAGAAAATGGAGCCCAAGGTTTTTTCCCACACTAAATTTGAGTAGATCTTGTATTTCTTCATCTGGTTCTGAGCGCCCAAAAGATTCATCCAGATGTGCAAAGACGATTTCAGGCACTCTTAATTTTAACAGTCTGGCTAGTTCACCACCGATCAGTTCAGCAATCAGTGCCTTCCGCCCTTGTCCTGCTCCTCTAAATTTGATGACATAACTAAAGCCATCATCAGCATCGACTAGCGCCGGCAAAGATCCACCTTCCCGAAATGGCTGAACATATCGGGTAATCTCTACCTCGCGAATAATAGGTTGTTGAAAATTCATGAATTTCTATTTTCTTGCTATTCAAAGTTGGCAATCAACTCTGCGCATAATATCAAATTAAAATAAAGTTAGTTTTAAAACCTTTAATGGCCGAAAATTCTCAAATATTTATTTAAATTTCAGCAAAATAACGCAAATTGTACATTCATTTGACCATCAGAAGTACTATTTTCTAATTATATTTGTCCTATAATCTCGACTTGTTTAATCAAGTTCTTTTCAAAAGCGATATGGATACTATTCAGGAATATAACAGTGTGATCAAGCACTGTCAAGATTTATTTATAAAAAAAACAAAAGATTATGGCACAGCATGGCGGATCATGCGTCTGTCTTCCATTACCGATCAGATTTATATCAAGGCACAACGCATACGTACGCTCGAGGTCAAAAAAGTATCCAAGGTTGGAGAGGGTGTCGTGGACGAATACATCGGTATTATTAATTATTGTATTATGGCTATGATCCAGATTGATCTGGGTGAAGATGGGGAGGAAAACCTTGATCCCACCTTTGTCAATCAAAAATATACCGAAAAAGTAACGGAAACCAGAGACCTCATGCTGGCCAAAAATCATGATTACGGTGAGGCTTGGCGTGATATGCGTGTTTCTTCAATGACAGATTTGATCCTAATGAAAATTCATCGGGTTAAACAGATCGAGGACAATGATGGCCAAACAATTGTATCCGAAGGCATTCACGCCAATTACCAGGATATGCTCAACTACGCAGTTTTTGCGTTAATTAAATTAGGACTAGCACAACAATAATCGGATAATGACAGCAGCACAACAGACAACAAAGACAAATTACCTTTTAGGTTTTTGCCGCATTTTCACTGGACTTCTTTTTATTTTCTCTGGATTTATCAAAGCCAATGACCCTACTGGTTTCGGCTATAAACTGCAGGAATATTTTGAGGTATTCCACTTGACTGCGTTCAATGAATACGCGACCGCTATTGCTGTAGTGATCTGTGGTTTTGAAATCCTTTTAGGTGCCCTATTGTTGTTTGGTGTCTATGCCAATTTAGTGGCTTGGGGATTGCTGTTATTGATCCTATTTTTCACCTTTTTGACATTTTATTCCGCGTTTTTCGAAGTTGTCACCTCCTGTGGATGTTTCGGCGACGCCATTCCACTGACCCCTTGGCAATCTTTTTCCAAAGATCTGGTGTTATTGGTCTTGATTCTGATCATCTTTTTTTATCGCAAACAGATCCGGCCTATTATCAAAGGTTCCGGCAATCAATTTGTCGTCACATTAATTACAGCTGTTGTTTCCTTGGGTATCGGAGTATATACGGTCAACTATCTTCCTTTTATAGATTTCTTACCCTATAAAATTGGTAATAACCTCCCTTCGCTGATGGTTCTTCCAGAGGGAAAAGAAGCTGATGTCTTTGAGCAGCTCTATACCATGAAAAACAAAAAGACAGGTGAGACCAAGAAAGTCAATGACAAAATCTATATGGCGGATAAGCTATGGGAGGACGAATCATGGGAAATCATTGGCGAGCCGGAAAGTAGACTTGTCAAAAAAGGATATGATATTCCTATTCCCGACTTATTGATCACAGACGCCGACGGTGCTGATCATACACAGGAGATCATCGCCAACCCCTATTATAATGTTATCATCGTCGCGAAGGATCTTTCGTCTACAAATATAGATGCTCTCCAGAGAATCAATCAGACAGTGACACAGATGACCAAAGATTACAATGGTCTTCGTGTTGTCCTACTGACTGCCTCTGCATCCAAAGATGCACAATACCTGAGTGACAAGATGCAATTGATTGCTGAAATATACTATGCGGATTTAATTCCATTAAAAAGCATGGTTAGAGCCAATCCGGGGGTGATCTTATTAAAAGGTGGAAATGTAATAGGCAAATGGCATTACAATAATTTCCCGGATGCAAAAACGATTGAAGACAATTTTTTAAGTAAGGACAAATAGAATAATATGCCTAAACCTATATTTTTGATTGGCTATATGGGCAGTGGAAAGACCACACTGGGAAAAAAGTTGGCCAACAAATTAGATTTACCTTTTATCGACACTGACGAAGAAATCGTGAAGCAGATCGGCATGAGCATTACCGAATATTTCGGCGAACATGGTGAAGCAGCCTTTCGAGAACTTGAGCGTGAGCAGATCCGTAAATTTGCAGACAACTATGCCGTGATATCCACGGGTGGTGGCGCTCCATGTTTTTTTGACAACATGGATTGGATCAAAGCCAATGGCTATGCGGTATATCTGCAAATGAGCCCCAAAGCCTTATTTGATCGTCTGTCGCAATCAAAATTACACAAAAGACCTATTCTAATCGGCAAATCACCGGAAGAACTACGGGTTTTTATCGAAGAGAAATTAACAGAACGCGAGCCCTACTACAACCAAGCCCATTTGACAATAGATCAGCTCAACACAACAGTAGAGACTTTAGTTGCCCTGATCAATCAGCATAATACCTAATCGTACAATAGTTAATAATGAGCATACGCCCATACTTCTTTTTTTCACTCTTGAGCTGTATACTACTTGTCAGCAGCTGTTTTCGACACAGCGGTGATACCGAAGGCTTACCTGTGGGCAAGCGCATTCAGCTGACGACCGTAGAAGATCTCTATCAATTTCTGACTTATGATGATAATCGTTATCCATTAGTCAGCCTGCATCGTGGTGGCCCCACTTCCGGTTATCCAGAAAATGCATTAGAGACCTTTGCTTACAATGCCGGTCTACAACCCGTTATCGTGGAGTGTGATGTTCGATTGAGCAAAGATTCTGCACTGGTACTCATGCATGACAATACGCTCAACCGCACCACCACAGGCCGTGGATCTGTCAGTGAACGCACATTAGCCGAGCTCAAAAAACTGCGTTTGGTAGACAACAACAAGAAAATAACACCTTACAAGATCCCCACACTTGACGAAGCACTCGCTTGGGGAAAAGGAAAGGTCATTTTTACGCTAGACATAAAAAATGATGTTCCCTACGAATCGGTGATCAATGTCATCCGTCAGCAACGTGCCGAATCCAGTGTTGTTATCATCACTTATAGTGCTGGTCAGGCTGGCAAAGTGCATAACCTAGCCGGGGATCTAATGATATCCGCTTCTGTGAAGAACCTCGATGACCTCGCCCGCCTCAACGAAAAAGATATCCCTGACAATAAGCTGTTAGCCTTCGTGGGCACACGTGAAGCCGATCCACAGCTGACCAAAGTATTGCATGATCATGGGATTATGTGTATCCTGGGCACCCAAGGTAACCTTGACAAACAAGCCGCTAAGAAAGGATTTCAACTGTATGCCAGTTTTATTGAACGTGGTGCAGATATCCTGAGTACCGACCAGCCAAAGGAGGCTGGACGGGCATTAAATTTCTATATCAAAAAAAGAGGAATAACTTCCAAATTTGTGCAATAAATCAGGTTACTCTCAAATAAGACACCTTTCTAAAAAAAATCCGCAGCCATCTATTGAAGAAGAAAGCTACGGATTTCATTAGATTTACGCTTTTATCGTAGATTTATGCTATTGTCTTGGAGCAATTATCCCTTTCTTGCGAGTTCGATCTTCGTTGAGATTTCATGAACAATTTTTTCCACGTCAGCTCCTCCACCCGAAGATTGAAAACGGATGAAACCGTCTTTATCGATAATAACCTTAGTAGGGATACCTTTGACGCCATATGTGGTAACAACAGACTTATCCCGCTCTTTCATTTCATCAAATAAAACATGGAAACTATATTTATTTTCGCTGATAAAATTATTGACCAACTCTTTATAGTTCTCCTCTTTCTGCCATGTGTTGATAAATAAAAAGGCTACATCAGGATCATTTGCATATTTGTCTACCGCAGCTTGCATTCCAGGAAAGGACATTTTGCAAGGACCACACCAGGTTGCCCAGAAATCAAGTACTACAACCTTACCTTTCATACTTGCCAAGGAAACTTCTTTACCAGAACGATCTACAAGTGAGAATTGTGCGGCCTCTTTTTTGACCATCTCAGATTTCAATTTTGAAACCAGCATTTCATCAATGCGCCCGTTTAAGTCTCTAAGATAAGTAGTCGTATCCGATAGGCTATTGTTCAATTTGCTATACAAGGGCAGCAATTCGGCCATTAATTCAGGTTCTTTTCCATTCTTAATAACTTCGGTCTCCAGGAGCTGAAAAGCATCTAAAGACCTTCCTTTCGCGGCCAAAGCTTTGGCATAAGCTATGGCCGCCGTTTCCGATGGTAATTCTCGCTGCACTTTCGCCAATATCTCCAGCGCTCTGTCCACTTGTTGATTGCCTAACAAGGCCTCCGCATATTGTAGACTAATACCACCCAGATATTGCCGTCCTGTATTTCCTTTTTGACCTTCAGTTTTTTGTTGGCTGAGATTAAGATAAACTGGTTCCAGTGTTTTTTGCGCGAAGGCATATTCCTTTTGCTGGTTTAACTCTCGGCCAATGGCGAAAACAGCATTTGTATAATTGGATGTGGATTTCAGCTGATCTAAGTAACTGTTCACCTTATCAAGGTTTTTCTCCTTTGCATACTGCTGAGCGACGGTCCCCATGGCAAATCCGTATACTCCCCTGTTTTTCTCATCGTAACTGCTTTCGGGAAATTGCTTGCTTAAACGAATATACTCCGCCTCTGCTTGCGCAGCTGTCAGTTCATTTTTTTCAAACAGCTTGCCAAAGGCTTCGTTTCGGGCCGTTATTCCTTTGGGAAATTTTTTGTTGATGCCTTTTTTTATGGCTTCTGCCTTATCATTTTTTTCCAGGCCAGTATAGATTCGTCCAGCGAGCAGCTGGTCTTCTTCCTGTTTCGATTTCGCTAAAAAATCGGCCTCTTTCAAAACCTCTGCTTTCGACTCCTCTGTATTCTTTTGGAATAATTCATTCAGATGTTTGTACAGTTCGTCCTGCGTAATCCCCTTTTTTGCTGCCAGTTGTCCGAAAGTAGCTTGACTTCCCAAAAGCAACAGGGGAATCGCCATTGTTATTAACTTTATGTTCATATTTTTTTGATTTATTTGTTTTTTATCCATTATATAGGGACTTATATTTTGCCCTTTAACTCATTATTCTACCAGTATGCCTAAATGCAGATCGACGATTTCATCAATAACATGCTTGTGAGCCTGTTCCAATACCATGGTATTGGCATTGTAGATGTAGATCGAGCCAGGTTTATCAGCAGCTGGATCGTTTGTAGCAATCATTAATTTCCCATCCAGGATCTTAAACTTGACGATATTCCCACTTGCATCCGATGGCAGTTGCACATATTTTTGGAATTCTACACCCAGGTAAGAGGCCATATAAATCGTCTTGCCCGCCGCCATATACCATCGGCTTGTACGCCCGTCAAAATAAACATAACCGATTTGACTGGATGTGGGCACTGCGGCAGTTCCCAACTGACTGAAAGCTTTTGGTTTATAATCCGCACCATAATCCAAACGATAGGAATACAATTGATTATCCTGTCTGAAGAGATAAATATGGTTGATCGACGGGATGTTGGCATAGCTACAGGCCAGGAATGTTTTCCCGTTCATCAATTCCTGACCCGCGATTTCCTTATAGTCATTTACATAAGCATATTCATTCCCGGTCACCCCATTATCCCATACACGCACTCTTTTATTATTTTCGTCGTATATACTCATAAAATAACTGCCGTTCCCAAGCGGTGTAGCAACCCCATTTGGAGCTATTTTATAATCCGTGGGATCATTGATAAATGCCGGAAGCGCGATTGTACCTTTCCTTAACACATGGAATTTACCTTTATTGACCGCGTAGACCACCTCATTATATAGATCCGTCTGTACCTGAGTGGGGCGGAACACAAAATCCCCACCCCCCACATAACTTGACGAATTGTACAATAAAGTGGGAACAAACTCGCGGGAATCAATGACCACCACGGGATTGACTGCATCCTGAATACCAATAGTCAATACATTATAGAAATCCGAAGACGAGGCACCGTATTTTTTCGTTCCGCTGATGGACAAAGGATTTTTTCCCAACTTATCCAATTTGGACAATAGGACCTGATCAAACGAGGATTTTTTAGTAATACTGGATAGGCAATAGAGCGAAGCATCTTTCGCTTTATTCTGTGTCAAAACATAGTAGCCCCATTTATAGGGGTTCACAATATTCAAAAAGCAATTGTAGCTTGTTGTGGTACCCGTTGATTTATCTGTGACATGAAACTCGGCTGAAATCTTCCCATAGCGTTTGTTCGCTACATAGAAAAGATTTTTCGTCTTGCTCACCGTTACGGAATCTACCTTCCATTCAAAAATCAGTGCACTGGTATCATTGCCTGATAATGAGCCCGAGACCGTAGGATTCAATCGAACGGTATCGTTAAAAGGAACTTCATAGATCCGTCCCGTAGGATGACTATTATCCAATAAACCGGCGATCGCAATGGTGTTCACATCTTTGTAATCATAATTGCCCAAATCCTTGGAGCAGCCTTCAAATAGAAGAATCGCCAGGAATAGAATATAGGTTAGATTTTTTAAGTTCATCTGCTTGAGCGTTAAGGTAATTGAATTCGTTCTTTCGTAATATCGCCATCCGGATAAACCTGATGGTCGATAAAATACTGCTTGAGCACCTGGATATAGTTAAATGTCACTGGATACCAACTGGCATAAGCCGAGGTAGGCATATTGTTCCAATAATATATTGGTCCCGGTGCTGCCGTAGTAAGGTCTGGTGATGGATCCGCTCCGAGATAGTAGATCTGCATCCATTGCTGAAATATTTCTTTTTGATAGGGTCCGAAATAATTCTTCCAGGTATTCCACCATTTAGGCTCATTCAGAATGTCATCAACGACAACTTTTATTTTCTGATTGTACAGGTTACCCGGAACAAATTCATTATTTCCCGCCAACCGCAAATAGAGTACTGTAGGTTTGGTCTTCATCTTAATGGAGCGCTGGAATGTGATAAACAGTGTATCCACAAAGTTATTTGCATTAATCACTGGGGAAGAGAATTTCACCGTATTGGGTTCATAGCTGGAAGAGTCTTCCACGATGTAAGCATAGGTACGGTTATTGGAGCTTGACTCCCCGCCCACAGCAATAGGCACCGCAATTGTTTTTTCCTTACGCTGCAGATCGGCATCCAGCGCAAAACCATAATAAATACTGTCAATGTATTTTTCTGCCGCCCGGGTATTGGCATTTGGATAGGCAAAATAAATATAGCTCTGCTTAGCATCAAACTGAAGCATGTTGTCATTTTTGTTACATGCACTCAAGATCACAGTAGCACAAAAAAGCAAAATATATCTTTTCATCTTGATTAATTTTGAGGATTATACAACAATTCATCCGCTGGGATCGGTAGTCTGAAAATTTCATTTTTAGGCTGCACCAATGTGGCTCGATCTATCGGCCGAAAGAGACGTTTATACTCTGTAAATAAATATCCCTCGCCAATATTTTCCTTACGCATTTCGTCAAACAATAGATCCCTAATCTTTTGTGTGGTCATATCCGCGCTCAGTGCAAGATCCGTGGTAATATTTCTTGTGTTACGAACAAGGTTTAGATATTCCATTGCTTTGGCTGGGCTAGTTGAAGCATAGTTTTCAGCGGCGATCATATAGATTGTATGTAAGCCGATTACTTTGCTTTCATACAAAGGTCTGTAATTCGCATCTGAAGGCAGCTTAGTCTGATCAAATAGGTACTTGGACAACTTCCAGGGATAGGATGTATTGGGTTGTACAAACCAGCCTGCGAGACGTGCATCGTTCAATGAGCCATGGACTGTACTATTGTAGAGATTTGTTCGCAACCAAGTATAGTTGGGAAATAAAAGCGGTGAAGTTGAGCTTGTTGTTGTCGCGTCCGCCTGAGCAAAAACAGTGCTCACCTTCGCACCTAACCTACTGGAGAACAAGGCAAAAATATTTTCCATGGGCATACGTGTATTTCCTACAGATCCAATTTCACCAGAGAGTGCCATTCGAATACTTTGTGTTGTCTTCAGTTCAGTAATAATCTCTTCCGCATATTTTCCGGCGCTGACCAGATCACCTTTCCACTGTGCCACCATGGACTGTAACGCAACAATAGCGTAATAATTCATTCGGATCCCCCTGTAATCAATCAGACTATTGTATTGCTCATAGGCAAATTGGTTTAAATTGGCATCACGCGCATTTGACCGAATAGGATCTTTATCCAGTAAAGCACGGGCCTCGGACAGATCTTTTTCCAATAAAGCGATCACCTCTGCTGCGGAAGAAAATTTAGTAGCCGAATAGACGACCGCAGTCCGATAAGGAATCGCTTTCGCCTCAACCCCTTCACTCGGAATGGATGGTCCAAACAATTTTAACAGCTGAAAATGACAGAAGGCCCGCAGTCCAATAGCCTCACCACGCACGAGGTTGTAGTAGCTGTCATTTTTTATACGGTCTACATTTCCCAGAATAATATTCGTCTGATTGATACACTGATAAAATCTCGCCCAGATGTTATCGATCATTTTCTTGGGCTCATCGTAATTATACTCATAACGAAAGGGTCGATAATATTTATGGGCCGAATTGGTCACATTATATGATCCCACCAGACTTTCCATAAAACCATATTTCATCTCCCGACCATACAGCGTATCCGTATTTAATGTTTCGTATACACCCGCCAGCGCCGCATTGAAACCTGAACGATCAGTGAGCAGATCTTCTTCATAGGCCTTATCCGTAGGGTTTACATTTAAGAACTTTTCGCAGCTTGACAATATGCCGAGCATCACGATGGCAATTAGTAACTTTTTCATACTTTAAAATTGAACCATTACACCAAAATTAAATTCACGGGCATAGGGATAGCTTATACCCCGTTCCATGCGTACCGTGCTCCAGCGAAACATATCGTTCATGGAGAAGTTCAGCCTTAGCCTCTCCAACTTATACCGCTTGAGGATTTCATTACTGAATGAATAATTGATATTGATCGTCGAAAACCGGAGGTAAGACTCCGTCTGTATAAAACGGCTGGAAGGCTGTGTAAAAGACTGATCACCAATAGCCTTGTATTTCGTCAGATCACCAGGCTGTTTCCATCGTTCTTCCAATACACGGCGGTCCGCATTTTGATAAGCGATATTATTTTCGATCTTATCCATCAGTGTCTGATTGTAAATATCCCCGCCTAAGGAATAGTTACCAATAATTTGCACTGATAGTCCTTTGAAGTTGACCGAAGTACCAACATTACCGTATAAGGTTGCCTCGGTATTACCAACGACCTGTTGATTATTGGCATCCCAAACATAGGTAACATTACCATTCCGATCCCGGTACAATTCACGTCCATTGGCCGGATCTATCCCTAGGGAAGGTACCGCACGGATAACGCCGAGGGACTGTCCTTGCTGATAATATTGCGACGGCTGTATGACGTTTCCTTTGCCGTCTTTCTTGACCAACGACTCATTAAGTGTGCGCAGTTCGTTGGATATTTCTTTCAATTTACTCCTATTCTGTACAGCGCCGAGCGAAAGGTACCAGCTAAAATCTTTTGCAGGATTACTGAGTAGCCGCATGTTGGCCATGACCTCAAAACCTTTGTTCTGTACCTTTCCGAGGTTCTGAAAAAATTTATTCTGATAGAACCCGAAAGAAGGGGCCACGTTGACCGTGGAAATCATCCGGTTGGTAACCCGGTCATAAAATGAAACATCAATTTTCAGAAAATCACCTTTGATGCCAAATTCCGCCCCTACGCTCCTTTGCTGCTGTTCAGGCCAACGAACTGCCGGATTTCCCTGACCGCTATAGATTGCGGCATATTGATTGTAATAATTACGACCCGACAAAAAGTTGTACGATGTGCTCACCATGCCTACATTAAAATCACTGACTGTACTCGAGGTACCCGCATTCAGATACCAGCGTAATCTTGTCAAAAAATCATTTTTAAACCATTCCTCGTTATGCATATTATAGGAAAATCCTGCGCTCCAAAAAGTTCCAAAACGATTTTGACTGCCATAGATCGAGGCACCATCTGAACGCAGTGTACCACTGACATTATATTTATTGTCGTATGTATAGAACAAGGAACCCAAAAATCCGACAGACCGCACAGGCAACGACGTTGACTCAGGCAGTGACCCGGTCGCATATTGCAAAGCCATTTGCGGCGTCATAAAACGATCATCCACATAGCCTGTCACTGTATTCAGATTTCCGACGGTATTCTGCTTTCGAATCTCAGCGACGGCATTGGCCACCAATTGATGTTTGCCGAATTTATTGGAATATTGCAGATCTACTTTTCCTTCGTATTTGGTGAAATTCTGGTTTCCAAAAGTATAGGCACCTTTCAGATTAGCATCTGTAATATTGGTGTAATCCGTATGAAATGGTGATTTATACTTGTCTATATCGGCGCTTATCCTGACAATAGTCCCAGAAGCCCTCACAATCAATTTGGGCAACGCAAACCATTCAATAGACATATTGTTCTGCAAGGTTTGGCTTACTTGATCACTGCGGAAACCAAGCCCCGCGTTATAGAGCGGGTTAAACATTGTTTCCCCCCAACTATACCACCGCCCCAGTTCCCCAAAGCGGATGTTGTACTTTCCCTGCTCATCATAAATTTTCTCATAGGGATTGAGTTTGGTGTAGGTATCGAAATTCCCGTACGGACTATCGTATGCTTTCGTATAAAGATAAGTAGCCACATTGCGGAACGTAATGACATTTGGTATCCGATAAATCAGCGTAAAACCCGCATTTCCACGTGTTCTCCCCGACTCTTTCATAACGCCTTTGTTATCAAAATAACCACCTTCAAGGCTATAACGCACGCCATTTCCCCCGCCTTCCATCCGCAGGCTATGATTGATGGAGAGTGTATTTCGCACCGGCTGCTTCAACCAATAGGTATTCACTCCGCCCAACACGTCCTGTTCACGTTTGGTCAGTAGATTATTATAATGCTCCTGCTGAATCAGGTCCCATGCTGCATCGCCGCTTTTTGATGTATATAAATCCGCCAGCTTTTCATACTGCAGTTTCTCCGCGGCATTCATGAGGTTATAATCCGAAAGGTCGACCATGGACACTGATGGTTTCATATCATAAGTCACGGTAAATTTACCGTCTTTGGGCAATCTGGTTTCAATAACAACCACCCCATTCCCACCACGGGAGCCATACAAACTCGTGGAACTCGCATCCTTTAAAATGGAAATTGTTTCAATGCGGTTAACATCAATGTCGTACAAAGTAGTAATCGGCACTTCAAAACCATCCATGATAATCAATGGTGCATTGACGGCATATTCCCCTACACTGGAGACCCCCCGAATATTAATCTGTGGCATCACGTTGGGATTGGAACCCGCATTTACCCGTTCGTCTACCTTAAAAGAAGGATCCAAAGCCTGCAGTACCGTAAAGATGTTTGTGGAATTGAACTTTTCCAGTTCCTGTCGGGTCACCATCGTCGCCGCTCCTGTAAAATTATCGCGGCGCACCCGCGTGTATCCCGTCACTACCGTTTCATCAATTTTATTCTCGACCTGACGCATAATCACTTGTAGCGGCGCACCCGATGCTACTTTGACCTGCTGAGTTTCATAGCCTATCATCGAAAATATCAGTTCCAGCGGTTCATTGACAACAACATAAAACTGGCCATTTTCTCCAGATAAAACACCATTACGCGTACCTCCCAAAATTTTAATGGAGACCCCGGCCAAAGGCTTCCCCCCCGCATCCCGTACACGCCCTTCTACCCGTATCTGACGCTGTTCTGTTGCTTGATGTCTGTGTTTGCCGTACTGGTCATTGTTTGTTTTATTTGGCAATGATTCTTTCCTACGTACCAAAATGGTATTGTTGCGAAAAATTAAATCGACATCCTGCCCTGCAGCAATTTCCCGTAACACCTGCTCGATATCTTTGTCTTTCACCTGAATACTGATCGGCTTACTGCCTTTAAGTGAGGCCAAATCACCGATCAGATCTACATTCGCCTGTTTCCGGATCTTCTCTAGGACCGAATACATGGAGCTTTTGCTTTCTTTGAGTGTAATACGCTGCGCCACGGCCGTCCCCACAAAGCCCGATAAAAGTAATCCGCTCAGCATCAATCTCGACAAACATTTACCGACATCTTTGGGCAAACCGGTAGCCGCCATTCTTTTTTCAAAATGGTAAACTTTCATTTTCATAAGGTTAGTTTTTGTTAGTTCGTCGTTCCTCTATTTGATGTATATGTAATTATTTTTCATAGTATAGTTCATAGGACGTACCTGTCCCATCAGGTCCAACACCTCTTTAAGACTTTTGTCACGTCGCACACGTCCGAAAAGCTGTACTTGTGCCAAACTATTGTCTACCTTGATCTCCACCCCATACCAGGCGCTTAATTTTCGGGACAGCTGCTCTACATTCAGGTCGTTCAGATCAAAATACCCCTCTTTCCAGTCGATATAACGGGTAATATCACTGGCCTCGATAATCTTCTTTCCATCGTATACCTGATTAGGCCTGATTCGTACGGAAAACTGGTCCTTTCTGCGCTGTTCCAAACTTGATCCCTGATTGGAGAAAGCCACTGCACCTTCAAGCAATGCCGTTTCATTGTTAATTGTAAAATCCGCATTGAATTTCGTTCCCAATACTTGGATTGTCTGCTTATTACCACGTACAAAAAATGGAACTCTTCTACCCGTTCGCTCTTGTTTGGCAACTTCAAAATAACCCTCACCCCGTAACGCTACCTCTCGAATATCACCTGTAAAACAAATCGGATATCGCAGTTCACTATTGGTATTTAGCCAGACTTTAGTGCCGTCGGCGAGTTGTACATGGGCCGTCCCGCCTGTTTTCGTACGAATTGTATTGTACACGATTTTTGATTTCTGGGCAGGATCAGTTAAATAGATAATCTGATCGTCATTCGTCCGCACGATGCGGTAGCCGCCGGCATTTAAGGTGTCATTACGTTTTAACTTATCCAAGTCGTATTCCGTATTATTTTCCAGTACGACAATGGCATTGGATTTTATAGGTGCCTTGATATCTTCAATGTTTGCATACTGGAAATGAGCAGCCCGTTTGCTCCAATATATAGAGACCGTTGTTGACAACAAAATAAGGATACTTGCAGCAGCCAGCCACTTCCATCTGGATTGTTTTTTGCGTTTTTTGATAAAAGGCATTTTGTTGTCCAGATTTTCCAAAAGCATTAACATCTTTCGATCCTGTGGTTCAGGAAAACGATCCAACTGATCCAACCAACGCTCAACCAAAGCTATTTCCTCCGTAGAACATTCCCCAGCTTGATACTTTGCGAAAAGTGAATCGTCGATCTTCATAGTAATAATTGTTAGTTCAGCTCTAATGCAGCTATACTAAGGTAAACGGCGCTCCCAGACGATTGTCCCTCAAAAAAATAAAAAAAGTAAAAAAGACGAAAAATTAGAGCGTATGATTTTTAAAGTAGATGAATATTGATTGCGTACAGTCTTTTCAGAAAGCCCTAGCATAACTGCTATTTCGGGATTGGAATAACCTTGCAAGCGCAATTTTAGAACCGCTTGATATTGCGGACCATAGCTATGAAGTACAGCGAAGATGGAATCACGAAAGGACTGCGCGCGGATATGCGCATCAGCCTCGTCAAATGCGAATTCACTGGCATAGGATCTAAGATCCTCCAAATAACCCTGTGCGTTATTTTCCTTTGCAAAATAATCTATAATACGACGTCGGAGTGCCGTAAAAAGATAAGCCTTAAAATCATTTTGGTAGTCGATGGAGTACCTGTTGTTCCAGGTGCGAATAAACACATCCTGTACCAGATCTTCACCAGCTTCTTCGCCGACCCGTTTGATCGCGTAAACGAGCAGAGCTGCTTTATATCTTTCATACAGCATATGAAATGCCCCGTCTTGGTTCTTGGAAACCAAAAGGAGTAGTTCCTCATCACTCAAACTTTCCAACTTAGGCATGATGTATTGATTTGGACAAAGATAGTTTTTAGAATTTTTGTATCCAAAAAGATCGCACGATGTGAAAACCGCAATTCCTCGAAAAGCATCCCTGACTATTTTAATTCTTTATAAATATCTTATGTAACTTTTTATTATTGTAAACGCCTCACACGCATTACTTCCTCTAATATGTAATCTGATAACAGTTCAGCAAAAATAGTAAAATCACAACAAAGACTACTAATTAAGTAGATTTTTTATTTAAGCGGTAGAGTAACACGAAGTGTGGGTTCAGCTTGTCTTTAAACATTAAGCCTATTAAGACTTGATTTAAGTATACTTGTTAATCAAAAACTACTTATTATTACTTGAATAATTCATTCCCAATGAAGGAATTAACTTGGTCTCTTTTGTTAAAAAAAGTTAAAAACCAATTTGTCAATTCTTAGGATATGATTACCTTTGCGCAAAATTTTACCTTATTTAGATCAAAACTAAATAAAGAAAAACAGTCTATAAAAATCATATGTATCAATTTTTTACTTTTTTGAGCATCACTTTGCTTTCCTGTTTTGCCCTTCAAGCACAAAATATCCAGGGTATCGTGCATGACAAGAGCACGGGTACGATCGTACCGGGAGCGAGTATAATCATCAAGGAGCGACCACAAAGCGGAACCGTCGCCGACGCTAACGGAAAATTTAATCTTGTTCTTCACAATGGGGAGACCTTGCGGGTTAAAATGGTTGGTTATAAAAGCTTCGAACGTTATTTTTCAAAAGTACAGGACGGACAGCAAATTGAGATTAACCTTGAATCGGGAGTTGCACTGGACGAAGTATTAGTCACAGCAAGTTTGGCCAATTCACGGAGCAAACGGGCAATTGGTACCAATGTCGATCATATTGATGCTGCAGATATTGTCGCTAAAAGTAATCCCTCTTCTCTAGCGGAACTGGTAAACGGAAGAATTAGCGGTGCTCAGGTATACAATACCAATGGAAAAGTGGGTATGCCCATCCGTTTTGATATTCGTTCAGCAGCAACCTTCAGTATGGAACGTGATCCCCTGATCTTTATCGATGGGGTACGTTACGGTAGCAGTAATACTGCTGATGTAAACTCCTCACAGGAAGCTATGAGTGCGCTGAATGACTTACCGATGAACGATATTGCTTCTATCGATGTGATCAAAGGACCTGCAGCAGCAGCTTCGTATGGTGCAGAGGCAGCTAACGGTGTCGTTATTATCCAGACCAAACGTGGCCTGAGCGGTAAAAAAGGCATGGCTGTCAATGTAAAATATACCGGCGGTTTCAGCGAACTCGCCAATAAATACACAAAATATGTCAACAACGATGCCCTGAACAACTTCTTTGATCGCGGTCATCAAAATCAGTTCTATGCCAATTTATCGGCACAGTTTGATCAGGCAAACAGTGTGTTCTTTTCGGCCAACTCCAATACCACTTCAGGTATTATCCCGGGCAACAAAGACAATAGACAGACCTTTCGTGCCGGATACGATTTTACTAAAGACAACTTCAAACTGGGTTTCACCGCTGGCTATGTCAAAGGAAAACTGAACATCCCACAGTCTGCCTCAGGACGTGATGATGCCATCTGGAATCTGATGCGCGATCAGACGCCCTGGCCTTTTATTTCCGAAGAAACCTGGCGTGCTATTGAGAAAAGTTATTCCAATGACCGCTTTACAGGAAGTGTCAAATTAAACTATACGCTTCCTTTTAATATTAAGCTGGAAAGTCTTGTGGGGCTTGACCTCAATCGGATCGATGGGTTGAACTATCTTCCCTATGGTTACCTACAGGGCACAAACAGTACCGGTGCCAAACAGGTCAGTGACCGTAAAAACCAGAATATCAACTGGGATGTCAAGTTGTCGCGCAACTTCGCCCTAGCGGATAAATGGCAGCTGAATCTGGCACTATTATCACAGTTGACGAAATCTACCGAAACTGTCAGCGGTATCAGCGTACGTAATTTTGCTGTACCGGGGATTAGTAACATCTCCTCGGCAGCTGAAATTTTAGGTACAACCGATACTTATTTCGAAAAACGTACCCATGGTATCTATGGTGAGGCATTTTTAAGCTACAACAATCAGTTGTTTATCAATACCGGGGTCAGAAGAGACGTATCTAATATGATCGGTCGGAATGTAGCCAGTATCTGGTACCCCACAGTGAGTGTTGCCTACAATGTGAAACCGTTTGAATTTATGCAAGGTAAGATCGATGAATGGAAGATAAGAGCCGCTTATGGCGAGTCTGGTCGTTTACCTTATCCAAACGATGCGCAAACGGCTTATCTTATTGAAAACTCTTCGTTTGGCACCTTGGTCAGACCATTGCGTAAAGGCAATCCTGATATCAAACCTGAGCGCACCGGTGAGTTTGAGATTGGTACTGATATCAGCTTTTTCAAACAACGTTTGGGCTTTACCTACTATATGCAAAACACACGCGATGCGATTGTATATACCACATTATTGCCTTCTTTGGGCTGGCCCTCCAGTTTGAGTGGAGACTATCCCGAAAATGTGGGTAAAATTCGTGGTAAAGGGATTGAAGTAACTTATAACAGCCGTGTATTTACCAGCAGTAATCAGAAAAACAGTCTGGATCTCTTCGTGATTTTCAATCACCAGTCCAATAAAGTAATCAGCTCAGGTGGAAATGACATTATCAACACGGTCAATCTGATCCGTCCGGGACTCCCAGCATTCTCGTTCTATACAGGTGTATCCGAAGGTGCCAATTTCAATAGCAACGGCGTTTATACAGGGCCTAAAGAAAGCGCACCACAGGTATTGGGTAAACCTTTCCCTACCTATAATGGATCATTTGGGTTCAATCTTCAATTGGTCAATAACCTCCGAATCCAATCTTTGTTTAACTATTCAAAAGGCGCTAAAGTCTATAATATCTCCAATAGAAATGTTGCCAGCCAAGGGAATAACTTCAAGGCAGGCGAGGATCTCAAAGCACTGCTTGCCACGCAGACACCAGGCACGCCGGAGTATATTGCGACAGCAAATGAACTTGCCCAATATGCTGGCCCTCGTGGTAATTTTATTGAGAAAGCCGATTTCATCCGTTTGAGCAATGTCACCATCTCCTATGATTTAGGTGCCTGGGCCAAGAAACAAACCAATGGCCTATTCAAAAGCTGCGTGCTATCATTAACAGGAAACAACCTGTGGCTAACGACCAACTATGGAGGTATCGAACCACAAATAGATTCACAGGGCGGTAGCAAACGTACGCGTGGCATCAGCTATCTATCATCCGACTGGACTGCGGTGCCGGCTCCACGTAGCTATGCCATGAGTGTAAATATTGGTTTTTAAAAATGATAATTATGTCTATCAAAATAAAAGATATTTGGAAAGCAGGATTCGTCTGTATGGCAGTAGTTTCCCTTTCCTCCTGTGACAAGTGGGTGAACGACACCAAGTTGCCGGACAACACCATTGATGAATCACAGCTAAACAACATCGCTATGCTTGGCCGTATCGAAAAAGGTGCTTATGTCTATGGTCCTGTCATCGCCGGTGTATGGCGCGCGGGTGCAACATCCGCGTCAGACCTGTTGGTCGCTTCCGGTGCTATTGTGGATGAAATAGTCCCTACCGCAGTTCCAAACTCTCCTTTTTACAAGGAATTGGATGAAGATAAATTAACCCCGGACAACACTTCACTCTTTAGTGTATGGTCCAATGTGCAAAACTACCGTGCCCGTGCCGAAGATGCTATTGCCAACGCAGAATCTTTAAATCCAACGGATGAAGATGGCATCAAGATCAAACAAGCGGCTTTGGTCAATGCAAGGCTACATGCCGGTTATGCCTGGTTATTGATGGCAGATTATTTCAGTGTCAGCAATAGCAGCCATTCTGTCTATGCTGACCACAAAGAGGTCAGCCATCAGGAAGCCTATACCAAAGCACAGACATACTGGCAACAGGCACTTCCTGCTGCCAGCGATACCGAGAAACGATTGCTTCACGCCCTACTGACAAAGCTGGGAATCCATACTGGCAATTATGCACTGGCTGTGCAGCATATCAACCAGTCGTTTACTGCAACGGAAAACTTCAGCTTTCTTAATACGGTAGGAAATGTAAGCAACGGTTTCTTTAATGCGTTAAATATCAACTCAAGAGATGCGGCCGTTGATCCAAGTTTGGTTGCCGCATCAAAAACAACAGCTGACAAAGCCCGTATTCCGGTTGTAAAAGCCGTCAAAGGACATTGGTCACTGACCTTGTTTAAGGAAAGAGATCCCTTGCTTGTTAGCGATTTTGATGAAATGCAATTGATCCGTGCCGAATTGATTGTTCGCGGACTGATTCCGGGTAATGCCGTGGAACTTGTTAATTCGGTTATTTCAAAATATGATGCCTCCGGAGCATCCAATTATACGCCATCCACAACCCTAACGCTGAATGACATCGTTGTTGTCCGCCGGATATTTTTATCCTGGCGTGGTACACGTATCATCGATCTGAGAAGGTTTAAAATTGATGGTGATGTCAGTCCAGGTTTCACCCAGCGCAAATGGCAATGGATTGGTATACCCGAAATTGAAACACAGTTTTAAGATCATCCTTCCCAGGTAGATCATATCCGAATTGCACTTAAATCTGTGCCATCGTTGGTACATCGGCTTTAGCAAAACCAAAAAACGAAAAGGCCGTGAGAATGAGATATTCTACACGGCCTTTAACATTTATGGGAAATAATGGTACGGTTGATCTTTGGAAAAAGCAATTACAGGGGGGGAGAAATACCGTTATCGCTATGCTGAACAGATCGGATAAAGCTGTGGATTATCATCTGGACAGTAAAAAGTTTCAAATTTCGCCAAATATCAAGGTACGTGATCTTTGGATAAAGAAGAATTTGGGGAGACTGGGCGACATCAAAACATTACGTATTCCGCCTCATGGTATTGTGGTGCTAAAAACGAAATAAACATCATGTATATAGACAGTCTCCAAACACTTAGCCCATTTCGTTGAGGGGTTGAACTATCGTGTCTGAGACTGCTTATTATTGAGGCTCTTACTAGGAAATAGTATGCGTCTTTTCTGTCGTAACGGTATAGTTATCTGAAATGACATTATCCACAAATCTCCATTCTGCATGCGACGCGGCAGCCGTAAATTTCACATGTAGATATCCTCTCTTGTAAAGATTGGCATATTCTAGGTCATCAATTAATACAGAAAAAGCCTGAGCAAGTTCCATTGCTTTTTTAGTATCTGTGGTAATTCCCAAGTAGCTCTCTAATCCAGGTGACGAGACCGAACTACAGGCCAATTCTGTTCCTATAGATCTACCCTGAGCATCTGTCAATTTTCCCAGCCATGCATTGTGTGTATCGCCAGCCAATACTACGACTTTCTTACCTGCTAAAATAGAATACAAACGTTCTCTTTCCATAAAATAGCCATCCCATGCATCTAGATTATAGGGCAGAACCGTTGTAATTCTTGCAATGTCCTGCTGTGTCAGTGTAGGATTTTTTTGCAGGTATCTCGTTTTTAGGATAACCAACTGTCCAATCGCAGCTGAAAGTGCAGCCATTGTAGATGGCTGAGCATTCCCAAAATGTGCTATTTCAGTCATCACTCGGTTCAGCAACATTAAGAGTTCCGCAGGAATCAGCATCTTGGTCATCAGGATCTGTTGCCCCAATACTTTCCATGTTGTCGTATCAGCGTTAATCTGAGTCCCTAACCAAGTCATTTGTTCATTGCCAATCAACTTTCTATTGTTACTGAGCAGATCAGTCTGAAATTGTGTTTGTTTAAAGTTTCCGCTTCCATCTATATAGTTTGTGTAATCCAATTGTTTATCCCGTGCGATTATCCGGGTATCCAGCATATAGAGTGAGATAAGATTACCAAAGGTAAAACTCCTATAAATACGTTGGTCCTTGCCTGTCTTTAGGGGAATATATTCACTATAGGCTTGAAAAGCGGCCATTTTACGGGTATCAAAGCTTCCCTCCTCTGGCTGATGATTTTCAGCGCCAGATCGGTATGCATTATCGGCAAGTTCATGATCATCCCACACACAGATAAATGGTTTTTTCTGATGAAGAAGCTGCAAATTTTTGTCACTTCTATATTGTCTGTATCTTTCTCTGTAATCTGCGAGGTTTACGATCTCTTTAGAAGGCTTGTGCGCTCTACCGAGTTCATTGGTATAAGGATTGGTACCATATTGACCAGGAGCATACTCATAAATGTAGTCTCCGAGGTGTACAACAACATCAGCCTCTGATTTTGCAATCGCTCCATATACGTTGAAAAGTCCAGCTGGAAAATTAGAGCAAGATACCACAGCCATTTTTACTTCATTGACATTATCTGTTTTAGCAGGAAGCGTCAATGTTTCACCAACAACACTTGCTTCCTTAGTCTTGGCATTATAAAATCTATAGTAATATTTTGTATTGGAAGCTATATTCTGAACATCAATGGCTAAAGTAAAATCATTGGTAGCATCAGCCTTCACCTGTCCCCTTCGAAGAATCTCTGAAAAGCTATTCTCTTTACTTATTTCCCAGGTAATTTCAGCATCTGTCTCTACAGAATATCTCGTCCAGATGATTATTCCGGTTGCCGAGGGATCAAAGCTTGCAACACCAGATTCAAATCCACCATTTTTAAGGTTGTCTGGTGCACTATCAATATCTGTGGGGTCATCCGAACAGCTTTCAATAAGCGGTGCTATAAAAACCCCTCCCGCTGCAATTAATGAATTTTTAAGGAATCTCCTCCGGTTGATTTGCTCGTTGTTTTTCATCTCTATTTTTTTAGGTGAAAATACGGCGCCACCGGAAACTACGTGTTAAGCGAATTTTATTTATTCTTTATGTTTCTAATTATATACAAACAGATACATTATACAGGCTCTGTTTTAGCTGAATTTAAAATCTTAAATTAGCGTATCGAAAATAATAATTGACATGCTTAATTTTTTTAAGAATAGCTCCAATTTCCCAAAAGAAAATGATAAAGACCGCATCTGGCTGGATAGCGATCGCTTACACTACCTTGATCATGGTAACGAAGAAGAGGTCAACTTATCTCAATTGCGCTATGCATACGTTCAATTATTGGCTAGAGATCCCTACTTATTTCTATTTGACGATCATCAGCATTATATTCCCGTAAGTTCGCAAGGTTTTTCGAAGGTCTATCCCAAGTTGTCCGAACAATTTGGATTTGATGATACATTATTCTTCCATACCATTAAGCAAAAACAGGATTGCAAGGCCAAAATCTGGATCCAGCAACAAACCCGCAACTATAATATTCTATCCGGTGACTTTGAAGATGACCATATTGGTTTTGAAGTTTATACCCAACCAACGCAATTTATTTCTTGGGATATCTGCTATGCCGACATCGAAAAACTCGGTATTGGACACCAATATGCAAGCGAATATGGGACAATCTATTTCAAAATAGATTACCCGGTTCGTATTGGTAACCTATGGCTGAAAGAACTGGAAATTTACTGCGATGAGATCCCACCGCATGTACCTATTCAAGAATATTTTACGACCATTTATGACGAGTCTAATACAGATAAAAGCTACAAAGACCTCCGCGATCTATGGTTAGATGATGAAGACTATGACGTGGAGGATTATGGCTATGAAAGAGAAGACCAATGCTATTTATCTTTTGATTTTGGCGATCACATCTCCTCCTCCATCTGTTATACCTACGATGATGAGAGCAACTACGACGATGGCGGCACCTCGCTCCATTTTTACAACCAGCGCGATTATCCTTCTCTTTTGGAAAACACAGTATACGATCAACTCATTGAGGTGACCGAACTTGTCACACTGAAAAACAAATGGGACATTAAGGAGGATTCCCGCAAAAATACTGCTGTAAAAAATATTCCCACAAGCATAACACAACAACTAGGAAAGTCAAGTGGCATCTGGTTGGACAAGAAAAATAATAAAATTGGTTTTGCTGGAAGGAAAACAAGCTTAATTTACGATATCGAAGATATTGATTTCTTCGAAATTGAGAATGCCCTACCTGCAAAAGGTCCTGGCTATGCCATACTGCGTGCGAACTTAATCAATGGTAGCTATAACTATATTTTTGAAACCGATACCTACGAACTGGATCCTTATGCAATCACATTGGAAAATTGGACGCATAAAAAAGTCTCAATACCTGAAGCTTATTATAATTGTTAGTGCTAATAAGCTCCTACTTTCCTTCAATCATTTTGAGATTATCGACTACCCGAAATCACCAAACATCTCGACCAGAAGTATTTAGGCTATCTCTGATGTAGTTTAGTACTTCATCATTTTCATCCGACTGCTTTAACCGTTTCCGAAGGTTTACTAACCAATCTTCCAATGCCTCAGCGGGTGATTCACCATTTCCAAAAACACCCTGATGCGGATCTGGCCCTAATAAGCACCAATAAGACGTTTCTTCAATGAATACCACGGGACGCAACTCCCTGATTTCTTTGGGCAGTTTTGGCGCCTCATAATCGATCGGAACGATCTTTTCTTGCGCTATTCTCATTTGTTTCATTTTCCTTTACAATTTTTTAAGCTCCGCTTCCGGCCAAGTAATTAACTCCTTTAGCAGATAGGTCTTCGGCTCGGTCTCGTCAGCGAATTGCTCCAAGAACTCCGGTAGATCTCCTTCGACTTTTAAAAGCTTCCCATCCTGCAAGACATCATAGCCTTCTGCCAACCATTGCTCTATTTTCTTTCTATTGATTTGAGTATGTTCCATAGTAAAATATTTAAGCTTATGCTATCGTAAATATGTTTCCAATAAGTTCTTCAATCCTGTATTTATCAAATGAACAATATTCAAGCGGATATCGTTTTACCAAGTTAGGTTGAATCCCCAAGAATTCGATTTTAATATAATAAGGAGCCTAAATATTATCATCAAGGATTAAGAGCAGCATAAAACAAAAATAATTCACTTATAATAAAATAGTTAATAAAAAAAACCATTTTTAACCAATGAAAAACCGCCACTTGGCAAAGTATTTGTTATAACAGCGAAAGTTTTCAAATCGAAAACTTAACACTAACATTTTTTAAAATATCATGAAAAAAGTACTTCTACCTATTCTGACACTTTTTACATTCTTATTTGTCATCAATGGAGAGGCAAATGCACAAACACCTTATCGTACAGCTCTTGGTCTCGGTATAGACCTTGGCGATGGCCAGACACTATTTGGTCCACAGATAAAACACAGTTTTGGCAGAAATGACGCCGTAAATGCACAAGTATTATTCGGAGATAACATTACAGTTGTAGGTGTAGACTATTCGTACAACGAACGTATACGGGGAACCCGTGGCCTATCGTGGTATGTTGGCGTAGGTCCTCAGGCATCGTTTATCGACTATGGCAAATGGCATGGCGACTGGGATGATGACTACCATTGGAAAGACGGAAACACACACACTCATTTTGCAATCCGTCCAGCTTTGGGTTTAGAGTTTAGAATTCCTTCAGCACCTTTGGCAATGCATTTTGACTGGAAACCTTGGTGGAACTTATCTCATGGATCGAATTTCGAGGCTTCCCGTTTCTCATTGGGATTCAAATTCGTTTTAAAATAAAAATAGGATATTCAGAAACAAAAAATCCTGCAGGCACTACGTCCATGCAGGATTTTTATTTTTAAGGTACTTCGACCTATACTTCTCCACTCACAATCTACCCTGCGTTTATCTGCAACGATAACACAAGAAGATTCATTTTTTACATCGTCTGTTTTTTCATATAATCAGTAGCCAGTTGGATATATACTGAAGTTGCTTCTTTTACAGCTTGGCTAAGCTGGTCGAAAGTAATGATCTCCGGGATTCCCAAGACTTTGGCAAAATCAATCACCAAAGGAACATCGGGTTTGATACCTTCTCCTATTCCGTAGAGCTTTCCTGTACGGTCTTTAATGACACTGGTTGTCAAATTGATCATGTAGTTATTTCCAACAGCAAACTGATCATTACCGGAAGTCCGACCATTTGTCTTATGACCCATAATAGCCGCATTTTTCTGGCCTTTAAAATGAGCCGCAAAAAACTCGCCCGAACTCGATGTAAACCTACTGACCAATAAAACAATAGGTACATTTTTATTTTTTATAGCAATCGGTGGCACCTTATCATATTCCAGGTCAAATAACTTGGCCCATTTTTGATCGTGATCATTCAGATTATTCATTCGTACATTTTGTTTGGATTCAACACCCGCTCTATCCACAACCGAATAAGTGCTGTCGACATCGATCAAATCCGCAAAGTGCCAGATCATCGGAAAAATGCTCCCTCCATCGTTTTCTCTCAGATCGATGATCCAACCTTTTGGCTGCTGCGCGTCCAATATTTTTAGCTGTGCTCCAATCGTATCCACATATTTCCGTTGTTCGTAAAGTACCCCTGGGATCCGAATATAAGCATATTGGTCTTTCGTCATAAAGTGACTGAAAACTTTGGGTGGAAAACCGGCGTCCTTATCGGTCATGCCCGCCATTCTTACAAATAATTCCTGTTCAGCCTCCTGATTTTGATCAACTTTCTCAAAATAAAGATCGGAATGACCATCCTTTAATTGACTTAAGATCTTTTTAAAATGAGGTTCCAATGCATTAATATCCGACATTATCTTTGTCTGTTCAATAAAAAGGGGCCGAATAGAATCCCATTTGATCAACGCCCCATTATATGCATGCCGCTGGACAGTATCTAAAAATGCATTGGCAAGTTGACTCACCGATGAGACCTGGGCATAGGACCGGACAAAAAAACCGGTTAAAATCAGTAAAAAAAGGACTATTTTCTTTTGCATCTGGTTAATAATTATCCCTCTAATGAGATAGCACTAAATTAGATTAAAAATATTTCTTTAAGCGTAACTAGATTGAAATATTTTGCACAGATCCAATATTACACTCTTATCAATCTACTTAAGGTGTCTTTATCTTTAACCCAACAAAGAAAGTTCGGGGCATATTAGGACCGTAAATGTAATTGCTATCCCTATTTTTACCTGTATCAAAATCATGCTGGTAAGCGTTAAAAATATTCTTCACCCCACCATAGACTTCGATCACATTTTTAAATTTTGACAGACTAAAAGTATGTGACACTTTACTATTTACCTCTGAAAATGCTTTTGTATGAACCATTTGATCTTCCGGAAAATTGTCCGCACCACCGGCATGAGCGATCTTCATCTTACCTGTATACACATAATTCAGATTGATTGTCCAACGTTTATCCGGTGTAATATTGAGGTTCGCAAAACCATATTCATCTGGTGTTCTCAAGAATGATCTGGTAGCTTCTATACCCTCCAGGTAAGATACAGGATTTTCATATTTGCTCTGTTGCAAGGTAAAGCCGGTCTCCAGTTGCACCTTTTTATTATAATTGGCACGCAATTCAAGTGTAGTCCCTGCTACCTTCGCATTATTCCCATTACGTTTTTCAAACACCTTACCAAAGTCGTCCGTACCGATTTCCTCAAGTACAAAGGCATTTTTCAGTTGTGTATAGAATCCCTCCAATGTAAAACCCGCAATCCATTTCTCCGTGGTTTTATCATAGTTTACCGAGCCGCTGAAACTTTTTGATCGTTCCGCCCGAAGATCTGGAGCTAATTGAACACGTGAAACACCTCCACCCGCAAAAGCAATATGAAGATCTGTATCAAAAGCCTGTGGCGCCCGAAAACCGGTTCCATAGCTTAGGCGAAACTGCGTATTAGCCGCATGTTTATATAACAGTGCCACACGTGGACTGACGATCACTTTGTCCAATAGATTATGTTTATCCACACGAACACCAGATAGCAAGTTAAATTTCTCCGCAAAGTCCCAGTCACTCTGAAAAAAACTCCCCCAATCTTTCGTATGCTGATCCACCAAATAGTTATAACTTGGAATTTCATCGTAAACCTTATCGGACACATATTCAGATCCAATCGTCAGCACATTCCGATGGTTCAAAAAGTTGCTGATTTCGTGGTTCAATTGAAAACCGCCCTGTAATGTTGTTGTCTTTGAATCGCCATAAGGTGGATTTTTGAGATGATTTTCAATCTCTTCTGGACTATCCGGGAATATTCCGGTATAGTGCTTCCTATTGGTGTTTTGAAAAGCGGTATAGAAGATCAATGAAGATTTATCCTGATTAAAATTAATTTGATAATCCGCGCTTCCCATCCATATTTTATGGGTACGTTCTTCGGACTGAAGTGTAAGGTAGGCGGGCTTTTTCGTCATCTCCCCCCCAAATCTATATTCGTTCAGATTGCTCAAGGAGACTTCCAATTTTTGATTGTCTGAAAACCGATAGAATGAGTTGATACCGAAGGAGGTATTTTCAATTTTAGGTATTTCCGAAAAATTATCACCATTTGCATCGTAAAAGCCGCGATCGCGCTTATTGAAGAAAAAGGATGTTCCTGCGTTCCCCTTTTCATTGACCAAGGTGGCATTTCCGCCAAGATTAAAATCACTTGTTTTTCCATCAATACTTTGATAGAAAGAATTGACTTCATAACCACTCTGCTTCGGTAATTTGGTGATCACATTGACAGTCCCCCCTATTGCACTTGAACCATATAATGAAGAACCACCGCCTCGAACCACCTCAATCTTTTCGATCATATTGACAGGCAGTTGCTCCATCCCATAAAGTCCCATCAAAGGACTGAAAATAGGTCGCCCATTGATCAGTATCTGCGAATATCCCCCCTGGAGTCCATTCATCCGCAATTGAGTGTAGTTACAGGTCTGACAGTCTGTTTCCACCCGCAAGCCCGGTTGAAATTTCAGTCCCTCCGAAAGATTACATACCTGTAGGTTGTCCAGGGTTTTACTATCCAAAATATTGACGATCACCGGACTTTCAGTTTTTCGTTTAAATGTCTTCGTTCCAGTGACCACAATTTCATCCAGTAAAAAGATGGAACCATTTAAACGGATATCCCTGGTCTCAGATACATGCTCGATCCTGATCGAATCGCGATAAGTATTAAAACCAATATGCTTCACTTCTACTTCCCAAGTACCATAGGGAATCTTTTCCAATGCGAATTTTCCAAGCTCATTGGATTTGGTGCTCATCTTAAGAAGAGGGATAGCCACAGATACCGACTTCAGCGGAAGTCCATTGCTATCATAAATTTTACCTACTACCTTACCTGTCTGCCCAAAGGAAATAAATCCGATCAGCATGAATACTGTTGTTAAGAGAACTCTGGATCCCGTCATCATTGTTTTGTTTTGATTAATTATAAATTTAGAATTACAAATCTAATAAGTTAGATTATACTAACAAAATAATTTCTAACATTGCTATTAGACACAACTAATATTTGGTAAATTTGAACTATGATATCACAGACTGAAGAGAACTATCTAAAAGCATTATACAATCTGACCTACCTCAAAGGCGAGGCCAGTGTCAATGAGATCAGTAAACGACTGGACATCAAAATGCCAACGGTAAATAGTATGATGAAAAAGCTATCCGAAAAAGGTTTTGTCCATTACGAAAGCTATAAACCTCTCAAGCTCACAGAAGAAGGAAAGAAAGAAGCTGCGCTTATCATTCGCAAGCATCGACTTACCGAAATGTATCTCGTTGAAAAAATGGGTTTTGCATGGGACGAAGTTCACCAGATTGCGGAACAGATCGAGCACATCCATTCGCCAGAATTTTTCACCAAGATGGATCAATTATTGGGTTACCCCACAGTAGACCCCCATGGCTCACCAATCCCTGACCATAACGGCGTAATGCGTTCGGAAAGCTATATCTTTCTCGATACATGCAAAACTGGAGATGTAGTGACGTTAATGGCTGTACAACCCTCTTCCAAAGAATTGTTACAATACCTGAGCGCCAAAGATCTCGAATTGGGCACAACATTAACCATCTTTTCCATTGAGCCCTTCGACAACAGTTTAACAGTCAGTTATGGCGATCGAACTTCAGAAGTACTCAGTAGTAAAGTAACCGCTACACTACTTGTGCGCCCCAGTTCGTAATAATAACGCTTCCGTATTTTCGGGTCCCTCATCCATACTTGCCAGGAGTCTGAACATAGGACTCCCATTTTTTTTAATAGCCCTAAAACCTCTTCGGCACATCACCCATTTGCATCTTTTGATTAAAATATAACGCTACATTTTGTTAGTCTAATCTAATTTTATAATTTAGTAAAACTAAAAACAAAATAAGTAATGATAAACAATCAGGTGATCACATTGGGGTTATTAAAAAAAGGAGAGCTTGCAAGCATCGCTGGAATAGCGACAGACTGTCGCCAGGAAATCCGGCAGCGATTACTTGATCTAGGCTTCGTCAAAGGCGCTGAAATAAGCATCCAGAATATAAGTCCGCTAGGTGATCCGATCGCCTATAATATACACGGTACCCAGATTTCACTTCGCAAAGAAGATGCCTTACATGTATTGATTACCCATAAATAGATGATAATGAAAAACCATACAGCATGCGAAACCTGCCAGCTGAATCCCATTTCAGATCTAAAACAATGGGGAACAAATTTGGGAAATTCCACCTACACCATAGCTTTAGCCGGAAATCCAAATACAGGCAAGAGTTCTATTTTTAACGCACTAACTGGATTAAAACAGCATACGGGAAACTGGCCGGGCAAAACTGTTACACGAGCAGAAGGAAGTTATTCGCATAAAGGCGATAAATTTAAAATCATTGATCTCCCCGGCACCTACTCCTTACTTTCTACATCCGAAGATGAAGAGGTCGCTCGAGATTTTATCCTATTTGGCCAACCCGATGTCACGGTCATTGTCGTCGATGCCAGCAGGTTGCTACGCAATTTCAGTCTAGTTCTGCAAATCCTCGAAATTAGCAACAAAGCGGTTCTATGTCTTAACCTGATGGATGAGGCACGGCGTCATCGGATAGCGATTGATGTACGAACCCTGTCAAAGGATCTCGGCATTCCCGTTATCGCTACCAGCGCCCGTACCAAAGAAGGCCTTTCCGACCTTTTGGCGGCCATCCATCAAGTCGCTGACGGTAGTTTCCTCCCCACAAAAACGACCTCTTTTCAGTTGACAAAGCAAACCGGCACCGCAGTTGCGACAATAGCTAAAGATCTCCATGCACTGGACACTAAGCTAACCCCTATAAATTGGCTGGTTATGCGCCTGATCGAAGATGATAAACATATTATTGATGCCTTACAAAAGGGGCAATTATCCTCCGCCATTGACAGAGAGAACTTAACCCCCATATTGCATCGCGCCACAGCATATCAGTTTAAATTAGGAAATAATTATCGAAATGAGCTGGTTGAAGCCATCTATGCAAAAGCAAGCAAACTGGTAAAAGACCATGTTTCTACAGATTCGAGCAGCTACTCGTTTCGACTGGACCGCAGTATTGACCATATCGTCACCCACTGAATCTGGGGATTTCCGATTATGTTCATGCTGCTCGGATTGATCCTGTGGCTCACTATCACAGGGGCAAATTATCCATCACAAATATTATCAACACTATTGTTGGATGATGTTTATCCGTTTTTAAAGGAAAGGTCAATAGACATTGGTACCCCTATTTGGCTCAGTGGTTTTCTTATTGACGGGATCTATCTGGCTACTGCCTGGGTCATATCGGTCATGCTCCCACCCATGGCGATCTTCTTTCCATTATTTACATTGTTGGAGGATTTTGGTTATCTCCCTAGGGTTGCATTCAATCTAGACCGGATATTCAAAAAAGCCGGTGCTCATGGCAAACAGGCACTGACCATGAGTATGGGTTTTGGCTGCAATGCTGCAGGTGTTGTTGCGACAAGGATCATTAACAGCCCCCGCGAAAAATTGATTGCTATTATCACCAATAACTTCTCACTGTGTAATGGAAGATGGCCCACACAGATTTTGATCGCCAGTCTTTTTTTAGGTATTTTAGTTCCTGCCAAATGGTCTGGTTCCGTCGCCATGTTAGCTGTAATTTTCATTGCAATACTTGGTATTGCATTTACATTTTTCACCTCTTGGCTCTTGTCAAAAACATTGCTCAAGGGAGAATCCTCCTTCTTTACACTGGAACTGCCCCCTTATCGGCCACCGAGATTCTTTCAGACATTATACAGCTCATTTATCGATCGCACATTGATCGTTTTATGGCGTGCGATCATCTTTGCTGCACCCGCTGGTGCCATTATTTGGTTGATCTGCAACATTCATATCGCTGATCAAAATATAGCGCTCTGGCTCATTCATGGCCTCGACCCGATGGGCTTATTTATAGGTCTAAATGGTGTTATTTTATTGGCTTATATCGTTGCCATTCCAGCGAATGAAATTGTTATCCCGACCATACTCATGTTAACTGCGCTCACGGTAGGGAGTACCGGAGCAGGTACGGGTGTATTGTTTGAAGGCTCAGCAAATGAGGTGTCCACCCTATTACATGCGGGTGGGTGGACAACATTGACCGCCATTAATTTGATGCCGTTCAGTCTCCTACACAATCCCTGCAGCACGACAATATACACTATTTATAAGGAAACAGGAAGTCGCAAATGGACCGCAGTAGCGACATTGCTACCCGTATTTTATGGCCTGATTGTATGCTTCCTGATAACAAAAGTTTGGTACTTTTTTGCCTAATGTTTTGACCTATGATGCCTGTCCATATACCGTGCTGATTGTTTGCAAACAGTTAAGTCTATTCGAACTAAACCTTAGCTACAAAATCCGACTATTATATGATTTTATTATTGTGATCCCATTGATATGTAATGGGATCTCCGGTTGCTATTTCCCGCTCAAGGATCTGTACCGGGTTGAGATGTTCCAGATACATAATGAGCGCTCTTAGACTGTTACCGTGTGCAACAATAAGAACATTTTTACCTGCGTCCAAGGTTGGCTGTATGAAATTTTCAAAATACGGTATCACCCGATCGTAGGTATCTTTTAAGCTTTCACCTCCAGGAGGAGCTACATCAAAAGATCTTCGCCAGATATGGACTTGTTCCACACCATATTTTTCAGCGGTTTCATCCTTATTTAGTCCTTCTAAGTTTCCGTAACTCCGCTCATTCAGTGCAGCATCAATGATAATCGGAATATTAGGCTTTCCGATTTCGTCGAGAATGATCTGCAAAGTATGTTGGGCCCGGATCAATGTAGAGGTAAATACGATATCGATTGATTCATTCATTAACGCTTTCCCAGCTTGTCGCGCTTCTTGTTGTCCCAAGGCTGTAATATCAATATTTTGCCAGCCGGTAAAACGATTCTCAAGATTCCATTGCGATTGTCCGTGACGGACTAAAAATAATTTTGCCATTACTCGTATTATTTATTGTTTTAGCGGATAGCTACCCGAAGCGAACTTAGAACCAGCACACCACATCGATGAGATTTATTGAAGGAGTACTGCATAAATAATCACCTATCATATCTATTTGTAGCTCTCCATAGACAAAATAATGCTTTGCGGTATTTTGTTTTAAAGGGATAGCTAATCTACGCTGTATAACCTAAATTTAATTGATTATTCGCATTCAAATAATTGTTCCTTGAATAAATCAAAAAAAAGTGCTCTCTTATGCTTCTCCATATTTGTTTTTTCAGCAAATTGCTGATAGGCTGATGTCGCTCTTTTCAGTTCGGATTGAATCTCATTCTGATCGAGTTGAGCATGAACAACAAGATGTAACAAATAATATAACACACGCTTAAACATACGATCAGCCTGCTCGAAATCGCCTAAAGCAATATAAGTATTTGCGAGATTATTGCATGAGATAATATAGACCTGCATAACGGGAACTTCCACGCAAATACAGTCTGTAAGATGGTTATTCAATAGCTCCGCACTAGCCAAAGCACACTGATAGCTTGATAAGGCCTCCTCAAATTTATCAGCATTATAAAGCACATTGCTTGAAAGTGTTAAGGTTTGCCAATACTGCTCTATAGCGCGTAGATCACTATTGACCATAGCTTTTTGCTTTCTGTTTTAAAATTTTTATCGCTCGTTTCAATTGACCAATCTGCTGCATTTCTTTGGTTGCCAATTGAATATCAGCCTTCATGAGATTGGTATCACGAACATGACGTTCTAGCCTTTTTCTATTTTCCTCCAATAGTATGATCACATATTCCATTATTGTTTTTGTTATTTTACAAATAAAAATAATAAGTTAGTTTTATCTAACAAAATTATTAACAATAAATAACATTACAAAAACAATTTAGAGGAGGGATTAAACACGATCAAAAAGCGTTCTCTTTTAGTTGGCATTTTAAAAATTCAAATTCGCCCACCAATAAATATTGCCCACAAAAAAAGCCTCTGGAATTATTCCAAAGGCTTTTTTATAATCAATAGAAAAGCGTTATGCTTTTTCTTCTTTTAGTGTCGATGTTTCTTTTTTGGGCTCTTTTTCTTCGAAACCTGAACGTAATATTTCATCCCATAATGACGAGCTCACACCAAATCCTTTTTCAGGATCCGAATAGTGATGTAACATATGATGCTGTTTAATGCGTTTGAAAATTCCACTCTTAAAGTTAGCATGGTGCATGGCATAGTGACATTCATCATAGATCAGGTATCCAATCATAAATCCGGAGAAAAAGCAAGCCAGGATAAACTCATTTGAAAAGAACAATGTAAATCCAAAATATACCAGCGCTGCCAAAGGGATACTTGCCGATAAAGGCATTACCAAGCGCATCCGGTCTCTGGGATAGTCATGATGTACACCGTGAAAAATGAAAGCGATCCGTTTCCCCCACTCTGAGGTCGGATGAAAGTGGAATACCCAGCGGTGGAGTGCATATTCAAATGCTGTCCAAAATGCCAAACCAAAAACAAAGTACCCAAGATATGTCATTAGGGAAATCTCTCCCCAAACCAGAGCTTTATACGAAAAGAAAACAACTACGGGTACATAGAAAATCAAAGGTACACTCCAGTGCACTTTCGTCAAAGACTCCAAAAAGTCATTTTTGAACATGCGCGTAGATTCCGTAGAATTTGAAACATAATTACGCTTTGCCATAATACTATTTTTATTATTCCCTCACAAAAATACGTATTTTAAGCACAAATGAAGAAGGTTCAAGACTAGAAAAACAAAATATTTGACCTTTTCAACAAAAAGGTTAAACACATAGTTAGGAAAATCTTAGTCTAAAACCTTTTATTTGATCTTTTAACTTAAACTTTCTTTAAATTTTGTCAATTTTGATCAAAAATACGCACGATCAAAATTGACAAAATCAAGACAGTTTCTTATTTGAAGTTGACTGTTCCACCCGCCATTTTCTTTTCTACACGCTGTTCTGGCTTGCCATATACATCTATTGTACCACCACCACGCGTTTTTGTTTCGATAGAATCGACCACATTGACTTCAGCTTTTCCGCCGCCGTTCACTGTTACTATAGTGGTTTTAGTTTTAAAATCTTTCCCTTCATATTTACCCCCAAAATTAGAAATAATTTCCTGTCTATCTGCTTTACCATAGAGTGCTATCGTTGCTCCTGAGGTCACTTTCACTTCAGCATTTTTTACATCAGCATAAAGGTCCAACAACCCACCCTCTGATGCATAGAGTTTTAGCTGCTCAGATGACACGACATTATTTGATGTGGCAAATACCTTAGCTCCTTTTTTAGCCTCAATATTTTTCAAGCTTTTATAATACACTTTTACAGAGATATTGCCCCCTTGCAACATATTCAAGGTATTCATTTTTAGGACCAAGGCACCATTTGTATTGACTACCTTTACATTCTCGTGGTTCTGCCCTTCAAAGGTCACCAGAGATTCATTGGATTTGATCAGTTCTACCTGTATTTTATCTGTAGCAACAACTGAACTAAAATCGCCTACATTTTGTTTCGCCTGTCCGAAACCGACTTGGGTCATTAATAAAAGAAATGCACTGATGCCTAAAAATTTCATAGCTGTTTTATCTATATTTTCACCTTTTTGATATACTTCTCTGCCGTATCGCGACTTATATTGTCCACAGGGATTGCATATTCATCCTGACTTATTCGAATTTCTTAATGTCAAAAAACACGCCAATCATGACTATTAAGCCCCTTTTTTAACCTATTTTGACAAAAAAAGGTGTCCTATAATCCAGGACACCTCATATTTATCATATATTTTTTTCAGCTTACAATTTGCTGTTTACGTCTACTGCATTCAAATCAGCAAATGCTTCTTTCAAGCGAGCAACAAATGTTTCTTCACCTTTACGCAACCATACACGTGGATCGTAATATTTCTTGTTTGGAGAATCTGCACCTTCAGGGTTTCCGATCTGTCCTTGCAAATAATCGTGGTTTTTAGCTTCGTAACCTCTTACACCATCCCAAAATGCCCATTGCATATCTGTATCGATGTTCATTTTGATCGCACCATAAGAGATTGCCTCAGCAATTTCCTCTGGAGAAGAACCAGATCCACCGTGGAATACAAAGTTCACTGGTTTTTCAGCAGCAAGCTTGTATTTTTCGCGGATATATTCTTGAGAATTGTGTAAGATCACCGGTTGTAATTTTACATTACCTGGTTTGTAGACACCATGTACGTTACCGAATGCTGCAGCAACTGTAAATTTGTCAGATACTTTAGACAATTCTTCGTATGCGTAAGCAACCTCTTCTGGTTGTGTGTATAATTTAGAGCTGTCCACATCTGAGTTGTCAACACCATCTTCTTCTCCCCCTGTAACACCTAATTCGATCTCTACAGTCATACCTAGTGGTTTCATACGTGCTAAGTATTTTGCAGAAATTTCGATATTCTCTTCGATTGGTTCTTCAGATAGATCCAACATATGTGAAGAGAACAATGGTTTACCGTGTTGTGCAAAGAATTTCTCACCAGCGTCCAACAAACCGTCGATCCAAGGTAAAAGTTTTTTAGCAGCGTGATCGGTGTGCAAAATTACCGCAACACCGTAGTGCTCTGCCAATAAATGCACGTGTTGTGCTGCAGATACCGCACCCAATACACAAGCTTGCAAGTTGTCATTATTTAATGTTTTACCCGCATAGAATTGTGCACCACCATTTGACAATTGAATAATTACAGGAGAGTTTACTGCTTTAGCAGTTTCCATTACCGCATTGATAGAATTTGTTCCGATAATGTTTACCGCAGGCAAAGCAAATTTGTGTTTCTTTGCAACTTCAAACAACTCTTGTACTTGATCTCCCGTCAATACACCTTTAAAATCTTTTAGGCTCATATTACTGTTATTGATTTATTTTAATCTTTATTAACTCTTGAAGCTACTAAATTATTAAAAATAATTATCACTTCCTAATTTTTAAAGTGTACTAAATACACTATCAATTATTTGTTACCATAATCCTTGTACGGTAATAAAGCAGACAGCTTTCGTCATCCAATATGTAGTTTATCCAGCAAGGCAAATTCAAGCCAAATCAGATAGATTGACATGCAAACGCTCACAAACGCCCTAAACTGTCTAACTATTCAACAAAAAAACTGGTCTGATAAGGCGTGAAATGCATCATGGATTATTTAAATTTGAGCTCACTAATATTGTAATCATTATGCTACAGGTATACGGTATCAAAAATTGTAACACAGTAAAAAAAGCCTTGACATGGTTAGAAGACAATCAGATTGCCTATCAATTTCATGACTTCAAAAAAGAAGGTGTCAGTGATGAAAAACTACAAGAATGGGAGAAAAAGGTTGACTGGCAATCACTGGTCAACAAAAAGGGTACTACCTGGAAAAAACTGACCGCAGAAGAACAAGCAGGGGTCATTGACGCAAACAGTGCCAATAATGTATTAAAAGCAAATACCAGTATGATCAAACGTCCTGTGATCGAACATGGTAAGGGTATTTTACTCGGATTCAGTGAAGACGATTACAACAGCAACTTAAAATAATTGTTACAAGCTCCCTAAAAAGGAGCTTTTTTTTGCCTTATGTACTTTTCATTGTATATTGTGACCAATAAACATAATTTAATACGAACAGATATGATGAAAAGACTTGCATTGGCTTCTTTGAGCCTTGTTGCCTTAAGCTATGCTTTGCCGTCCTTTTCCCAGGAAAAAACATCCAACTATAGTTATACTGAAGCTTTTGCACCCTTGTTTTTCAATAACAATGGAAATGATTATCGTTCTGCGGCCGGTAAGCCCGGGCCCGGATATTGGCAAAATGCTGCGGACTACAAGATACAGGCATCACTAAACGACCAAAATGATCAGGTAACTGGTGCAGTGGAGATTACCTATAGTAACAATAGTCCTGACAATATGGATTACCTTTGGCTTCAATTAGACCAAAACATGTTTTCACAACATGGCCGTGGCCAGTTGATTTCCCCATTGACCAATAGCCGATATGGCGATGGAAACTCCAAATTTGATGGCGGTTACCAGATCCAGTCTGTCACCGATGTCAACGGAAAAACCATAGAGCATATTATTGATGATACACGTATGCAGCTGCGACTACCGGCCGCGCTGAAAAGTAAGGGTGGAAAAATTACATTCAAGATTACTTACCAATATACCGTGCCACAATATGGTGCTGACCGTACGGGTATCCTTGACACCAAAAATGGAAAAATCTATGCTATTGCGCAATGGTTTCCCCGACTTTGTGTATATGATGACATTAGAGGATGGAATACATTGCCTTATACAGGACCCGGAGAATTCTATCGCGAATTTGGCAATTATCAGGTAGAAATCACAGCACCTGCTAATCATATCGTTGTTCTAGGAGGTGAGCTCTTAAATCCACAGGAGGTATTTACAGCAGACCAATTCAAAAGATATCAACTGGCGTTGCGCAGTGATGAAACGGTATTGATTCGCTCAGCGGAAGAAGTGACCGCAAAAAGTTCCAGACCAAGCAAAAAAGCGTTGACCTGGAAATATCAGCTCAACAATGCACAGGATATTGCATGGGCATCCTCTACTGCCTTTATATTAGACGGCGCCAAGATCAATCTACCAAGTGGCAAAAAAGCCCTTGCGCTGTCGGCTTATCCTGTAGAAAGTAATAGCAACAATGCTTGGGAGCGTTCAACAGAATACACCAAAGCTGCCATCGAAATTTATTCCAAAAACTGGTTTGAATACCCCTATCCTGTAGCCGTAAATGTTGCATCCAACGTAGGCGGTATGGAATATCCAGCCCTTTCATTCTGTGGCAATCAAGCCAAGGCAGGCTCACTCTGGGGGGTGACCAATCACGAGTTTGGCCACAACTGGTTCCCAATGATTGTCGCGTCCAACGAACGTGAACATGGCTGGATGGATGAAGGGTTCAATACTTTTATCAATGAGTTAGCGACACAAGAATTTAATAAAGGTGAATATCATCGTCCTCAGGCTAGCCGCTCGTATATTTTCACATCACAGAATCTCGAGCCAATTATGAGTACACCGCAAAATATGAAAGAGCGTAATATCGGTGCTCTTGTGTATTACAAACCAGCCTATGGACTAAAATTATTGCGCAATGAGATTATTGGCAAAGAGCGCTTCGATTACGCCTTTAAAAAATACATCCAGGAGTGGGCTTTTAAACACCCGACACCAGAAGATTTCTTTAAAGCGATCGAAAACGGAACCGGTGAAAACCTCAATTGGTTTTGGCGGGGATGGTTTGTCAACAACTGGCAAATGGATCAAGCGATCAAGGCTGTTTCCTATGTCAACAATCAGCCTATGCTTGGCGCACTGGTTACTGTGGAGAATCTGGAAAAATTGCCAATGCCTATTATTGTTGAGGCAACCACCGTATCGGGTAAAAAAATAAGAAAAAAACTACCCGTGGAAATCTGGGAAAGAAACAATGTATGGCAATTTAAAATTGCAACAAACGAAGCTTTACAGTCTGTCCAATTAGATCCCGATGATGTGATGCCAGACAAGAATCCGGACAATAATACATGGAAGGCAAATTAGCGCGATAATTCAAAATCTATTCGTTATTTTTGATAAGGAAATGCTATGTTATGAAACCATTGTGATCAAAAAACTGTTCATAATGGTTTTATTGCGATAAACGAATAAAAACGGAAGGTAACAAGCTCATTTATGTATATAATATATATCCCCATGAAAGTAATACAAACGATTCTAAGCTGCTTATTGATTACATTGGTCTCCGGACAACTATTTGCACAGGAAAAAACCAAAGGTATTATTATGGAGCTTGTCAGCGGAGAAAAGATAGAAGCTGCGCAGATCCAGAATTTAAGGAGCAAAGTAGAAGTTCAGACCAACAGGGATGGATCATTTGCCATCGATGCCGATATCAATGATCTCTTATTGATCAAAGCGAACGGGTATGAACAAGATACTGTATTTATTTATGATACAAGTCTACGGAGAGTCTATTTGAACAGGATAAATACCCCTATCGAATTGAGCCAGGTTATCGTCGAACGGATGACTGACAGTAGACTTGCAGCTGAAATTCAACGGGAAAAAGAAGCCGGAAAATATTCGGATGCTAGCAAAAACCGCGGCGGGATCCGCATCTCTCCCAGTCGCATATTTAGCAAGGAAGGTAAACAAGCACGCTCAAACTACAAACTTCTCGTAGCGGAAATGGAAAAAAGAGCCGTTGACCGGAAGTTTACTGATAATCTCATCAAAGAGCTGACGCCTCTGAACGCTTCCGAACTAGCATTATTTAAAGAAAGATTTAGACCTTCATATCAGTTTATCCAAAACAGCAGCATAGAAACACTGCGGGTCTATATCATGGATAGTTACAAGAAATTTAACGAGAAAAAATAAAAAACGATACTTTTTATCATGTGATTGTCAGAAGGTTTTAAACTGTAATATTTTTTATTTCAGTTTAAAACCTTTTGCATTACCTTTGTGTTATCAAAATTAAAAAAATCAGCAACAGGATGTTACACAACTTGAGATTTGCAACAGCTTTACATATTATGGTCTTAGCACAATTGGAGGAGTCCGAACAGTGGCTCTCTTCCGAATACATCGCGTCAAGCATCCAGGTAAATGCTGTTGTAGTCCGCAAGGAGATCGCTTCGCTGAAAGCAGCAGCTTTACTAGTCAGTAAAGAGGGCAAAGGCGGAGGGATTCGCATAAACAAGGAAAAAGAGCGCATCAGCCTTGCAGACATCTATCAAAGTACAAAACAAAATGAGCTATTGGGTAAATTCAACAATCCCAATCCAGCTTGTATTGTAGGTAAAAACATCAATGCCAAATTGCAGGATCTTTATCAGGAAGTCGACACTGATATTGTAGCGCGTTTGGGAAAAATGACGCTGGTAGATTTTAGTAAAACATTTAATTAAAAACACACATGAAAGTAGCAGTAATTGGATCCACAGGATACGTAGGAACACATCTTGTCAAAGAATTGGTTGACCGCAACTACCAAGTCGTAGCACTTGCTCGTCATACAGATAGCATTCCATCAAACGACAAAATAACGAAAGTACAAGTTGACATCAACAATCATGAACAGTTGGTAAATGCTTTAACAGGCGCCGATGTAGTTATTTCCGCGTTTAATGCGGGCTGGACTAACCCTAACCTTTACGAAGATTTTACCAAGGGCGCTTTAGCAATTCAACAAGCCGTTAAGGATGCAGGCATTAAACGATTTATTGTTGTTGGTGGAGCTGGAAGCTTATTAATTGATGGCAATCGTCTGGTCGATTCACCAGATTTCCCTCAGGAAATCAAACCCGGAGCTTTGGCTGCCGCAGATTATCTTGATACCATTCGCAAGGAAGAACAACTAAACTGGACCATGATCAGCCCTGCCATCGAGATGAATCCGCATGCTGGCGGTACACGCACGGGCAATTATCGCACGGGGTTGGATGCACCAGTATTTGATCAAGAAGGGCGCTCGAGACTATCAGTTGAAGATCTTGCCGTCGCCATCGTGGACGAGATCGAGAACAAACAGTTTACAAACAAACGTTTTACAGCTGCCTACTAATAGCGCTACAATCGTTTGATTTAGATTTTATACAAAATTTTATTACAAAAGGGAAGCGCAATCTTCCCTTTTGTCGTTGATATCATTTATATTTGACATTAATTAAACAATTAAAAAGCTAAATAATCGAAAAAGAATTAATCCTATGCTATTTAAAAAATCGATTCCTAAACTGATTGCTGAGGCAAATGAAAATGGTGAACATACACTGAAACGAACATTAACAAGTGGCGGATTAATTGCGCTAGGCGTTGGAGCTATCATTGGAGCAGGACTATTTTCCCTAACCGGAATTGCTGCTGCAGAGAATGCTGGTCCCGCTGTTATCCTATCTTTTATTATCGCTGCCGTTGGTTGTGCTTTTGCAGGTCTCTGTTACGCCGAATTTGCATCCATGATTCCGGTCGCTGGAAGCGCCTACACCTATTCTTACGCAACGATGGGTGAATTCGTTGCCTGGATCATCGGATGGGATCTTGTATTGGAGTACGCACTAGCGGGTGCTACTGTAGCCGTCAGTTGGTCGCAATACTTTAATCAGCTCCTGATGATTTTCCACATCCATCTACCCGACGCGCTGCTAAAAGGCCCCTGGGAAGGTGGTATGGTTAATTTACCAGCCATCATTATTGTATGTTTGCTTTCTCTGCTATTAATGCGTGGAACACAGGAATCATCGCGTGTAAACAATATCCTAGTAATCTTAAAGGTAGGCGTTGTATTGATTTTTATTGCATTGGGATGGAGCTTTATCAACCCTGCAAACCACGATCCTTTTATCCCGGTAAATGCTGGTGAGGAAATGGTCAAAAATGGACAGCAAGGCTTTTGGGCTTTTCTAAAGAGCGATGACTTCGGTCATTTTGGAATCAGCGGTGTATTGCGTGCGGCGGGTGTTGTATTCTTTGCTTTCATTGGTTTTGATGCTGTAAGTACGGCTGCCCAAGAGGCGAAAAATCCGAAAAAAGGAATGCCAATTGGTATCATCGGATCATTGATTATCTGTACCCTTCTTTATGTATTGTTCTCCTATGTAATGACAGGTATTGAAAATTATACCATGTTTAAAGGCGACGCCAAACCAGTAGCCACAGCATTTGCGAAAACAGGATATCATTTTCTGAATACAGCATTAATTATTACGATTATTGCAGGTTATACATCTGTTATTCTTGTCATGTTACTTGGACAAAGCCGGGTATTCTACTCCATGAGTAAAGATGGCTTGCTTCCAAAAATATTTTCTGATCTTTCCAAAAGACAGACCCCTTGGAAAACAAATGCAATCTTTATGGTATTCGTAAGTATCTTCGCTGGATTTGTTCCTGTCTCCGACCTTGGTCACATGGTGAGTATCGGTACCTTATTTGCCTTTACATTGGTTTGTGTAGGTATATTGGTCCTCCGCAAAACCGATCCCAATCTAGAACGTCCATTCAAAACACCTTTAGTGCCTTTTGTTCCAGTTATGGGTATCATTGTCTGTGTACTGATGATGGCCTCACTACCTATCGAAAGCTGGGAACGTCTGGCAATCTGGTTAGCCCTAGGTCTATTGATTTACTTTGTGTACGGTAAAAAGCATAGTGTTATCCGCAAACAACACCGAGATCAACAAGGTATAGAATAATAGAGAAAACACGATCTATTGATACTTGTTTCCATATAAACAAATCGGGCTTCCTAAAAAAGAAGCCCGATTTGTTTATATCTAAGTATATATTTTTGAGTTCGCCCGCCAAATTAAACTATAATGCGCTCAACTTAAAATAGCCATTTGCAACTACATCTTCTTTCAACCCGGTTTTGGGAACAATCTGAATATGATATTTTACTTTATCCGCATCAAGCAACAGATCTTCTATTTCATAAATATCATCCACATCCAACCCATATTTATCATCAATGTGAGCTGTACTATGGTGCTTCCAAAAAACTGTGCGCTTGGCCTTCTCTGTTGCTTTAGCCAAATTGGGGGCAACAATCAGTTCCTTGTAATGAAATTCATCAAACTCATTCGGCTTATAACCTCCCAGGTTGACAAAAAATAATTTTAACTCAGTATCCGGCACCATAGAATTATTTTTTTCTACCACCTTAATTTCATACTCTCCGATCTTATTAACCACTCGGTAAGCATCAATATGAATTTTACCATCGGCATCAGGCCAGAAATCTTTAATTGGCTCTATAAAATCCTTCAGTTCATTACCGATTCCAAAAAAGATATCATGCTGTTCTGTACGCCTATTTTTCGGTTTACAACCGATCAAAATCATAAATAATTTCATATGCAAATAATCTGTCTTTGAAAGGCTATATGGAATATCCAGGTTATTTTCATCAATGTTTGTGCTTTCCAATCATGGATAATTCATAACTTAAGCCCATTAAACAATAAAAATAACGATTATCCACCACATTTAATACAGATAAAGACCTGACTATGAGTAAAATTTTCCTATCATTTACGTTACTATTCCTGTCTTTGTGTTCTTTCGGGCAAAAACGAAGTACAGATAAAAAACTTGAAAAACAGATAAAACAGCTTATTCAGGATTTTCAGGGAGAAGTAGGCATCTATGTACATGACCTCAAGAAACACAAGGAAGTTAACATCGGAGCCGATAGTATCTTTCCTACAGCAAGTGTTGTCAAGATCCCAATTTTAGTGGGCGTCTTTGATAAAATTGAAAAAGGACAGCTGCAATTGGACCAAGAGTATGTCTATCGTGAAAGTCAAAAGTATGGTGGCTCGGGTCTGATGCAATTTTTTAAGGACAGTAGCAAAGTTGATCTCAAAACACTTGTCGCTCTCATGCTCTCCTATAGTGACAATGTAACAAGCATCTGGAATCAAAAGCTCGCTGGTGGTGGAATAGCAATCAACAAGTTGATGAGCGACCTTCAATTACAGCATACCCGTGTCAATTCACAAACGGAAGGAAGAAAAGCTGATTGGGAAAAATACGGTTGGGGACAGACCACACCCAAAGAGATGGCAGATCTCCTAACCTTGATCCGTCAGGGAAAAGTAGTCTCCGTAAAATCTTCTGATCGGATGTATCGTTTTCTGGGCAATATGTTCTATGATGAAAGAGGGCTTTCCCAGATTCCAGCTACAGTCAAGGCAGCCTCTAAAACTGGCTCCCTGGATGATGTACGTAACGAAGTAATTTTGGTCAATGCACCTAAGGGTGACTATGTATTCAGTATATTCACCAAAAACAATCAGGATAAGAGCTGGGGTAAAACCAATGCTGCGGAAGTGTTGACACGCAATCTCTCCAAATTACTATGGGATTACTACAACAAATAATTTGTTCGCTGCGATTGGATTTAGCCCGCCCGCAGCACAACGATGATATAGTCATTCGTTAGCGTTAAATCGTATCCAAATGAGAGCATACCTGTAGGCCGATTGCTGTTTCTATTTCCATGCAGATTAGTGCATTCAGCATGTAAACCACCTAGAATGATATTGAGTATCCTGCTGTAATGTTGATGAACCCTCCTCCTACGATACATCGGTGATATTGAGCCCAAAGAACATAAAGAACGGAGACTGATTCAGTCTCCGTTCTTTATGTTTTTAAATAAGCGAATTAGTTTTTAAACGCTTCATCAATATTTTTGGTTTTGCGGCCGCTATGTCATTTACTTTTTAAAAGCATCTTTCACATCTTTTGCAGCCTCTTTTGTACCGGAAGCAACATCTTTCGCTACATCCTTGGTTTTATCAGCAACATCATTGGCTACTTTTTTAGTACCGTCCGCTACATCTTTAGCCACATCTTTCGTTTTGTCAGCAGCTTTATTCGCTGCATCTACCGTAGCATCTTTCGCGTCTTTCAAACCTTCTTTTACGTCCTGACCAGCATCACGCAATGCAGTTTTAGTTTTCTCCCAAGCTGTGTTAGCCTCTTCCGAAGCCGCACGAGCTTTCTCTTCTGCAGCCTTATCACCTTTGGCAATTGCTTCATCTAAAGCTTTCTTAGCTTCCTCAGCTTTCAAACGCGCAGTTTCTTCCGCGTTCTTTAAGTCTGCTATTGCTGCATCTACATGTTCACCTACTGTTTGTGCAGTATCTGTTGTATCTGATGCTTTTTTTTCTGAATTGTTGCAAGAAGACATTACCAATGCTCCCGCTACTACTGCTAAAAGTGCAATTTTTTTCATTAGAATATTTGTTTTTTAATGGCAAGAAGTCATCAAGAGCTTATATTTATCCATTTTGGAATCTATCAACTGCATGATGTTTTCATGTAAGTTTGTAATGATATGATTAACTAATCTTCAATTTACAACTTCTATGCCAAATAGAAAAACTTATTGTTTTGGGTAAATTGTTCCCTTCGCCGCTTCCAATGTATTTTTCAATAATCCAACGATAGTCATCAAACCAACACCACCCGGTACCGGAGTAATCCAGGAAGCTTTAGGTGCTACATGTTCAAAGTCCACGTCACCATATAATTTAAATCCAGATTTTGTTTCAGTAGAGGTTTCTCTATTGATACCCACATCAATTACCACTGCCCCCTCTTTGACCATATTCGCAGTAACAAAATTCTTTCTACCGATAGCCGCCACGACGATATCACCACGCAAGACCTCAGTTTTAAGATCTTTAGTACGGCTATGTGTTAACGTGACAGTACAGTTTCCAGGATTGGCATTGCGAGCCAATAAGATGCTTATCGGCGAACCAACAATATTGCTACGACCTACAACCACAGCATGTTTACCCGCTGTCTCAATTTTGTAATAATCAAGCATCAGCATAATACCATAAGGTGTCGCTGGGATAAAACAAGGAAGATTACGTTGCATACGCCCCAAGTTGATCGGGTGAAATCCATCCACATCTTTGCGGTAATCAATTGCTTCGGTAACTTTGTCCGGATCAATATGTTTTGGTAAAGGCAATTGAACGATCAGACCGTCGATCGTATCATCTTTGTTGATTTCTTTGACCTTAGCGATCAATTCTTCTTCGCTGATACTTTCATCGTAACGGATATTTGTAGATTCAAAGCCGACCAATTGACAATTGCGCATTTTGCTGGCCACGTAGGTCTCACTACCACCATCATTACCGACAAGGATAGCCACCAAATGCGGTTTACGGCCAGTTTGTGTTGTAAATTCGGCTGCGTCCAGCGCAATCTGTTCTTTGATTTTTTCGGAAACTAGTTTACCATCTAATAGATTCATGTTTAGGAGATTTGATTGTATTTAAAAGGAGCCCAAGAGCTCCTTTATTTTATATAATTTAAATGTTATTAATCCAATTTCAATACCGCCATAAATGCAGATTGCGGAATTTCTACGTTCCCAACCTGACGCATGCGTTTTTTACCTTTTTTCTGTTTTTCCAACAATTTACGTTTACGTGAGATATCACCACCATAACATTTGGCGGTTACATCCTTACGCAAAGCGGAGATCGTTTCACGTGCGATGATCTTCGCCCCGATAGAAGCCTGGATACGGATCTCAAATTGCTGGCGAGGTAGAAGTTCTTTCAGTTTCTCACAGATTTTCTTACCAAAATCGTAGGCATTGCTACGGTGAATCAAGGAAGACAAGGCATCCACAGGTTCATCGTTCAATCGGATATCCAATTTAACCAGATCCGAAGTACGGTAACCGATCTGATGATAGTCAAATGAAGCGTAACCTTTGGAAATAGTTTTCAACTTGTCATAGAAGTCAAATACAATCTCGCCCATTGGCATTTCAAAAACCAACTCCACACGATCCGAAGTCAGGTAATGCTGATTCATGATTGTACCACGTTTTTGAATACACAAAGACATGATCGGCCCCACGAAATCCGATTTCGTAATAATATTTGCTTTGATATAAGGTTCTTCAATTGAATCCAATTTACTTGGATCAGGCAAGTCTGAAGGATTGTGTACGATCACTTCTTCCTTATCCTTTGTCATATAGGCTTTATAAGATACGTTGGGCACGGTAGTAATTACCGTCATATCAAACTCTCTTTCCAAGCGCTCCTGAATAATCTCCATGTGGAGCATACCCAAGAAACCACAACGGAAACCAAAACCTAAAGCTGCTGAAGATTCCGGTTCGAATACCAAAGAAGCATCATTCAGTTGCAGACGGTGCATGGATTCACGCAATTCCTCGTAGTCTTCTGTATCCACAGGATAGATACCAGCAAAGACCATTGGTTTCACCTCTTCAAATCCTTGGATAGCCGCACCGCAAGGGCGGTCTTTATGGGTAATGGTATCCCCTACTTTCACCTCACGAGCTTCCTTGATACCAGAAATAATATAGCCTACATCCCCTGTCTTGATGACTTCTTTTGGCACTTGATTGAGCTTCAACGTACCGATCTCATCCGCAAAATACTCTTTGCCAGTCGCTACGAATTTTACTCTGTCCCCTTTACGGATTTCGCCATTTTCAACTTTGAAATAGGCCATGATACCACGGAATGAGTTGAATACAGAGTCAAAGATCAACGCTTGTAGCGGTGCATCAGCATCACCTACAGGGTGTGGAATCCGTGCAACAATAGCTTCCAGGATATCTGGAACCCCAAGGCCTGTCTTTCCAGAAGCAGGAATAATTGCATCACGTTCACCACCGATCAAATCGACGATCTGATCTTTTACCTCTTCAGGCATCGCGCCCGGAAGATCCATCTTATTTAAGATCGGGATGATTTCCAAGTCATGCTCTAAAGCCAAATATAAGTTTGAGATTGTTTGCGCCTGAATCCCCTGTGATGCATCCACAATTAACAACGCCCCTTCACAGGCTGCGATAGAACGGGATACTTCATAGGAAAAATCGACGTGCCCAGGAGTATCAATTAGATTCAAGATATATTCCTGGCCATCTTTTGTATAATTCATTTGGATGGCGTGACTCTTGATCGTAATACCACGTTCACGTTCCAAATCCATATTATCAAGTAATTGTGCCTGTGCTTCGCGTTGACTGATGGTATTGGTATACTCTAAAAGGCGATCTGCCAAAGTACTTTTGCCATGGTCAATATGCGCAATAATACAGAAATTACGAATGTGCTTCATATAGGATTTTTAAACTCTTTTGCTAAAAGGCAAAGATACCTTTTTTTATACATATTTATAGAATCAAGTATATTTCATTTTTAATCCGCCACTGCGTAGGAAAAATGCTTTTGGTTGCGGGTCACCTTATCCATATTCCAGGCGATCTTACCTTTAAATTGTTCCGAACGTATTGGACAGTCCGTCACCTGGCAATAACGGCAACATTGTGGGAGACAAGGGTCCGCATGTACAAAAAACTCAGTGCGAACAGACATTTCCTTATTGACAATCTTATCGACAGCCGAAATTTCATCGTGTACCTTCACTAAATCAAGGTAACTGGGCAAGGTCAGATGGCAATCCACATGCAGTTCGTTGCCATAGCGCTGCACCCGAAGATTATGCACATCAATCCACTCCGCTTTACGGTTACGTTCCAAAATACCCACCACATCCTGCACAAGTTCGGTATCCGATTCATCCATCAGGCCACCGATAGACTGCCGAAGCAATTTGTAGCCATTGAATAAGATAAAAAGTCCCAATATAATAGAGATTACCACGTCGATCCATTGGAATCCCGTTAGCTTCATCAGAATTAAGCCCAATATCAAGCCGATTGTACTGTAAGCATCCACCTGCAGGTGTTTGCCATCCGCCACCAAAGTAATGGATCCCAAGGCACGCCCTCTTTTCATGATATAAAGTCCCACAGCAAAATTGATCAGCGAGGTAATTCCAATCAAATAGATCCCTTGTTCGAGATGCGTAATTTCTGCTGGGAAAAAGATATTGTAACAGGCTTTGGCCAAAATAATCGCACCAGCGATAAAGATCAGCCCGCCCTCAAGGAAAACAGAGAAAAACTCAACTTTACCATGTCCATAAGGATGGTTTTCATCTTTAGGTTGCGCAGCAAGATAGATGCTATAAAATGCGAAACCTGAGGCCACAACATTGACGATACTCTCGGCAGCATCTGTAAAGATGGCGCTGGAATCTGTTAAAAAATAGGCAACAAACTTAATGATCATTAAGCCTATTCCCGTAAACAACGATAATAAAACCAATCTTGTTTGTCTCGACATGACCTGTATTTTGTAGGGCAAAGGTAAAGATATAACGCCAAATCAAATTGATTAGTTTTACACATCAATAGCACAAAGATGTCAATATTTGTAGGCTAAATCGCTTCAAGCGCTTTTTGTTACCAAAGCACCAATAAAAACAGCCGTTTTCTTTGTAAATTTTCAAAAATAAAGACAATTATTTGCAACGTATATAATATCTTTGTCTTACCATGAGCACATCATCATACTTATCAGACAGGATAAATAATTTGTCCGAATCGGCTACACTTAAAATGACCAAGTTGGGCCGCGAATTAGCAGCAAAAGGCGTTAATGTAATTAGCCTTAGCGTAGGTGAACCTGATTTTAACACGCCTGAACATGTAAAAGATGCAGCAAAGAAGGCCCTGGATGAAAACTGGACACGTTATTCGCCAGTACCCGGATACCCTGAATTGCGTCAGGCGATTGTGAATAAATTGAAGACAGAGAATAATCTGGACTATGATATTTCGCAGATCGTTGTTTCAACAGGTGCAAAACAATCTCTGTCTAATGTGATCTTAACATTGATCAATCCAGGTGATGAAGTAGTTATTCCTACACCATATTGGGTGTCCTACTCAGAGATGGTTGTTTTAGCAGAAGGAAAATCAGTATTTATCAATACCGAGATCGAAAATAACTTTAAGATTACACCTGCACAATTGGAAGCGGCTATTACGCCAAAAACCAAACTTTTTATGTTCTCTTCACCAAACAATCCAACTGGAACAGTTTATAGTAAAGATGAGCTAGCTGCATTGGCTGAAGTTTTCGAGAAGCATCCACAGATATTCATTCTATCTGATGAGATCTATGAGCACATCAACTTTGTGGACAAACACGAATCCATTGCACAGTTTGACAGCATCAAAGATCGTGTTATTATCATCAATGGTTTCTCAAAAGCCTTTGCGATGACGGGTTGGCGTTTGGGCTATATTGCAGCCAACAAAACTATTGCGGCAGCAAATGATAAATTGCAGGGCCAGACAACATCAGGAACTTGCTCGATTTCACAACGTGCAGGTATTGTTGCATACGAACAAGGATTAGCGTCAGTCAACAAGATGAAAGAAGCCTTTGCGCGTCGTCGTCAATTGGTCTTTGATCTATTGAGCGATATCCCGGGGGTACGCACCAACCTTCCAGAAGGTGCATTCTATTTCTTCCCTGAAATTTCATCCTTCTTTGGCAAAAAAGACCAAGATGGCAATATCATTAAAAATTCATCTGATCTAGCTTTATATTTATTGAATGTTGGTCACGTCGCAACAGTAGGTGGTGACTCTTTCGGTAATGACAACTACATTCGTTTATCTTATGCTGCTTCTGACGAAAGTCTGATCGAAGCATTAAAGCGAATCAAAGAAGCATTAGGCAAATTAGCATAATCAATACACAGTATACTGAATGGGCTATCCAAGAAAATTGGATAGCCCATTTTTTTATCAAGCCCTCTGTATTCTCCACCGTGGTCTAAGCAGATACGCTCTTTTATTTAATAAGCTCCATCACCTCGATAAATTTCTTACCCATATTCTTCGGGTCAAAAAGCATTTTTTCTACCTTATCGAGTTCAAGAGCCTCTAAATGATCGGGCAACAAACTCTCTTTCATCAATTTCCGCAATTGCTCCCAGTCCGCACGATTGATCCTATGCTGAACTAATTCCATCATCTGGACGGCATTGCGGTATTCCTTACTTGTTTTCAGTTCCACCACCATATCGATCCAGTCACCGTAAGTGAAAAGCCTGCTTTTTTCCTTTTGCAATTGTAAAGCTTTCATCTTTACGATATCGTAACCTAACAGCATCTCCGTGACAGAATCAATCTCCATACAGGTAGCTATTTTAGCATAGTCTTTTGGGAACTCCCTCCGCGCATCATCATCCAGAAGCCTACAGAAGGCCGGCACCTCCCCTTTCAGGGAGTCACAGTTCTGCTGCGCATGCAGTTCCAGTGTCATGATCAGGACTAGTCCAATTGCTAATATCCGCAGATAAATAGATTTCAATTTCATGCTTCGAAGATACCCATTTTTGGGAAATATCATCCATAGCACATAATTCACAATGATTTTGGCGCTTCAGCCAAATATTTATTACATTTACCTTTATGAGTATTTTAACAGAAAAATTCAAAACGAAGCACGATACCGCTCCGTTTTCACAGATAAAAAACGAAGATTATATCCCTGCATTTGATGCAGCAATCCAAAAGACAAAAGATGAAGTTGACGCCATTGTCAACAATCCTGGCGCAGCGACATTTGACAATACCATTGCAGCGATGTCCTATTCCGGACAGACCTTAGACAGGTTGTCCAGTATCTTTTTCAACCTCCATTCTGCGGACACCAATGATGAACTCGAAACGATAGCACAGGATGTTGCCCCTAAATTGTCCGCTTTAGGCAATGACATTACACTAAACTTTGACTTGTTCAAACGCGTAAAAGCAGTTTACGATCAGAAAGATCAACTGTCACTTACCACAGAGCAAACAACGTTATTGGAAAAATCCTACAAAGATTTTGTCCGCAATGGAGCACTGTTGAACGATGAACAGAAAGAACAGTTGCGTGCGATTGATTCCGAACTATCGCTTTTAAAATTAAAATTCGGTGAGAATGTTCTTGCAGAGACCAATGCCTACCAGCTCCTGGTTAGCGAAGAAAAAGATCTGGCGGGACTTCCAGAGGGAGCCATTGAGGCAGCCCAGGCATTAGCTAAAGCCAACGAAAAAGAGGGCTGGTTATTTACTCTGGATTTCCCAAGTTATCTGCCCTTCGTCACCTATGCCGATAACCGCGAATTGCGTCGAGAGATCACACTGGCAGCAGGGCGCAAGGCCTTTCAAGACAATGAATACAACAATGTTCAAAACGTGTTGAAAATCGTAAAACTACGTTTTGAACGTGCTAAATTATTAGGTTATGCCACCCATGCAGATTTTGTGTTGGCCGAGCGTATGGCGCAAAATCCAACAAAAGTAACAGAATTTCTGAAAGATCTGCTTGGAAAAGCAAAACCGGCAGCACAGCATGAGTTTGCTGAATTAGGTGCTTTCGCCAAGAAACTGGACGGTATCGAGCAGCTTGAGAAATGGGATGGCGCTTACTATGCAGAGAAGTTAAAACAGGAACGGTTTAATCTAGATGACGAAAAGCTGAAGCCCTATTTTAAGCTCGAGAATGTGTTGCATGGTGCATTTGAGGTTGCCCACCGACTATTTGGTATCAATTTCAAAGAAGTCAACGACATTGAAACCTATCACGAAGAGGTTCAGACTTTTGAGGTCACAAAAGATAATGGTGAATTGGTAGCGATCTTCTACGCCGATTTCTTTCCACGTAAAGGGAAGCGAAATGGTGCTTGGATGACATCTTTCAAGCCACAGTATGTGCAAGATGGCAAACAAGAACGTCCGCATGTAGCTATCGTATGCAATTTCACCCGTCCAACAGCGACTAAGCCTTCCCTATTAACCTTTCAGGAAGTAACAACCCTATTTCATGAATTCGGTCACGCCCTACATGGCATGTTAGCGGATACCATCTATCCGACGCTATCCGGTACATCTGTCTATTGGGATTTTGTTGAGTTACCAAGTCAAGTCATGGAAAACTGGTGTTACGAAAAAGAAGCCTTGGAATTGTTTGCCAAACATTATGAAACAGGTGAAGTGATCCCAATGGAGTTGGTGGAAAAAATCCGTGAGAGTGCATCTTTCCTAGAAGGAATGGCCACGATGCGCCAATTAAGCTTTGGTCTGTTGGATATGGGCTGGCACGGACAAGACCCAAGTGCCATTGCTGACCTGAAAGCATTTGAAGATGAGCAATTCGCATCCACCAAGTTGTATCCCGATGTGAAAGAGAATGCGATGAGCACAGCCTTTTCCCATATTTTCAATGGCGGCTACTCATCAGGCTACTACAGTTACAAATGGGCCGAAGTATTGGATGCAGATGCGTTTGATTATTTCAAACAAAATGGCATTTTCAACACCGATATTGCCCATAAATTTCAGAACAATATCTTATCCAAAGGGGGAACAGAACATCCAATGGTGCTCTATAAGCGATTTAGAGGGCAGGAGCCGTCTGTTGAACCCCTACTCAAACGAGCAGGATTACTAAAATAAAAGGCGGTATCAAAAGTCAATCTTTGTGATTGACGTCAATAATAATTTTTTGAAACTCCCTACAATGATTATATAAGGCCCAAGTTCGATTACGAATTTGGGCCTTATTCTTTTCTAATCACAGGGAATATGGAGTACCTTCCAATTTGCTTTTGATTTGTAATCAAAGATTTTCCATGCCATTTTTTGATAATCATAAAATTTAAAAACATCAAACAATATTGAACATTATTTCCGAATTCTAGTCCAGCCAAATGACAAACTACACAAATCTGCTCCAATACCCCCTACTTTGTTCCTAAAAGATCCCTTTTCACCTCAATAATATTGACCTATCTGACTACAAAAAATCGTAAAGAATTTGCTATATTCACCATTTATTAATTCTTCAAAAAGATAGAAATTAGGGATCAATCCAAACAGCCTCATATCATGAGTGAAATCAACTTCTTATTACGCGATAAAAACCGGCGCAAATTTTTCTTCAAATGCATTTTAATCGGTCTCCCCCTATTGATCGGTCTGGCATTATTGATCAATTATATGGAAGATAGTTCAGCTGCCAAAGGTACTCCGAACGCCAAAGGTGGGATGGACTATTACTTTAGGGACGCCGTTACCGAAACCGCTCCGGATGTATTGTGCAAACTGATTCCCATGTATCCTAATGGTAAAATCACCTACTACAACTTTTCCACCGATCAAACCAATAATCCAGCCGGAGATCTATTTCTGTTTACACCCGATTCTTTTGAAAAGGTAAAAGCATTCTATCAAGAAAAAGGAAAGATAATTGATGATGGGACAGATACATTTGTCTGTAATATTGGTGGAAAGAAAATAACCTTAAGCAAATTCACAACGAAAGAAGACGACCCAGTCCAAGGCGAAAATAAGATCAATATTTCATTTTAAATTTTGCAGTAGCAGGCTCTATAACATCAAATTTATCATTAAACAATAAATAGGTTTGAAGTCTCAGTACAGTCCATTATTCCTGCTACAGTTTGAGTACACGACACCATTGAGCTATTTTTAACAGAAGATTCCACAAATAAAAGCTGCCTGTATTGATTTATCATCAAAAAAGCCGTATCTTTGTAAGACATAATTGGGGTTGACCGGAATTGACAGGATGGAGACGGTTATGTAAGCATGTAGTGCGTTGTTAGTAGAGCACTTTAATCTGAACTTTCAGAATTACAACTGGCGAAGAAAACTACGCCTTAGCTGCTTAAGTTAGACTTAACATAGCTATTTGTCCCGTTAGATCCTGTTCTTTGGTTTAACATTCGGGGCATCGAACGATAGAACTGGCAAGTGTGATGTTGCTAAGCACTTGTGAGAAACAGCAACTACGGCGTACGGTATAGGTAAGCTACTCACCTTCCCTCGCTCGACAATCAAAGAGAAGCTAAACATGTAGAAAGCGTATACAGTACCATGACTGGACGAGAGTTCGAATCTCTCCAGCTCCACAAAAAAGCTCAGCAATCGTTGAGCTTTTCTTGTTTTCAGCCGCTATCCCGTACGAAACTGTTTCCTATATTTTAGCGGGGATGCCTTTGTCACCACCTTAAATTGTTTGCTAAAATGTGCCCAGCTGTTATAGCCACTATTATAGCAGATGTCCAAAATAGGCCGATCTGTATCGCGTAATAATTTGCAGGCATGTGCGATCCGCAGTTCTTTGATAAAATCAAAATAACTCTTTTTTATGTTCTTTTTGAAAAAACGACAAAATGCCGAAACAGACATATTGGTGCTGGAAGCAACCTCTTCGAGTGAAATCGGATTTAAAAAATTCTTAAAAGAATAGTCTATTATGGCTTCTATAACAATGTTTTCTTCTCTACCGGCAATCGTATCAAAAGCCATCGTAATCACCTTTTGCTCTTCGGACGACCCAATCCGTTCCATACAGTTCAGTAATAACTGAATACGTTCAAGCCCCTCTGTGTTTTCTATTTTGCGGATCATGAAATCAATTTCCGCTGAAAGATTTCCCATAAGCTGGATTCCTGTGCTGTCATTTTTCAACAAACCAGCGATCACATGCATCTCTGGCAGCGCCAGAAATCCCGCCCCCCAAAAGTCCTTGAGGAAATGAACAACAATAGCACTACCAACCGCATCCTGCTTGGACTTACGGAACCAATGTGGCAGATCCGAACCGAGGAAGAACACATCTCCCTGCTTATAATCGCCGATATAATCGCCAATAAGCGCTGTTCCATTACCTTCCGTGATCACAATCAGCTCACACTCGGGATGCCTATGCCAAGCCGTTTCAAAAGTGGGCGTCCTGTACGTTCGACAGGCGAAAGAATACTGTTCTTCGACATGTATTTTCTGGATCAGTGTTTTCATGATAAATTATTGCTAGCGAATACATCTGCTATCTGAACACATAATATACGATTATAAACACAACAAATAGCAAGATAGCATATTTTTTCACCCAAATAGCAGTTGAAAGATGCGCAACTGATGCTGTAAATTTATCTTACGACAAGGGAACCACATGTAGATGTATGCGGCTATCGCATAAAAATAAACCGAAATAAAATTATGAACTCAATTTCAACGATAACCAAGTATGGAAAGTAATACCTATGATGCCATCGTTGTTGGCTCTGGCATCAGTGGCGGATGGGCCGCAAAAGAGCTTTGTGAAAAGGGCTTAAAGGTTCTGATGCTGGAACGCGGTAGCCCCTACGAGCATGTCAAAGATTATAAATCTGCCTTACGCGAACCCTGGGATCTCCCACACCGCGGACGCACGACTGTAGAACAGAAAAAGAAATATCCCGTTATCCACCGTGGCTGGGCAGCCTCCGAAGCAGTCATGGATGGTTGGGCAAATGAAGAAGATTGCCCCTATACCGAATTGAAACCCTTTACGTGGTGGCGCAGCTACCGGATGGGAGGACGATCCACCTTATGGGGTAGACAATCCTATAGGCTAAGCCAAATGGACTTCGAAGCCAATGAACGAGATGGGGTTGCCGTACCATGGCCCATAGGTTACAATGATATCGCCCCTTGGTATGACCATGTCGAAAAATTTGCCGGAATCAGCGGATCCCTAGAAAATATTGCACATCTTCCGGATGGACAGTTCTTGCCGCCCATGGAGTTGAACTGCGTAGAAAAAGATGTAGCCAAACGCATTAAACAAGAATATGGGGACAAGCGGCACCTGATCATTGGGCGGGTTGCAAACCTTACAGTCCTGATCCCTGGGCGCTCAAAATGTCAATTTCGGAACCGATGCTGGGAAGGATGTCCTTTTGGAGGCTATTTCAGCACCCAGTCCTCTACCCTCCCTGCCGCAATGAAAACAGGCAACTTAACTGTCAGGCCTTATTCGCTGGTTCGGCAGATACTCTATGACAAAAACACCAAAAAGGCCACTGGTGTTGAGGTCTTAGATACCGAGACCAACCAAACCTATGAGTTCAAGAGTAAAGTGGTTTTTCTATGTGCTTCGGCCCTCAACAGCACTTGGGTCTTATTTAACTCCGCAACGGACATTTGGCCCGAAGGTTTGGGGAGCAGCAGTGGCGAGTTGGGCCATAATGTAATGGACCATCATTACAACATCGGTGCTTCTGGAATAGTTGAAGGCTACGAAGACCGCTATATATTCGGCAAGAGGGCCAATGGGTTTTATATTCCCCGATTTGTCAATATTGGCAGTGACAAAAGAGACTACCTACGTGGCTTCGGCTATCAGGGCGGTGCCAGCCGTGAAGGCTGGGGCAAGGAGGTTGCCGAACTCAATATAGGTGGTGATTTTAAAGATGCACTTACGGAGCCCGGTCAGTGGACTATCGGTGCAACAGGCTTTGGAGAGATACTCCCATATCACGAAAATAAAATCTCACTGGATAAAGATCGCAAGGACAAATGGGGATTGCCTGTATTAGCCATGGACGCTGAACTGAAAGATAATGAGTTGAAGATGCGAAAGGATATGCAGGAAGAGATGAAAGCAATGCTTACTATCGCTGGTGTAAAAAATATAAGCACCTGGGACAGTGGCCATGCCATGGGACATGGTATCCATGAAATGGGAACCGCGAGAATGGGACACGATCCCAAAACCTCGGTGCTCAACAAGTGGAATCAGGTTTGGGATTGTCCCAACGTATATGTTACCGATGGCGCCTGCATGACCTCATCGGGTTGCCAAAATCCATCATTGACCTATATGGCGCTGACGGCACGGGCGGTTGACCATGCTGTCAATGAACTCAAAAAAAATAATAGCTAAGCCCATGGAAAGAAGAACACTTTTAAAGATGATTGCCCTGCTTACTGGTGGAGCCGTGATTGGTGGCAATGCTTTTTTGACGGGATGCAGTTCCAGCAAAGAAAGCGACCTCAAGGAACGCCTCAATTTAACTCCCGAGCAAATTGCATTCCTGGACGAAGTAGCAGACACCATACTTCCAACTACCCCAAAAAGCCCGGGTGCCAAAGCAGCCAAAGTGGGTTCGTTTATGAAGGTTATGGTGAACGATTGCTATGAAGCTCCGGATCAACAGATCTTTCTTGAAGGAATGGACAACTTGGATGCAGCCTGTAATAAAATGCATAAGTTGGGATTCGTGGAAGCCACGGCTGAGCAAAGGCTTAGCCTACTCACAGCAATCGATAAAGAGGCAAAAGAGTATATGTCCAAAAAAGGAGATTTACCCAACCATTACTATACCATGTTTAAGCAATTGACACTCCTAGGCTATTTCTCTTCGGAAATTGGCCATAAACAGGCGTTGCGATACAACCAGGTACCAGGTCGATACGAAGGAGATGTGCCTTATAAAAAAGGGGATCGTTCCTGGGCTTAAAATAACGAACTTACGGATATAAGGTTCCACAAAAGGAACCCTTTCACCTAAAAAAAGATTTATGACAACAATTAAAGGACCTGCTATTTTTTTAGCGCAATTTGCCGGTGACAATGCACCTTACAATACCTTGGAAGGTATCTGCCAATGGGCAGCTTCCCTCAGCTACAAAGGTATCCAGATACCTACTTGGGATGCGCGCTTAATAGATCTTCAAAGAGCTGCTGAAGACAAAGCTTATGCACAGCAGCTCCAGTCTACTGTACAATCCTATGGACTGGAGATCACCGAATTATCAACACATCTACAAGGGCAACTGATCGCTGTACATCCGTCTTTTGACCCATTATTTGATGCATTTGCGCCACAAGAGCTGCATAATAATCCCAAAGAGCGACAACAATGGGCCGTACAGCAGCTCCACTATGCGATTAAAGCCTCTCACAATCTTGGCTTAAAAGCCCTCGCAACCTTTAGCGGTGCATTTCTCTGGCCTTATGTTTACCCCTGGCCACAACGTCCCGCAAATCTGATCGAAACAGGGTTCGCTGAACTCGCCAAAATGTGGCTCCCCATATTGGATACCTGTGAACAGTGCGATGTCGATCTTTGCTATGAGCTTCATCCGGGTGAAGATCTACATGATGGCGTTACTTTTGATCTGTTTTTAGAAAAAGTAAATTACCATAAACGGGCAAATATTCTATACGATCCATCACATTTCGTTCTGCAGTGCCTCGATTACCTGGAATTCATCGACATCTATCACGAACGGATCAAAATGTTCCATGTAAAAGATGCTGAATTCAACCCATCTGGTCGTCAAGGTGTTTATGGTGGATACCAAGATTGGCAAGCAAGAGCTGGTCGTTTTCGCTCTATTGGTGATGGACAGGTCAATTTCAAAGCAATTTTCACCAAGTTGACACAATATAATTTTCAGGGCTGGGCAGTCCTCGAATGGGAATGTGCATTTAAGAATTCTGAGGATGGCGCTCGCGAGGGTGCACAGCATATCAAAGAGTACATTATCCGGGTAAGCGATCGCGCATTCGACAATTTTGCTGCTGCTGGTAGCGATGATGACTTGAATAGAAAATTGATCGGTTTATCAGAATAATAGCCTAAAATAAAGTTATTATGGAAATCAGAAAAATCAGAATGGGCATGATAGGCGGTGGCAAGAATGCCTTTATTGGTGCTGTGCACCGTATGGCTGCAGGGATAGATGGACAGGTCGAACTATGCTGCGGCGCATTAAGTTCTGACCCCCTTAAAGCACAGGAGTCCGGAGAGCTGCTTTCACTCCCTACGGATCGAATCTATACAAATTTCCGGGAAATGATCCTGCGCGAAAGTCAGTTGCCCCCTGACGAACGGATGCATTTTGTTAGTATTGTCACTCCCAATGTTGCCCATTTTGAACCCGCCATGCTTGCACTTGAACATGGATTTCATGTACTTCTGGAAAAACCCATGACCTTCTCCCTGCAAGAGGCCCAATTATTACAGCAGAAAGTCAATGAATCGGGATTGCTACTTTGCGTCACCTATACCTATTCGGCCTATCCGATGGTCAAACAAGCACGCCAGCTGGTCCGTGAAGGCAAGCTCGGCAATATCCGTAAAATCATGGTCGAATATCCACAGGGCTGGCTCAGTACATTGATCGAAAACGAATCGCCACTTGCCGCCTGGCGGACAGACCCTGAAAGAGGTGGACTAAGCAGCTGTATGGGCGATATCGGAACACATGCCGCTCATCTGGCTGAATATATTTCCGATTTAAAAATCACCAAAGTATGTGCTGATCTTCGTACGGTCGTAGCAGGAAGGCGACTGGAAGATGACGGTAATGTCCTGCTGGGATTTGAAAATGATGCAACAGGCGTACTCTCGGCTTCACAGGTAGCGGCAGGCGAAGAGAATGCTTTAAAAATAAGGATATATGGAGAAAAAGCCGGTTTAGAATGGAACCAGCAAGAGCCCAATAGCCTCCTGCTGAAACCGCTTAACGAACCGGCACAACTGTTCCGTGCAGGACAGCAATATCTCAGTCCTCTGGCTCAACACAACAGTCGCTTACCCGCTGGGCATCCGGAAGGCTACATCGAAGCATTTGCCAATATCTATCGGAATTTTTCAGCTACAATTCTTGCAAAAATAAACGGCACCAGTCCCTCCGAGGCCATGTTGGATTTCCCCACCGTCGCAGATGGAACTAGGGGCATGAAATTTATCGAAACGGTAATAGCTTCTGGGCAGTCCAGTCAAAAGTGGACTCCACTATGATCAAGCCTATAAGGACATCGGCATGAAAAAAGATTCAATACCCGAAATTACTACGTCATCAAGTAGGAGTCTCGTGACAGCTCAGTAATTTCGGTATTTTAGGTTCTTTTTTGGAAGGCTTTATATTGGAATGCCCTATATCAACGTACAATTCCCTTATACACTGCATCCCGTAACACCCCACCTTCGGTATCACCGGCATATTCCCAATACATTGCTCCCAATAAGCCCTGTGCATACACATAATCACATTTCAAGGCAATGGATTCTGGAGTTTCAAAAGTCAGCACCAATTCTCCCTGTGCATTGACCAGATAGTGGGCCTTCGCTTCATTGTCCCATTTCTGTTCAAAGCCCTGTAAATTCAGAAGATCCTTATAGTCTATAAACCCCTTGATGTCCGTTTTATTTCCCCGTCCGTAAAACGGAATACCGAGCACCAATTTTTCGGCAGGCATTCCAGCGGCAATATGCGCCTTGACAGCTTCAGCACAAGTCGTGCGCCCCGATAAGGGAGAACGATGCAAACTCGCATGGTGATACGGTGGATTGCCCGAGTCGTAAGTCATGATGTTCACAAAGTCTACATCGTTTTTAATCTGATCAAAAGCAATATACTGACCACTTGATACCGAAGCAAGTGTCAATAGTTTTTTCCTACCAATAGTTTTCCGGATATCCCGCATCAATAAGGTAAAATTCTCGGTATCCGATTCCGCCGCAGAAATACCGGCAGAAGAGTTGGTTGGATATTCCCAATCAATATCAATACCGTCAAGTTTAAACTCTTTTACAACCCGTTCACAATCCTTGGCAAATTTTTCCCGATTAACGACATTAGCAGCCATTTCACTAAAGCGACCACTTCCCCATCCACCAATGGATAACAATACCTTCAAATGAGGATGTGCCTTCTTCAACTCAATAATACTTTTTAATCTTGCTTCATTGTCGATACGCACGCCGTCAAAATTGTCATTTACATGCCCGAATGCATAATTGATATGGGTCAGGTAAGTCGGATCCGGCATCACTGTTGACCAGGATGTAACGTAGGCAATCACCACTTTTTTATTTTTTCCCTGTGCACAACTCCGTTGTGGACTACCTGTCATTAACAATAAGGCTATCGCTGTAAAGCCAAGGGTTATTAACTTGAGGGGATTTATACTATTTTTAGATTTCATACACATCATAATATTAAAGATTCGAATTAAACTGAACTGATCCAAAGTCGCTTGACTAAATTCCGTTCTCTATTGAGCCATATAACAAGCGGACAACGATCCGTCTTCTATTAAAGTTTTAAATAGATATTTATCTTTTTCAGTAAAATAGCATACCACAGCATGGCGAAAGCCCATAGCAGCGAACCAGCAACAGCAAGGAGCATGTTACCCGATTGTTTATAGAAAAACAAAGGAATCTGCAATCCCCAACAGATGAAATAAATTAAATCCGGTGCGAGATAGGTCGTCAAAGAATTCTTTCCGGCTTCCTCGAAGACGAATATTCCTTTATGATATTTCCGAATATCTATTACATAGTAGATAACAAGCAGTAAGAGCAGGCTGATACCACAACAGAGCAATGCCCAGCTCGGCGTGCCATGAATTTTGGACAATATAAACCAAGGACGCAGTGCAAACCCGCCCACTAACCATAGTATTCCAATAATTAGCATCCAACCTAAAAGTAGCTTCGGTGTAGCGGCATACCGTTTGATCAATAGACCAATGATTGTCCCGGCCAATACAATGCAAGGTACATTACCCGATAACAGCACATTCAGGTAGCTCCCAACAATTGGAATATGCAATTTGTATTCCGTTTGAGAGAGGATATTCAGGAGAAGAAACAATAGCCAAAAGCATGCTACAATAGCGAGCCTTCCCCGACTTAACACAAAAGTAGTAGCTGCTGCAAAATAACCCCATCCGATCAAGCCCAAGATTCCCCACCAACCAATCTCCAAGCCTTTACCTTCCGCAGCTTTAAAGCAATAAACCAAATAACAGATCCCCAAGACTCCAAGAAGACGCATACTTTTAAATAAAGTTTGATTGCCGGATGTAGTAGGATACCTATTCCAGATCAGAAATACGCAGAGATACAACAATCCTAGCCACCAAAAACTAGACATACCCGTCAATGAAGCATCCACACGTCCACCGTTCAGAATCAAGATACCAATCAGGATCAAACTCGCTGTACGGGTGACAATATGCGCAAAAATCAGACAAGTAGATTCCCCCAGTTTCTCTCGGGCAGCAATAGCATAGGGCACAGCCATGCCGACCATAAAAAGGAATCCCGGAAAAACCCAATCCGCCAGCCCCATGCCATCGACTTCCGCTTTGGTATGCAACAGCCATTCTGGAACACCGGGTGCAAATAAATCGTTGACAAATAACATGAGAAATAGAGTCATACCCCGCATGACATCCATTGAGCGAATTCGAATTGATTGTTTAGGTTGTTGTTGATCCATAATGATACGATAAATCCAAAGAAAATCAGCTGTCATAGCCCAAAAACGTCCCGTTTACTCAATTCTGCCACGGACTACTCAGCTACTTTAAGGAATTATAAAATGAAGGGCTCGGTCGCTTAAAATACGCGTACACGATTCCGTTTGCATTCAGGTTTATAATTTTTAGCAAACAGAACAACTATTTGCTTACCCTAAGATGAGCATATTATATCATATTCAAGAGAAATAATTGTTCAAATTAGTGTAATTTTTGCTTTTATCATACAGGTTTCTTGGAATTATGGCTTTATCTTATACCTATTGAAAAGTACATTGCTTGCTGTACATTCCATTTAGCCCCTTTTTGCCAATGGCGGGGAGTCCGATGTGGTATATCCGCTGTTGCATAAAAACAATCGAGTTAATGCAAAAAGCTGAAACCGAATAAAACGTGGAAAAACTTGATCAAAAAGCATCAACTATAGTATAAAACTAATATTTTTGATCCTAGTTCTAAAACAACAGATAAAACATGAGCCAGTTAGTATTTCGTGACGCTAGACAAGAAGATTTACCTCGTATCGTAGCCATATACAATACCACCATTGCTTCAAGAATGGTCACAGCAGACACCAGTCCTGTAACCGTAGAAAGCAGACAGAAATGGTTTGATGAACACAGCCCGTCAAAGAGACCATTATGGTTGGTAGAGGAAAAAAATAATATCCTCGGCTGGGTCAGCTTCCAGTCTTTTTACGGTCGACCAGCATACGATGCTACAGTAGAGATCAGCATCTATCTGGATGAACAGCAGCGAGGCCGGGGACTGGGGAAGCAAATTCTCCAATACTGCATAGACAAAGCCCCAAGCCTTGGCGTAAATACCCTATTAGGCTTCATCTTTGCACACAATGTCCCTAGTATCACCTTATTTGAAAAAATGGGATTCCAGGAATGGGCCAACCTTCCCAATATCGCTACGCTAGATGGGGTAGAACGAAGTCTAAAAATACTTGGGAAAAGATTGAATTAGGCCTCAGCATTGTCTTTCAAAAGAAAAATCATTAGCTTTAAGTAATTATTTTAAACTCTTAAAGCCACAGGTATGAATCCACGACCACACACACTGCTATTATTGACTCTTTCTATGTTGTTTTGGATCAATGTTGCAACGGCACAAGATCCAGAACGGATAAAGACCATCACAATTTCCGCAGATTCAGCCTATACAAAAGTCGTACAAGCACTTCAAGAAAGTGGTTACAATATTACTAAACTAGACCGTCCTTCAGGTTTTATTCAAACCAGTGTATCTCTAAAAAGTAAATCAATATTTGGTCGTGATGGTGATAAAAGAATCTTCAATTTCTTAGTTGTCTCACTCCCGGATCGAAGGTCCAAAATCATTCTCAATATATTTCTGTTCGAACGGCGTACAGTTGGAAGCGGTAATGCTGAAAATTATTACTACGATGACAAAGGCCTCCTCCAGGATGATAAAATCTATCAGCAGATCTGGGATAAAATTTTACCGCTGCTGTAATAAAGCTTATAATATATTTATATTATTTTGGCAGTGAATTATCCTTGTGATAGTTCACATTCTTAAATTGAGCAGCAACCATGTGTATAACCAAAAAAAACAAACGTTATTCATTTCTAATCTTACTTATTCTTTTAGTGCTTTTTGCATTCCTCATTATCCATCTACTCAAAACCAAATGGGGAGAAACAGATAATCAAAGGGTGCTTCTACAATAAATTTTACAGCCACTATAAGTAATCGCCCGGTATTGAGCTATATTGATATTGTTAGCAATGGAACATCGAGACCAGAGGCCATCATCCGCGTTTTGCTACGATGTGTCAATGAGCTCCAGAAACCATACTTATAAGGAATCATAACCAATAGATCCGTATGGCTTTCTTTGACCTCATCACGAATGGCCTTCACCACCTCATTTGAAGTTACATTTTTATAGTAATAGCTGACGATCCCCATCACATCATTGATGGCTTCGCGGGTTGCGGTACCTTTTTCCTCGTTTAGCTGTTCGACGGTTTTACGGATATTGAGCACCTCTAAGACAGCATTAAAGTCAGCTGCAAAATCTTTAACTTTTTCTAGAATTTCCTTTTGAACACCACGAACAATGTCGCAGGCAAATAGAATATGTTTTAGGCCAGTAAATTGTGCTCCCAATGGTACGGAGAGAATAGGAATTTTTAGTCTACTGATGGCTGCGGTCGTCGTATTGCCCAACATATCCTGGTCAAACGAACGTTTGGCCATACCCATGACCAATAGATCGGCATCTGTTTCCTGAATACATTTTGTAATTTGATCATAGAACAAACCCGTAGCCAGATAAGGGACCGTGGGCACCCCACTCTGCTGGGTAATAGCTTCCGCTTTATGTTTTAAAATCTTGTTTTGATGTTCAAAAATTTTGAACATAGAATCGGGAGAAAGACGTGCATTCATCGCATGGATGGAAGGGTTCTGGAGAGAAAATAAGACAATCTCATATTCTTTACCTGCAAAAACTTCCAATATAAAATTCAAGGCATGTTCTGCCTCTTCAGCGTAGTCTGTAGCAACAATAATCCGTTTCATATGATCCGATTTAATACGATTAAACAATTCCTTATTAATACGATCAAGTTACCGAAAAATAATAAATTTGTCAACCGGACAATTGTCTCAGCATCGTCAATTTTCTCCCGATTTTACAACTATTTTGAATAGCTATCTTTTACAAAAGAAGCCTTTTTCAGGTAGTCAATGCTTTGCTCAAGACCAGTATAAATATCATTGCGTGTATCTTCCAATTCAACGAACAGATATTTCAGTCCACCTGTTTTAGCATTGTTAAAGATAGCATCAAATCCGACCATTCCACTTTGACCGATTTCACGGTGGTCTTTGATATGTAAAGCTTTAAATCTGCCAGCGTACTTGTTAAAATAATCCACAGGGCTTACATCTCCGATTACTGCCCAGTAAACATCCATTTCAAAAAACACATTTTCAGGATTGGTATGCTCCAACATGTAATCGAACATCACTTTATCCTCCACCTTTTTAAATTCGTGTGCGTGATTGTGATATCCATACAATATTCCCTGTTGGCGGCATTTTGCACCCACAGCGTCCAAATAGCGGCATTGCGTTTCAAGATCTTTGAGCGTCTTAGGCACATCCATCCAAGGCGTTACAATGTATTTCATACCAGCGGCTTTGTGTGCAGCGATACATTCGTCCCACCATTTCAAGGACTCGGAGAAATCGCCGGAAGCAAGTTCCTGCGCAGACAATGTTTTTGTCGCATGTGAAGACAAAACCTTCATTCCTGTTTTTTCCACTTTGGCTTTAAATTCCTGTGGGCTTAGGTTGTACAGTTTACCATCTTTATAGCCAGCAGCTTCTACGCCTGTATAACCGAGTGAAGCGATCTTTTGCAGAATTTGATCGAAATTCGGGTTTTTGCTGATTTCTTCACGTACAGAGTACAACTGTAGACCAATTTCTTTTTTTGCGGCTTTTTGTTGCGCAAAAGTCGGATTGACGGCCAATAGCATGCAGCCGGCCATTAAAGATCCGATAAGTGTTCTTCTTTTCATATGTTTTTATTTACTCATACAGACCTACCCAACACGAAAGCTATGGTAAACATCAGTTTACGGGTTGTTTAGGTTTGTTCGTGTTAAGTGCAGCTGCAATGTATGCAAATCCATTAAAAAACACAACGTTTTGGTTTTTTATTTATTCACATTCCTTCGTTTTTGAAGGTTATCGGAAGTCTTCTTTCAACTCGAAAATCGAACATTTTAAACGATTTGCAGTTCAAACTTGTTCTATTGGTAGAGACAACAATTAAAAAGATGGAAAATCAATTCAACACCCCAGAGCATAGCAATGAGAAGCAGGAGGAAAAATTACCCCCTATAGCCGTTGAAGAAAAAGATGATGCACCTGCCGGTCGCAATATCAAACGAACGATTATTATTGCCGTTTGTGTGCTGATCGTATTTTATTTGATCTATTATTTTATGAGTGCACATTAATTGGCAGGAAGTACATAAATTATCAAATTGACAGTTATCCAACTGGAATAATTCAGTTTTATCATTCTACGGACTGATAAAACTGAAACAATTATTATATTTAGTTATCGGACATAGTTATTACACCGATAATTTTAAAAAAATACAAACACAAGTATATTTATTAAACTAAATACAATTTTTTGCACAAATACACTACCATTATTACTTATGAATGATCCCAACAGAAATCGGTCGTGTCTAAGGATATGTCCCAGACATCGAAATTACCACCAATCAAATGTTGAAAATAAAAAGAGGATAGCTTTTTTATAACTTATGAATTTGAGATCTATTGCTATTCAATAAATTGATTCTAACTTGGTTCCATTTCGTTCCCTACCCAAAAGATCTGATCTCGCAAAAATGGCAAATTCCAGTCCTCGATATAGATATTATTTTCAAATTCTGCGGACCAGCCATCTGTAACAACGTCTTCCTCCCCTTTTTCTTTCCGGCTAACGATATATTTTCCGGTAATGAAATTGATAGATTTTGTAATGAAGACTGCGTCTTTCCGATAACTCAGATCATAGCCTATGATTTGAATCCTACGGTTTTCAATATTAAATCTATATTTTATTCTTTCAATCAAATCTTTCCTTTCTCCAGATATATTCGGCACTGATTTCTGATCTGGATATTCAACTCTTATTTCAAGGATCTTATTGTTTATAAATTTAAAAAAGGTCCAATAATCGACACCCTCTCTATTATATAAAATACTATTATTCAGAATATTTATATTGACTTCTCTTTTTATCGCGGATAGATTAGCTGAAAGAACAGATTGGACGATTTCATGTTCATTTTTTACGATTTTGAAATAATCAGGAATAGTATCATCATCAAATTTCGATGATAAGCATCCTGCGATTTCCTCATCCTTTATTCTTTCTTCGTCCATTTCTATTTTTTTATAACCGCTATCCTTTTGAACTTGTCTGTTTCCGGCTTTCAACTTTTTTTGTGCTCCGTTCACGATTATTTTTTGCACGCTGTTTTCACAGGATTGCACGATAAAAACTAGGAACAGCAATAGACGTATCTTTTTCATTCGTTATTTTATTGGATAGTTTATTAAATCGTAGATCAACTCATCAATATTTCTTATTTTTTGCATTCAAAGCATAAATCCATCTTAAATCTAGTTTTTTTCTAACATGTATAATGCTTCATTTTATATTCGACAATCCCTATTTATAATTCGTTTTAAAGGAATATTCATTCGATATGTTGAATACCTTTTACAGCTCAGCTATTTATAAACAAACGGAGGCATCGAATTTATGAATATTACATAATGACGACTATACAACATGAAGCCCCTAAAAAAAATTTTGTATTTTACTGCAATGACGTCTTCACTTATTCACGTTGGAATCCCGGAGATCCTGTCAACACAGTTGGAATTGACAGAACCATTCTACTTCATTATTTTGATGGAACAGGAACTTCATTTTTCGATAGATCTGGTGCCTTATCAATCTACTGCAAAAAGTATTTTATTTCTATCTCCTTTTCAACTGTTTTCAGTTCAAGAAAAATTACCTGAACATACGAAGGTTTTAAAATTTCATGGCGATTTCTATTGCATCGAGTATCATAAGGATGAGGTAGCTTGTAATGGTTTATTATTCAACAATATTTACCAGCAACCACATGTCGCATTGACGCAAGAGGCATTTCAGGAGATTGCTGCGATTATATACAAAATAGATCATTTAAAATATTCGTCCGCTTCCTTTGATCAAGCTATTACAAAGACCTACCTGCAGCTTATCCTCGCCATTGCAAGCAAACAGAAGATATTGACCAACAAACGATCCTTACCAACCACATCACGTAAGGATCCCATCGATGGTTTTGAACAGCTTTTGGAAAATGAGTACAAAAAACATAAAAGTGTCTCTTTTTACGCTGAATACTATAATCTGAGTTCTGCCGCTTTCACGAAAAAAGTGAAACAGAAATGGGGTAAATCCCCCTCCACACTTATTCAGGAACGTATTGTGCTTGAAAGCAAAAGGCTTCTCCACTTGACCACAAAGAGCATCAAAGAAATTGCGGCCGAACTACAGTACCTTGATGAGTTTTATTTCAGTAGATTTTTCAAAAAGATGACTGGTGTATCTCCTAAGGTCTTTCGCGAACAGGTCGGAGTATCTATTGTTGCCAAAAAGTCTATGTTATAACCTTATTTGTCCATGTTTTGACTACCTATTCCTGTCTAATTTTGCTTTATCCTTTAATCAGACAAAGTAAGATGGAAAAAATAATAAACATGTTCGCGAGAAGCCAAAACAGCTTTATCAATTTTGCCCGCATCGCGATATTTATCGTCATGGCCTGGATAGGTGGTTTAAAAGTGTATCAATACGAAGCAGATGGTATTGTACCATTTGTCATCAATAGTCCCTTTATGAATTTCTTTTACCACAACACCGGAAAATATGCCGAGGATAAAAATGGAAAACTGGTTCCTGAATATCAGCTATTCAAAAATCCAGAAGGCTTGATGGTGAAGAAAAACATGAGCTGGCATCAGCAAAATGGGACATATACCTTTGCTTATTTGTTGGGTTTTGTGATTGTTGTTATCAGTTCGATGACTTTATTGGGAATCTGGTTTCCAAAAATAGGTTTATGGGGCGCCATTTTTACGATAGGGATGTCCATCGTGACACTAACTTTTCTCATAACCACACCTGAGACCTTTGTACCAAAACTAGATGGTGATTTCCCTTCACCAAATGTTGGCTTTCCTTACCTATCCGCAGCAGGCCGTTTGGTAATAAAAGATGTTATTATGCTAGCAACAGGGATACTCATTGCTTCCGATAGCGCAAAGCGCATACTGGCCAATAAATCCACCTTCTAACTTGATGGTTCTGGCGTAAAAGGAACACTTGAATACGAAAAATAAGAAAATTATAAGCATTACTAAAAGAGAAAAAAGTAACTTACCGCAGCCTCGGCGGAACTTGTCGGATTCTGTGGAAAACCGAAGCCGGGCAAGTCGACTTCTATCTTATTTATTTTTCATTGGTATGCTCTAGATCACCACTAGAACTTGAATATAGGGCTATTTTGCAATTTTTTAAACATATCTCTAAAGAAATCACAACATCAATAAAACATCACTTAAAGAACAAATACTTATATAAACATAAAGATTAAATAATATATAAGATAAATTAAAACATGACATACTCTTTTAATGCTATATTATAACGAATATAAACAAAAAAAATATAAAAGCAAATTTTTAAACAAAATAATAATCTATTTTTTGCGCAAATTGTTGTTCAATTCGTTTCATGACGGATAATAACAAACACAGACTGGAATGGATTGGTTTACGCTTTCGCACAAGGCGTAATGAACTCTATTATTCTTTGAGAGATGTATCAAACCTGACAGGAATTTCCACTGGGACGTTAAATGGCATAGAAAAGGGCCGAGATCTCACCATGACCAACTTCCTCCTACTTTGTCATAGTCTTGAGATCCAACCCAAAGTTTTCTTTCAGGACGATATTACATTCAATCCGCCTTATTCACTCTCTCCTGACGTGCAAGAAAGAATCTCGATCAATAAGAAACTAGATCAGCTGGTTTACCACTCTGATTTCTTTCATCATCCCAAACGCGTAGCGGAGGTTCTAAATGAATTGGGGGTTGACAAAAGTCAAAGCAACAAGTTCTCCGTATATCTTTCCGCTTATTGCGAAGAAGGTGCACTTACATATGAACAACAAGGCAACTATAAAGAATACCGAAAGAAAGGTGACGTTACTTGGAAAATTCCCGAAAACGGTTAGCCCTTTTAAAAGTGCCCAGATCATTAAATCGAACACCGTACTTTTTCAGCACTTCCTGTGCTTTCTTGCGACCGATATGTCGCACATAGAAGGTTTCATTGACGACAAAGTGATGAATACTATGTGTCCAGCCAAAAAAGAAACAGAATAATTGCATCGGATATGTCCACCAGATGTTCAGAACCTGCGCCTGCTCGATCACATTCCCCTCTTCCACATCACCGAAATAATGTATATTGGAAGTGATAAAATGCAAGCAGAACTGCCGCAGTAAATTAGGCAACAGGATCGTATAAATAATCACATTTAGACTTATCAACATGTTATCCACATAGTGTGGAAAACTCAAATCCACGACAGAATATCCATTCAACCAATCCAATAACGCATCCACAAAGAAGAAATATAAGATGGCATGTGCAAAAATCGTCACAGGTACAATACTCAAAAACATGATCTGTTTCAATTTTGACGATGTCTCCACTTTCAGGTTTCCATTCTTGACTTCCCGATCCATATCACTAAACATACGATGTAAACGCAGTAGTCCACCCAAAACTACATCAGGCGTTGTCAACAGACGTTTAATTGTCCAACGTTCGCCATTGGTCACACTACGCTCCTCCACATCATGTAATGTCCCTGAAAATTTATGATGATGGTGGTGTAAGGTACGTCGGATCCAAGGGTTGACTGTCAGCGGACGTAAGATCCAAACGGTGAAAAGCATAAGATGATGCACAGTCTTCTGCTTTTTAAAATAAAGCCAATGAATAAGATCATGCTCGATTTCATGAAGAACCCCCATAAAAAAAGCATTCGCAACAATCATCAACCAGGTAGGAACAAGTGTTTTGTACCAACCTATCGATACAGCAAGGATAGCAATAATAGCAATTAAAAATATAGCCAATCCGATACTATTCTGAAGTTTTAATAGAGGATAAGCCCTTTTAAGCTGTTGATAGGAAAGATTTATCTCCTTTCTGATCTGACTCGACTTTTGCTGATGTGTCAATGTAATGTGATTTTGTATGCAAAAGTACTGATTTTTTTATTAGATGTACCTGCTACCCTTCCTGTTACAATAGGAAGGGGCACAAAAAATATTTATTCTATTTTTTTTCAAAAATCTGTAACATACTTCCCTGACCTCATACTAATTTGAAAAATAAACATATTAAACTAGACCATTATGGAAAAGAGATCTATTTACAACTGGAAAAACAACTTATTGGGAAACAAATCAAAGTTGTACAACAACGATACCCTGATCGGTTCATTGGAATCCAATGACTGGACTCTGGACGCCAACGTCTCTATCCGCTCAGATCAATATAGTTTTAAAAACAAAGGGCTTTTCAACCCTTATACGGAAATACGCAATAAACACGGTGAGCTGATCGGTGATATCGAATACAACAACTGGACAGGAGGGGCAACCATTAGTCTAATTGACAAAAAATACAAGTGGAGCACACGGAATATGTGGATGTCAGCCTGGAAAATTGAGGATGAACAAGGACAAATTGTTGAAGTAAGTCCCTCTGTTATGGGCAATGGAGGAACAATAGAAAGCATTGAAAACAGTGAGCTATTACTATCAATCAGTCTATATCTCCAAAAAAGAGTCGCGGTGATGTATTCGATGGTCGCACTTATTCCAATCTTCACAATACTTTTATTTTAAGCATCCTCAGGAGATTCATTTCCATATCATACCACATAAACAGGCATTTAGCCTGTTTTTTTTTGCCTACTGCAATTGATTCTGAATCATACCGGACGAATGCAAAAAGAGATCTATCGTGCCCAGCAATGAACAACAAGAAATCATATTCTTAGTTCTCCCGGACATTTGTGGTTTTCGGTCGTCTTTATTATATTGATGTCGTTATGTTATAAGATATCCAGTTTTCGAATAGAGAGCCAAAATAAAATACGACATTTGTACTGAAAGGAAACCAATTTGAAAACCTATGATATAATCCAAAGCAATGAAGTCATCCTTTGAACAACTTTTTACAGACTATTTTGTCCGTCTTTGTGTGTTTGTTTATCCGATGGTCAGTTCTGAAGAACTGGCAAAAGATATTGTGCATGACGCTTTTGTCGTGTTATTGGATCTCCCTGAGCTGCTCAGCAAGGATGCAGCTGTACAGAAAAGCTTCTTATACAGCACGGTCAAAAATATGGCTATGAACCACCTGCGCAGGGCCAAAGTCATTAATAAATACACGATGTTGTCAAATCATGACGAGCTAGATGACACAGACCTCCTTACTTCAATTATAAAAGCCGAAGTGATCAGTGAATTGCATAGGGAATTGGAACGGTTACCGAGCGGCTGCCAGCATGTCTGCCGTTTGATTTACCTGGAAGGTAAGAAATACGAAGAGGTCGCTAAGGAGCTAAACATCTCTGTCAACACCGTAAAATCACAACGGAAGCTCGCACTAAAAATGCTGCGTGAGAAGTTCACTTCTTTATCGATCATAAGCTTATTAAGCTTACTTACAACTCTTTATAAATAAAAAATAAATTTCACCTTTTTTCACCCACCCTTTTTTCTCAGTTAAGTTACTTAGCATTTAAATTATGATAGAATCCGATAAAATCGTATTGGCAGAGCTAATAGCGCTCAAGGCTAAAGGTATCGTCCTTTCTCAAAAGCAGGAAGAGGAGATCGCACAGCTATTGGAAAAATATCCGGTATCCAAGACGCTTATCGAAGAAATTCTTAACAATGGAACAATAGAGACTCCATTTGATATCCGTAAGATCAAAATGGAGGATGAGCTGGCACGTTTCCAGGCATCATTTCCACCACAGCGTTTACCCTGGTACCGATCTAAAAAGGTATATCTATGGACAGGGACTTTCGTCGCCGCATCATTACTGCTCGTCATAGGAATAAAATGGACTCAAACCTCAGGTACAGCAGATTATATCGTTAAAGATGACAGTTATGGACAAAAGAATGATGTATTGGCAGGCAATACATTTGCAAAATTGGCTATTGAGGGTCAGGATACCCTCTTTTTATCCGTAGATCCTGAACAACAATTGCAAACTGACTTATCCATCGCTAACAATTTCTTGATCTACAAAAAAACAAATCCGGCGGCTTCAACACGAACAAAACATAGCTTGATTGTCCCTAAACGGGCCACTTATCAAGTTGAATTGAGTGATGGCACAAAAGTTTGGCTAAAACCAGACTCCCGCCTTGATTATGATGCAAATTTTAGTGCAGGAGAAAGAAGAGTCAAACTGCAGGGAGAGGCCTTCTTTGTCATTGCCAAAGATCTCAATAGGCCATTCTTTGTCGAAAGCAATGGAATGGAAGTGAAAGCACTTGGCACACAGTTTAATATCCGATCTTACGGTGGCGCTAATCCGCTCGTCCAATTGACTGAAGGAAAAATAAAGGTAAAGGGCAAAGGAAAAGATATGACTATTGACGCAGGTCACCAGATTTTACTACAAGCACAGGGACTTGCTGCATTACCACTTCCGAATCCTGAAGAAGCAAGCTCCTGGAAGGATGGATTCTTCTCTTTTAAAAATAAAGACATGAGACAGATCATGGATGAAATCAGCCGCTGGTATGGTGTTCAATTGCAAATAGACTGTATACTGGATGACAAACAATACGAAGGTGGGATCAATAAAAATGCATCTTTAGCACAGATCTGCAGTACCCTAAAAGACTTGACAGGTTATAACTTTAAAATTGACAGCAACATATTAATAATCAATAAAACCTGAAAATGGAGGAAATAAAATGAAATAAAAAATACACAACCAATTATAGTATATGAAAGCAGAGGTACTGCAAATACCTCCGCTTTTAAGATTGAATTAACACTTTGTCAACCATTAATTCTTTACCAAATTATGAATAAAAATTTTTATTCAAAAAACTTTCTGTGCCCAGCGGATGGGAATAGATTTTTAAAAAACCTGATTAAGATGAAATTAACTGGATTTCTCATTGCGGCTTCTACTTTAGGTGCATCCGCATCCTCTATCGCTCAGGTAACCGTCAACGCACGGAATGAACAGCTAGAAAATGTACTCAAAAACATCACCAAACAGACCGGGGTACGTTTTGTCTATGCAGATGGTCTTTTAAAAAACCAAAAAGCAAACTTACAGGTCGCAAATGCGACCTTAAATACTTCACTGGACAAGTTGTTTGGCAATAGCAGCTATTCATACGTTATTCACGGAGAGACAGTCGTCATTAAAGGAAATGTTTCTGATGCTATGCAGAACTTAACCTTCAAAGGCAAAGTTGTTGACGAAAAAGGAGTGCCTATAGTCAATGTAACTGTACAGGAAGTCGGGGCATCCAGTGTCACGCAAACGGATGAAAACGGGGATTTCTTGTTGAAAGTATCCAGTAATACCGCCAAAATCCGTTTCAACAGCTTGGGCTATACCAGCCAGATTGTTTCCTATTCAAGTTCCGCTGTGACCATTTCATTGGTCGCTAGCCAAAGTATCATGGACGAGGTCGTTGTCGTTGGTTACGGTTCTCAAAAGAAAATTAACCTGACCGGTGCTGTGAGCACAGTCGGATCAGATGTCTTTGAGAATAGAATGATTACCAGTGTCGGTGCGGGTTTACAGGGAGCCATTCCCAACCTCAATATTGGCCTGGGCGATGGCAGGCCTGGATCTGGTGCCTCCTTTAATATTCGTGGGTACACATCATTAAGTGGTGGTGGTCCACTGGTATTGATCGATGGAGTACAGATGGATCCCAATCAGTTGAACCCCCAAGATGTCGAAAGTGTAACCGTATTAAAAGATGCCGCCGCAGCAGCAATCTACGGTGGACGCGCGGCTTATGGTGTTGTACTGATTACAACCAAGTCGGGCAAGTTCAATAGCAAAACAGCTTTTACGTATTCGTTTAACCAGGCATTCTCCAGACCGACGATCATTCCCAATACGGTCAATTCGCTGGAATATGTTGAGGCCTATAACTATGCCGATCGCAGTGGCAATCTTTCGGGTAGTGCCCGGGGGTCGGACGTATGGACAGATCGGGACATCGAAGGAATTAAGCGGTATATGGAAAACCCGATTCCCGAAAATGCCGTGTATATCGATCCGACCAATCCATCACGTTATCGTTATACAGGCAATACCAACTGGTGGAAAGAAATGTTCCCAGGATGGGCTCCACTCAATCAACACGATTTAAATTTCACCGGTGGCAGTGAGAAGATCCGTTACAATACATCACTAGGTTATCTGGGACAAAAAGGATTATTTAAAGCAGCAAATCAGAAATTTGAACGCTACAATGCCAATTTGGGCCTGGAAGCCAAAGTGACATCCTGGTTGGATTTAAACACAAAACTTCGCTTTAATCGCAAAGAGGATGATAAACCAGCCCCATCCGCGGCAATCAGTGGTATCTACGGCGACCGCATTTCTGCAGATTTAAGACCGATTATGCCAATCCGGCATCCCGATGGTCACTATGCCGGACAAGGAAACTTTACCAATCCTTTTGCAATGAATGAGTTCAATGGGCGTAATACCTATAGCGCTGACGATATCTGGCTAACAGGCGGTTTTAAGATCGCCCCGATCAAAAATTTTAAAGTAGTCGGTGACTTGACCTGGAACGCTTATCATTATAACAATAAGATCAATATTAAGTCATTTTCCGAGTATGGTGCGGTCCCAGAGGGAAAGGATATGACCAACCCCGATAATGCTATTTTGTTAGGTCCTTACCCGCACAACAAGACTCCTTTTGTCTATGAAGGAAATTCGAAGGATATTTATTCGGCCATCAATATATATGCTGAATATGAAAACACTTTTGCCCAAAAACACTATTTAAAAGCAATGGTAGGCTATAACCAGGAATCTAAGTCCTACAGTTCTTTTTCAGCACAGGCGAAAAATTTGATCAACCAGGATTTCCCTTACCTGGGTTTAAACAACGACGACAAACCCATTGTCAATTCAACACCGTTGGACTGGGCATTGATCGGACAGTTTTTCCGGCTCAATTATATTTTCGATGACCGTTACCTGATCGAAGTCAATGGTCGCTATGACGGATCCTCCCGTTTCGCTGCAAAAGATCGCTATGTTTTTAGTCCATCGGCCAGTGTCGCATGGCGCTTATCAAACGAAAGTTTTATGAGCTTTGCAAAACCTGTGGTCAATGAATTAAAAATTAGGGCTTCATACGGCACACTACCCAATCAGGTTATTGAAGCGGACAATCCCTCTATTGGGAACCTGTACCCCTATATCGCCACTATGCCGAAGGGTCTGACCTCTTACATTTTTGGTTCTGCAACGCAGGCCTATGTAACTGCCCCGGGCCTAGTCAGTTCCCTGTTTACCTGGGAAAAAGTGACCTCGAAGAATTTAGGTTTGGATTTTGTTCTTTTCAACAACCAGCTGAGCGGTTCCTTCGATCTTTATCGACGCGATACCAAAGACATGCTTGTACCGGGTCAGCCTCTACCGGCTATTCTCGGCGTTGGCGCCCCCAGACGCAATGCTGCCGATCTTAAAACAACTGGTTGGGAATTTGAAATTAAATACAGTAATTATAAAAACGACTTCAAATATTTTGCAAGTTTTAATCTGGCCGACAACAGCGCAGAAATTACCAGATATGACCTGAACCCAACAGGGCAGCTTGCCGACCGTTACGTCGGACAGAAGATCGATGAAATCTGGGGCTATACCTCCAATGGACTCTATCAAAGTGATGCCGAGGCCAATGATGGTCTGGATAAATCGCGTTTATTTCAGGGGACATGGCTTGCCGGAGATATCAAATTTGAAGATATCAATGGCGACAAAAAGATTAGCAATGGAAGCAACACACTAGCGGATCCCGGTGATCAGCGCATTATCGGCAATAGGACAGCGCGTTATTCCTACGGGATACGTCTGGGTGGGGAGTACAAAAATTTCGATCTTACCTTATTTCTGCAAGGTGTAGGCAAGCGGGATGCGAATTTGTCCGGGTCCTACTTTTATGCCTTCGGCGGCAGCGAATGGGATGTTCCAACAAAAAATCAGCTGGACTACTGGACCCCTGAAAATACGGACGCCTATTTCCCACGGGTACGCTTTGGTAACGGTGGCTTTGGTGTAAACTCGACGCGTTACCTGCAGAATGCGGCTTATCTGCGTCTTAAGAATGCCACCTTAGGGTATACGCTGCCGTCCTCCCTAACTGAAAGAATAAAAGTACAGCAGGTACGCTTTTTCTTCTCCGCAGAGAATATCCTGACATTTACGAAGATGTTCGGAAATTTTGATCCGGAACAATTGGATCGAACTTCATATCCACTTAGCAAAAACATTTCATTTGGTGCACAAATCAGATTTTGATCATGAAAAAAATAACTAACATACTCCATATATCGCTTGTTTTTGGCGCTTCGATCGTTTTATATAGTTGCAAAAATGACAGCTTTCTGGACCGTTTTCCAAAGAGTGAATTCAGTGAACCAACATTCTTTAAAACAGAAAACGACTTGAAGCTTTATGCAAACACCTTTTACAATAATCTACCCCAGGTAAATGACTATAGGTCTGATAATAATTCGGATAACATGCTGCCGTCTTCATCGGACCCACTTTTATCAGGCACCTATGCCGTCCCTGCTTCCGGCGGGGGATGGAATGCGGACAGCTGGTTGAATATACGCCGTTGCAACTATTTTCTCAAACGCTACGAAAATGCACAAACCAATAACCAGGCACTCTATGCCGCTGAGGTTCGCTTTTTCCGGGCACTGTTCTATTGGCAAAAGGTAAGCGATTTTGGCGATGTTCCGTTGGTACTCACTGACCTGGAGGATACCTCCGAAGAGCTCTATGGCCCCCGTGTCAACCGCAACCTTGTCATGGATCAGGTCATCTTGGACCTGGAATTCGCCGTACAAAATTTGCCCAATAAAGGCAGTGAGGAGACAGGACGCCTCAATAAAGATATTGCCAATGCACTCCTGTCACGGATTGCCTTATGGGAAGGAACGTTTCGAAAATACCATCAGCTTGGCAATGAAATTCCGGTGCTGCAAAAATCACTGGCCGCATCCGAAGCGCTTATCAATGCCGGCAAGTATAAATTATATACAACAGGTGCTCCAGATCAAGACTACTTCAATTTATTTATCCAGCAGGATCTCAAAAGCAATCCCGAAACGATTATGCATTGGGCCTATATCATTGGGACAACAACGCAAAATTACACCCGCCAATCAGGGGAAAGTAATACTGGAGCAACAAAAGATCTCCTCGACTCCTATCTCTTCAAAGATGGCAAACCCATTGGGTTAACGTCCTATGCTTATGACGATGCTTCTCCAGCTAATGAGGTAAAAAATAGAGATCCAAGGTATATCCAGTCTATAGCAACACCCGGATTTGTATATAACACCAATCCCGTGCTAACCTATGGTTTACCCAATATCGGAACATCCCAGACCTCAAGCGGTTACTGGCTGATCAAAGGCCGTTCAAGCGATCCGGCACAAATTGTCGCCAACCAATCCGATATTGATTCATTTATCTTTCGTTATGCTGAAGTCCTACTGAATTTTGCAGAAGCAAAATATGAATTGGGGGGTACTATTACACAAATGGATCTTGACAAAAGCATCAATCTATTGCGTAGTCGCGTTGGTATGCCAAAGCTAACCACTGCGGTGCAGGCGGATCCCAATGCAGTGAATTACGGCTATGCCGTGGCCCCTTTACTCTATGAAATACGAAGAGAGCGGCGCGTGGAACTGATCGGTGAGGGATTTCGTTTCAACGATATCAAACGATGGAAAGCAGGCAAGTTGATTGAGGGTATTAAAACTGTGCGAGGTATGAAACTCAATGCCAGTCTCCGGAGCCAATATACTTACGATGTAAGCAAAATTACTACCGACAACAATGCGTTGATTATTGTCAATACCAATTTTACCAATGGCCGTCAATGGAACGATAAGTATTATTATTTACCATTACCACTGGATCAGATAACATTGACACAGGGCAAACCCGGAGCATATAAACAGAATCCAGGCTGGCAATAAGGATAATAATCAGTCATTGACATGTTCATAAATTTAAAGACAATGAATACACGAAATAAAAGAATACTGGGGTATTTCCTCAGCCTGATCATACCATCGGTATTGTCTGCCCAGGATGCGCCCAAACCCTATGGGGTGCTTCCCACGGAACGGCAATTGCTATGGCAGGAAATGGAAATGTACTGTTTGATTCATTACACGCCAACAACATTCCAAAATAAAGAATGGGGATTTGGGGATGCCGATCCGGCAATTTTTAATCCGACCAAGTTCGATGCCCAACAGATTGTAGACGCAGCCGCAGCGGGTGGATTTAAAGGGATTATTTCCGTCGCAAAACACCACGATGGTTTTTGCCTATGGCCGACCTCAACAACACAATATAGTGTCAAAAGCGCTCTATGGAAAGGTGGCAAAGGAGATATGGTAAAGGAATTTATGCAGGCGACCCACCAAAAGGGGTTAAAGTTTGGCCTCTACCTCTCGGCCTGGGACAGACATGACACACGCTATGGTACTCCAGCTTACGCGGATGCTTACCGGGCACAACTGACCGAGCTAATGAGTAATTACGGCGAACTATTCACTTCTTGGCATGATGGTGCAAATGGCGGGGACGGATACTATGGCGGTAAGAATGAGAAGCGCAAAATCGACAGGGCAACTTACTATGCCTGGCATGAAAAAACATGGCCTATTGTCCGAGAAAAGCAGCCTTTGGCAGTGATATTTTCGGATATTGGACCGGATATCCGTTGGGTTGGCAATGAAAGTGGATTTGCCGATGAGACAAGCTGGGCTACTTTTTCACCCAAAGGTATAGACGGTCATCCAGCAGTACCGGGACAAGCTGATTACAAAGAGGCACCATCAGGAACAAGAAATGGCGCGCATTGGATTCCAGCGGAATGTGATGTACCCTTGCGGCACGGCTGGTTTTACCATAAAGAAGAAGACAGCAAAGTAAAAACACCGGATCAATTGTTTTCGATCTATTTGAAATCAGTAGGTCGGGGTGCAGCATTGGATCTTGGCTTAGCCCCTATGCCGGCTGGACAATTACATCCGAATGATGTCAAATCATTACAGGCTTTCGGAAAAAAACTGAAAGAAACCTTCGGTACTAATCTTGCCAATGGGGCGACAGTCAACGCTTCCAATCTACGCGCCAACTCGAAAAAATTTACACCTAACCTCATTCTGGATGAAGATAGATACAGTTATTATGCTTCTGATGACGAAGTTCTGAATCCTGAACTGGAGGTCGGTCTCGCAGGATCAAAAGAGTTTGATCTGATCCGGCTGCGTGAAAATATTAAATTAGGCCAGCGACTGGATAGCGTGGTCGTCCAAGCAGAGGTTAATGGCAAATGGGAGCATTTGGCTACAGCGACCAGTATCGGTGGCAATCGACTGATTAAACTACCGCATCCGGTAACAGCGACAAAACTAAAAATTCGGCTTTATGCCCCAGTTGCGCCTACATTGAGTGACTTCGGCTTATTCAAGGAATTTGTGGAACCATTTGCTTTTGAAAATACTTCGGCCAATTATACGAAATTGACAAGGAATGATTTTAAAATCAATACCAAACTACCGAAGAGCATCGATGCAGACCCTATGACGATAGAGGTGGTTAACGGAGTTAAGAATGCCATTGTGTTTGAATCGAAACAACCCGTAACGGCGATCGGTTATCTTCCCCGTCAGGATGGAAAGTCCGATGGAATGGTACTCAAGTATGAAGTAGCCACCAGCGATGACGGCAACAAATGGGCTATCCTCCATACAGGAGAATTTTCCAATATCCAGGCAAACCCAATTGAACAGACCATTCGTCTAAGTACCCCCACTAGTGCAAAGTTTATTCGATTTACACCCAAAGAAACCGTCGGAAAATCTTTTTCTGTAGCAGAATTTAGCTTATACAAATAGTTGCTGCACGAAACAGTATGGAAATAAAACGTTTTCTATTTACCATATCCTAAAAAACAGGCGAAATGCCTGTTTTTTTTTGCAGTAATCACAAACAGCGGGCCTCTTCCATTCAATACAAAAACTGGCCTTCAACTAGGATTTAACTAGGGGATTTCTTCTCATTTAATAGGGACTTCGTACGGACCTCATTCGGACTTTATACGGACCTCATTCGGATGAACACGTATAATCTTCCTATTATATCCCTGTCTTGTATCAATTAATTTACAATTAGTATACTGCTTGAGGCAAACTTTTCCCCTACTTGTCTGTTAAAAGAATCAAACCAATTATAAAAAATTATGGCACGAGTAAATAATGGAGCAAATGGTGCTCCATCCGGAAAGGTTGGCGCTGTCGTGTTTTGCAAATGGAAGGATATCACCTATGTACGTTCGCTTCCTAAAGTCAAGAAAGGAAGAAAACTATCTGACATTGAGAATAAAAACAGAAGTAAATTTGCCTTTACACAAACTTTTCTGGGTCAGTTCACCAAATTTTTCCGCTTAGGTTTTCAGCGATATAAGGAAAATATGACCGCATTTAATGCGGCGATGTCTTATCATCTTGAACATGCAGTCCTCCTCGGTGAACAGGGACCTGCAATCAACTATGAAAAATTTGCTATTAGCAGAGGACTGGAAAACATGATCATTTCCACATCCACCGAGATCGTAGACGACAAACTCGAAATAAAATGGGAGCCCAAAGTGACCAAGGAATTGCTGAACCATGAGTTAATTGACTTTAGAACCATGGTGCTCTTATTACCGGAAGATCCGATGCACACATCCGCCGGACTGCTGTTGGGAAACAGCATCGAACAGCGATCCCAGATAATTGAACTGCCTAAAGTCAATAGCAGTTCCATGTTTCACCTCTATCTTGGTTTCGCAGCAACAGATGGCAGCAATCGCAGCATGGATAGCGTTTATCTGGGTATAGTAACACTAGAAAAAGAATAATTTCTGAAACAGGAAGCATTCCTTTTCTAACTGCTGGTACTATATGCCCAATACCTTAGACAATAAACAGATTTGCTATTCTCGTTTCGCAGTAAATGATTCATAGCTTCTTTGTATATAAAGGTACAGATCATAAGTATTCCAGGATTGTACCTGCTCGGCAGTGGGTCTATAGCTCTCCATAAAGATAAAATTTCTTCATCTTTTATAGCTGTGACTATTTTGATCGTATGCCTATTAAAGGTGCTATCAACCTTGTTTTCCAATATCGTATGTTGGATATCTTTCTCCATTGCTCTAGCTCGTTTTCCATTCTTGCTAAAAAGCTCGTAGAAGAAAGTGATCGGTTTCCCTCCAAAGGGATTCAGTAGTGCAATAGGTGGCTTTCCACCATAATAGATACCGCCCTTCCTGTTCTTCTCCTTTTCTATTTCTTTTAAATCATTTATTTCGTTGTTATGTCGGTTCCTTGTTATCACAATTTCATCGAGAACGATAGACCGTTTCTTTAGAAAGACAGAATCCTTTAGCTTGTCTCCATAAACCAGCTTCGTTTCCCAGTGATCATGTCTGAATTCAATGGTATCACCGAATCTATAGTCAAGGACAAGATTCCCATAAACATCCGAAACAGTATGGTTTTTTGAATTCAAATTTAAAAGGTTAATTCCCCGGAGGAACAACATGGTATCAGCAGACAAAATTATCCCCCTATATTCATTTCCTTTTTGGCCATAAACTGGACGCAAGTAGCTAAATAAACAAATAATGATTAACAGCAATAAAAACTTAACAGAAACGCTCATAACAAGGTTATTATAAGAACCGAAAATATACGCATATGAGATAAGAAATAAACTGTTATTATCTCGCTAATTCGCTCGAAACACTAATAATTGTCCTTTGTAAAAATTACCACAATCTATCAAATCATTTCAGTTTATAAAAACGCTTTAACACTATTTAGCTGTCTGCTGGATGGATTATCCAAATAGATTAAAGTCGATACGAGGTAATGTGTTTACAAAATATTAATTCACAATAAGATAACACAAACCTAACACAAAATCATTCCTCTTGTGTTTAACTTAGTAAGAATGAATGATATGGCTTTCAATCGTCTTATTTCTACTGTCCTTCTTGGTTTCAGTATCCTGTTATGGTCCTGCGGTAATACCGATCATACGATCAAAATGAAAGGTTCGGATACCGAAGTGAATCTTGCTGTTAATCTAGCCGAAGCGTACAATAAGACAGACCCTACATTCAGTATGGCTATCTCCGGCGGGGGTTCGGGACTTGGTATTACTTCCCTATTGAATGGGCAGGCAGATATCGCCAACTCATCGCGTCCATTGACCGAAGAAGAACAGGCTCTCTTCAAAAAGAAGAACATGCTCCTGAAAACCGTTGTCTTTGCCGAAGATGCCACTGCTTTTGTTGTCCACAGCGACAATCCGATCACGGAAATCGATGTGAAAACGCTATCAAAAATTATGAGTGGTCAGGTAGAAAACTGGAAATCTGTTTCTGGACAGGATGTTCCAATCAATATCTATGGTAGACAGAGCAGTTCGGGAACCTATTCGTTTATTCGCAAGAAGCTAAAAATAGCCTATAGCCAAAAGGCAAAAGAAATGACCGGAAATGCACAAATACTGGAAGCCATTAAAATTGACAAGTCTGGTATTGGTTATGTCGGTGCCGGTTATATTTCCAAAAAGATTCAGGATAACAAAGGTATCAAAGTATTGAAAATTAAAAATGATGCAGATTCCAATGCCATATCGCCCTTAGATCCTACAGCAATAAAAAATAGATTATATTTTTTTCAACGTCCCCTCTATCAGTTTATTCCCGAAAAATCATGGGCCAAAGTGCTGTCATTTATCCAATTTGAAACCAAAGGAGAAGGGACCAAGATCATCGAAAACTCAGGTTATTACCTTATTCAATAAAATAACATGCAGTACAAAAAACGAGTCGCCATCGATAAGATCGCTAAAATTATATTCAAGTCTACCGGATATCTGGTTCTTGCACTTTTGGGCGGTATTTTCTTCATGCTGCTTTACAATGCAATTGCCTTCTTTCTGGATGTTTCGCCATTGGATTTTATCACCGGAAGCCAATGGAATCCCACAGCAGCAGAACCAGCCTACGGCATTCTGCCATTAATCGTAAGTACCTCAATTGTTTCATTGGGTGCGATGCTGATTGCCATTCCACTGGGTGTGGGTACCGCAGCTTTTATTTCCGAATATGCGAGTCCCAAACTCAAGACGATCTTAAAACCAGCCATTGAGATGCTTGCAGCAATTCCTTCAGTCGTGATCGGCTTTTTGGGAATCGTATTGGTTGGTCCCGGAATAGCAGATCTAAACAACCTCCCCAATGGGCTTAATGCATTAAATGGAGCAATCTTACTGGCCATTATGGCCCTTCCCACCATCATTACAATTTCCGAAGACGCCATCCATGCTGTACCGCAAACTTACCGTGAAGCGAGTTATGGTCTTGGTGCATCTCGTTGGCAAACGCTGCGCAAGATTACGATTCCTGCTGCAGCACCAGGAATCATTGCCGCCGTTATGCTTGGACTGGGAAGAGCCATCGGTGAAACCATGACTGTATTGATGGCCACGGGGAATGCCGCGATATTTCCTAAAGGATTTTTTGACTCTGTCAAAACCATTACCGCAACAATTGCGATCGAAATGGGTGAAGTCCCCTATCAGACCACACATTACTATGCTTTGTTTGCCATAGCGATTGTCTTATTCTTTATGACCTTGGTGGCCAATCTAATTGGTGAATATTTTATTAACCGTTTTAGAAAATATCATGCTGCATAAATTTAAAAAACTGGCACCGATCGTCGAATGGGGCACACTTCTCCTTTCCACAGGACTTGTATGCTTCTTTTTGTGCGTAATCCTATACGATATTTTTACGAAAGGCTCACATGTGCTATCCTGGGATTTCATCGCCAAACTACCTTCCGATGGTATGACACGGGGAGGTATTCTTACGCCGATTATAGGTACGGTATTTCTGACCTTGATAACAGCATTATTTTCCATTCCTTTTGGAATATGTTGTGCCATTTACCTCAACGAATACGCAGAGAATACCTGGCTGACCCGCACGATCCGAGCTTCCATCCGTAATTTATCCGGTGTTCCCTCGATTATCTATGGCCTGTTTGGTCTGGCACTCTTTGTTCAGGCCCTGAATTTCGGCACGTCGATTTTGTCTGCCGGACTGACCTTGGGCTTGCTGTCCCTTCCCTATATCATTACCACAACGGAGGAGGCTCTGCTCCGTATTCCACGAAGCATGCGGGAGGCAGCACTAGCTGTAGGGGCCACTAAATTCGAATCGATCAAAGATGTGGTACTGCCCGCCTCTCTACCGGGGATACTCACAGGTATCGTCCTGACGCTTTCCCGAGCGGCCGGCGAAACAGCACCCATACTATTTACAGGAGCCGCATTCTATATCACGAATTCCTTTGGTAACCTCAATCAGGAGTTTATGGCACTGCCCTATCACCTATACATGTTATCAACGCAGCATCAGTCGATTGAGGAGGTCAGACCTATTGCATACGGAACAGCATTGGTGCTTATCATTGTGGTCTTCCTCATGAATTTAACAGCTTTCTATATTCGATATAAGTTTAGAAATAATGAAAAGTAAATTGGTCACTGAAAATCTCAACCTATGGTTTGGGAGCAAACAGGTGTTGAAAAATATCAATATCGAATTTGAGGAAAATAAAGTTACGGCGCTGATCGGACCATCAGGATGTGGCAAAAGTACCCTTTTGCGAAGTTTTAACCGTATGCATGATCTCTATCCGGAAGCCAAAATAGAGGGACATATCAAATTGGATGGTCGCGAGATCTATCAAAAAGATATCGAGGTTACGGATCTACGTAAGCGTGTGGGTATGGTATTCCAAAAAGCCAATCCATTTCCCAAAAGTATATACGAAAACATCAGCTATGGTCTCAAGATCAACAATCTAATAGCAGATAAGACAACCGTACAAAAGGCATTGGAAGAAGCATATATCTGGGAGGAGGTAAAAGATGATCTGAAAAAACCAGCTACCCGACTTTCCGGGGGACAGCAACAAAGGCTCTGTATCGCCCGTGCGGTAGCCTTGCGTCCCGAAATTATTTTGATGGATGAACCTTGCTCGGCATTGGACCCTGTGAGTACCCTAAAGATCGAGGAACTTATTCACCATCTGAAAAAAAAATATACAATAGTTATTGTCACCCATAATATGCAACAGGCACAACGTGTCGCCGACAAAACCGTCTTTATGTATCTTGGGGAGATTATTGAACAAGGCGATACGCATCAGATTTTTAACAATCCACAACACGAAACCACGCGTAATTATATCAGCGGGCATTTTGGTTAACCCCTTCAGCAATCCGAATCGCACATCCTGTGTATGCCCCAGACTTTCTCTTATGTTCGGCGAGTTCGTGTCTTGCCGAACATTATTGCTGAAAAAAGTTTAGCTCAAGTACGAAAAGGCGATGTTAACTTCCAAAAGGATCAGTCTTCTTTTCTGTTTTTAGTAAACCGATCAAATGCTGTAGCGCGTTTTGTAAACGTTTGGCATCATCTTCGGTTTGGATGGCCCACAAAATTTCCTCCGTATTGGCCGCGGATTTATATCGAATCTGATAACCGGATTTTACTCGTGCAATGATAAGGGGTTCAGATTTCGAGATATCACTTCGATAATGCTGACCCGTTGACAGAAAAACAGTCAGGGTCTTTCCATCCACTGTAACTGTGTCAATTTTGGTTTCTTTATAACGATAGGCAACCTTATACAGCTTGTTGATATAAGCTATTGTCTGCTGTTTGTTGAGCGCCTTATTCTGACCTTGTGACTGTATCCCTATTCCTATTAAAAGAAAACAACATAAAAGGAAATTTTTCATTCAAAATTGTATTATTTGTCTATTCTTTATTAGCCTGCACCAGCATCAATTTTGGCACACAGCACAATAAGCAATTATTTGTCCCTAAAAATATCTATTTATTTATGATTTTCAGTTGTCTATTTTCCAAAATCTATTTATTCAAACTTAATACCAACCAAACGACAAGTGTTATTTCGAAATAAGCCATAAAAATAAAACAACCTGGAACAGCGATTTTTTTTATCAACTGCCCCAAGCTGTTTCTCCACCTTTTCCCCAACACTTGAATGTCAATGCGACTTAGCTTGTATTTTAAGCTCCCTACATTTTCGTTTTCGATAAGTCCCGTGCATTTTCTGCCATTCGGATAAATTCGGCACGATAGCCCTCATCATCTGCTCCCTTTGCAGCCTTCGCTCGGACGATCAAACGATCAAAATTAGCCTCCTGTTTAAAGTCCGAATCACGAAGTAACAGCCCCAGTTCGGCCACAGCAGTTGCAAAGCGTAAATCTTCACTGACCTGATTCAACTCGGTTACCTTAGCCTGTACCACCTGTTGCTGCAATTTACTTTTTTCACCATCAGGTTCTTTGTAACGGAATTTGACTGTTGCCAGGTCCCCATTTCCTTTGACCGCGCTATTTTTGGTTGAGTTCTGCTGGTATTTCAACGGATCGACTGTCCCCACCATCGTCGAGTTGACACCGACAGGGACGATCTCATACAGCGCGGTAACAACATGACCTACGCCCATATCGCCGCCCATCTTTTGGTCGTTGTTGAAATCTTCCGCTTCAAGCAAACGGTTTTCATAGCCGACCAAGCGGTAGGCCTGTACATAATTCGGATTGAACTCTACCTGAATCTTCACATCTTTAGCCACTGTAAATAATGTTCCTCCAAATTCGGTGACCATGGCTTTCCGAGCCTCGGAAATATTGTCGATATATGCGTAGTTACCATGCCCTTTATCTGCTAGGATCTCCATCTTACTATCTTTCAAATTTCCCATACCATAGCCAAGCACGGTCAAAAAAACACCAGATTTACTCTCTTTACTGATCAGTTCCTCCATAGACTCATCGCTACTCTCGCCTACATTGAAATCCCCATCGGAAGCCAAGATAATCCGATTGTTTCCACCCTTAACCAAATTTTGGCGGGCAATGGCATAGGCTTTTTTGATCCCTGCAGCACCGGCAGTACTTCCTCCAGCCTCAAGTTCATCTATGGCTGTTTTTATTTTCATTTTCTGACTACCGCTTGTACTCTCCAATTTCACTCCGGCCGAACCTGCATAGGTTACAATAGCAACACGGTCAATATCACGCAGCTGATCCACCAACATTTTCAAGGAAGATTTCACCAAAGGCAATCGCCCTGGCCCCATCATCGATCCTGAGACATCGATCAAAAAAACCAGGTTGGAGGCTTTGAGTTTGTCCGTCGGGATATCTTTGGCTTTTAACGTCACCCGCATCAATTGATGCGCATCGTTCCACGGTGCTTTAGTTAATTCGGTTACGATATTCACTGGTTCGCCATTTTTTGGTCCTGCTACCTTATACTGAAAATAATTGATCATCTCCTCAACACGTATGGCATCCTTATCGGGTAAATTGCCCGCATTGATAAACCGACGGATATTGCTATATGAAGCAGCATCCACATCTGCAGCAAATGTTGACAACGGCTCCTTCATTGGATTGATAAACTTGTTTTCCTTGATTTTCTGATATGATTCCTGATTTTGATCGGATATATAAGGCATTCTCCTTATGTTTGCATTCGCAACCTGTCCAGACAATGCTGCTACGATTTGTGCTGAACCGACCACACTCTGCTTCGCTTTTGGAGTATAGCCCATAATGACAACTTCATCAAGTGTACGGTTATCCTGTACCATTGCGACATCGACTTTACCCTTTCTTTTTACCTCGACACGCTGTGTAATATAACCGAGGTAACTGAATTCCAAAGTTGTCTTACCGGGAGTGACCTTGATCTGATAATTTCCATCACGGTCAGTGGATTTGCGTTCGTTGGTCTGCACATTTGTTACCACCACACCGCTTAACGCTAATTTGGTCTTTGCATCCGTCACCTTCCCTTTCACTTCGTATTGCTGGCCGGCATATCCACCAAGAGATAGCAACATGCTCATTAAAAAAAGTATTGTTCTCATATCGTTCAAATTTTTGTCAAGGGATGCAGCAAATATTAAATTTCCATAAACCAGAAAAAAAAAATATTTTTAGCAAATAAAATGTTCGCATTCAAGTCGTCAAAAAAGGATTCAACGCAAGACCAGGGGCTCTTGCAACAATATCAGGAGGTATCTGATCTCAAGGTATTGGGGAACCTTTATCAACGACATACCGAAATGGTCTATTATGTCTGCTTACGGTATCTTCAAGATCCAGAATTGAGTAAAGATGCCGTGATGAATATTTTTGAAGAGCTCATCTACAAAGTTAATAAGCAAGAAATCAAAGACTTTCCGAGATGGCTCTATGTGTTGAGCAAAAATCATTGCCTGATGTATTTAAGGTCACAAAAGAACAAATCACAAATTTCTTTGGATGAATTTGTGAAATATCCCGAAGATCTGCATCAGTATGAACAACAGGATGAAAAAGAGGAACAATTGACTGCAATGGAAGGCTGTCTGGAAAAACTACCGGACAAACAGCAACAGTCCGTCAAACTCTTTTTTCTGGAGGAAAAATGTTACAAAGAGATCAGCGACTCGACAGGATATAGCTTAAATGAAGTTAAAAGTTACATCCAAAATGGGAAGCGGAATTTAAAAAATTGCATGGAGGCTTGGAATGAGCGACAGTAATTATGACATAGCGTACTTAAAGAAATACGTCAATGGCCAACTTTCTCCCAAAGAGATGTACGCCATTGAACGTGAGGCCCAACGTGATCCCATGTTGGCGGATATTCTTATGGGTATAGAAATGGATCAAAACCGTACTGTTCCTTCCGAACTCAACGCGCGTATCGCACAACGCATCGAACATAAAAAAGAAGCTAAAATAAAAGTCTTTGACTGGAAAAGACTGGCCATTGCCGCTACAGTAGTCGCGGTTTTAAGTGCGGGGATTCTCTATTTCCAGCAACAGAAAAGCCCTTCGGAGGCAAAGCGTACAGCAGATGCCGCTATGCCGGCTGATGTCCCTTCGTCAAAATCGATTCCTCAACATGACACAGCGGCCTCATCTACCATTGACCCTAGTATAAAAGAGCAGGACAGTCCTCGCTTGGCGGACAACAGTAAATCTTCCAATCTTGGTCAATATAATGAGGAGACAGTGCCAGCACATCAGGAGCCATCGACACGCATAGCTCCGATTGAAAAAATGAATAATGGCATCCACAGGGACCGAGCTATAGCTGATTCAAAAATGTTAGACAGTGTGGAGGTATTTGGTTATACCCCCCAAGCGAAAAAGAGTATCACCGGAAGTTCAGTTGTGATCCGAGGTCAACAGGTCAATCAAAGCAATGCGCTCGCTGGCAGGATAGCTGGCGTCAATGTGACCCCACAGACCTTTGGTAGTCCTTTACAGGTGACTGTACGTGACAAAGAAACTGGCTTACCGATATCAGGTGTTACCATCATGCAACCCAATAGCAAGCTGGCAACAAATACAGATGTTCAAGGTAAGGCCACCATCCAACCGAGCACAGTAGACTCCCTGGTTGATATCATGGCTGTAGGTTATAACACAGTTGCATTAAATATGCGTCGCAACAAAAACCTGAATATAAAATTACAACCTTCCAGTGCGACACTTGACGAGGTAGTAGTTACAACCATGTCCTCCCGGAAAACAAAAAGTGCTGAACCCGTTTGGGGATGGAAGTCATTTAATAATTACGTTAAAAAGAAAACAGCTAACAGTCGATACGAAGGTGCTGTACGTTTGAATTTCTATATCGATAAAGATGGTTTCCCGTCCAATATCAATATCTTACAAAGTGCCAATGATTATCTGGACAACAAGGCCAAGGAGATTTTACTTTCCGGACCAAAATGGAAGGGTGAGGACAACCGATATGTAACGCTGACCTTTGATTTCACGTATTAAAACCCATCAAAAAAGGGCTTTAACTCGCTAAAAAACACTCTTTTTGAGATCATGGTGTCAAAACACATGGCTAGATTCCACACTTCGATCAGCTTGACTAAGTTCAGCAAGTATTTAAAAAATTAAAGACTACGTAATAACCCATGTAAGGGCCGTTCAACAACAACTTAAACGGATTTTTTTTTACTTATAAAATTTAATATTATTTCATACATTAGCACTATAATTCTTAACCATATAGTGACTTTTTATGAAAGGTTTTTTCACCAGCCTGCTTATTCTCGGCAGTTTTTGGGCTCATGCCCAAGATTTTTCATTCGGTAAAGTAAAAAAAGAGGATTTCGCGATCGATATTGGCAAATTGGACACTGCAGCCAACGCATTTGTCATTCGGGAATACGGCTCTGCACAGGTCAACTATACCAAACATACCGGCCTGGTCGTCGAGTTCGTCAAACATGTTCGGATCAAAATATTGAACAAGGAAGGCTACAACCATGCAAACTTCACCATTCCACTTTACAAAAGCGGAAATGAACGCGAGGTTGTCACCGACATCAAAGGAGCTTCCTATCACCTCCAGGGGGATAAAGTCGTCGAAACTGAAATGACAAAGGCAAACATCTTTAACGAAAACTCTTCGGAAAATATCTCCTTAACCAAGGCTGCCATTCCGCAGGTTCAGGAGGGAACAATTATTGAATATCGCTACAAAACGGAATCGCCTTTTATTTTCAACCTCAATGCTTGGGAATTTCAGGAAGAACTCCCCAAGCTCTATAGTGAGTATGTCACGCGCATACCGGAAATCTGTCATTATAAGTCCAATTTAAAGGGGGGATTTCCCATCAAAGATCGCAAAACTGATAATTACAACACTGGGCTACAAAGTTCAATCGGTGATATTCTGGGCAGCAAAACGACCTATATCATGGAGAATATTCCGGCCTTCCACAGTGAAGACTATATGACCTCCTCTAAAAACTTTCGGTCCATTCTCTTTTTTGAACTCGGACGGTACAGTGTCCCTATGGGCCCCACAAATGACTTCTCCCTAACCTGGGAGAACGTACGGGAAAAATTGGTCGCAGATGAAAGTTTTGGTGGTCAGGTCAAGCGAAAAGGAGCCTTAAAAGAATTTATCGAACCTGTACTACAAGGGGCAAATAATGATATCACAAAAGCCTCCCGCCTCTATGCTTATTTTCAGAAACGGATCAAATGGAACAATAAGCACTCGATCTATGCGAAAAATATCAAAGAAGCGCTTGAAAAAAGAACAGGCAATAGTGCCGACATCAATCTCGGATTGGTCAATGCACTACGTTATGCCCAATTAGAGGCTATTCCTGTTATTTTATCGACACGCGACAATGGTTATGCTGGACTGTACGCCCCTGCGATATCGGAATTCAACCATGTTGTTGCTCAGGTAAAACTTGGTGAGGAATACTATTTGTTGGATGCAACCTCTCCCTATGAACCCTTCGGCAACATTCCTTTAAAATGCGTCAACTATCAAGGCCGTTCTATTCCCTTAATTGGTGAGTCTGACTGGGTGAAACTCGAGTCAAAACTCCCCTCTTCACAAAGTAATTTCTTCTTTGGTGAACTCATGGAAAACGGTACATTAAAAGGAAAATGGGTAACCTCCCGCAATGGCTATCTTGCATCAAGAATGCGCGAACGTTTACAGGGTAGCAATTCAGAAGAGGAATTTTACGAAAAATGGGATGAAGAAAACAACCGTATCAAAATCAATAGCTTTAAGGTTTCCAACAGGGACTCCTTAGACAAACCACTCGCCGAAGAGTTTGAAATCGAGATTGAAAATTTTGCCAACCTACAAAACGACCAACTCGCTTTCAATCCTTACATTGAAAGCAAAACCACCAAAAATCCTTTTAATCTGACCGAACGAAATTACCCAATTGATTTTGGATCCTTGATCCAGGAAGAAAGCTATATGGAAATCAAATTGCCAAAAGGGTATACGTACGCCCCCGAGACAAAATTAAAAAATATCAGTATGGCACTACCCGAGCGGGCAGCCCGCTATATTTTTAAAGTCAGCAATTCAGATCCAAACATTCTACTTATTGAGAGCGCAACACAATTTAATAAACCGCTGTTTCTACCCGAAGAGTATTTTGATCTAAAAGAGTTTTTTAGCCGGATTATCCAGGCGCAAAAACTGGATATTTCCCTAAAAAAAATATAATCGTCGCCTTAACAAAAACTTCATGTTATATTGACGATAAACTTAAATAGGGATGATAAATTTGAATATCAAAAAATAATAAATAAAATGATTAAAGATTCAGAATTATTCGAACTAGAGCATACCTTCCTTGGTGAAGGTTTCGAGTTAGATGGTGATGACATTATCACCGATGAAGACTAAGTCTTCACTTTTTTTTGCAAGTATTATTCCCCTTATATAATCTCTAAGCCCGGTTGATTCCTCTCCGGGCTTTTTCTTTTCTTTTGTCTATATTTTTTAATTTAACTATATTTGGGCATCCTTAAAAACACAGGGATCCCCCATAATTCACCACTCCTGCCCAAAATCCGCACGACAAATTATTATAGGGTTTGGGTAAGGGAAAACCACTATTCGAAAATCTATCTGAACGATTGCATTTAAAACTTATGGAAAGCAGGGCTTTCAAATCAGGTGTCGTACAGTTAATCTACAACGCTGACACAAAATAGAAACTACTAGCCAGTACCAAAATAGCCGCTAGGATATAGTCTTGTTAGGCGTTTCGTGACAACCATAAATTCAAAAAAAGAGAAAAAGTATTAGCATATATGATTAAAGAACTAAAACAACTGGGAGAGATCCTATCCAAAAGTATAACGAACCTGACTGATGATCTAGAATGTGCTGGCTATTTCGGCTTTAATTTTCAACTTGATGAGCGAAATATCAAATTTCGAAAAGCCAAAATAACGCCCACAAAGGTCGGACAATTCGTCACCCTCTGGAAACGTGACGCTCGGGGTCAAACGACAGCATTTACAGCCGATGATGCTATTGACTATTACATTATTGCTGCGGAACAGGAACCACATGCTGGTTTCTTTGTTTTCCCAAAACAGGTTCTGATCGACAGACAAATCTTAACAACAGCGCAAAAGGAGGGCAAACGTGGGTTTCGTGTATATCCAGACTGGAGTATCACAGAAAGCAAGCAGGCAGCACAAAGCAAAAGTTGGCAGGGACAGTACTTTATTGACCTTAGGATTCCCTCTCAGGAGATAAAGGAAAAATTGACAACTATCCTGCAGATTAGTTGACCACAATTCCGACCATATCCTAAAAGATCATAGGCTGCAGACGGATCACACCTATCTTTCTCTTCGAGATCGGCAAAACCCAAGCGCAAGGCTGTCATAGCACTACTTAGCACCGACAGTCTCTTGATAGGCTTCATGCAACAAACGGACTGCATCACACATATCTTTCTCATCGAAATGAGCAAAACCCAAGCGCAAGGCTGTCACAGTTCTATTCTGGTAAAGGCAGTTACTCGGCAGTAACACTCCCTTTTCTTTTGCTTTTTCCTGTAAGATGGTCAGTGAAAAGCTGAAATTGAATCGGACCCAAAAAGCTAACCCTGAAACTGGAACATCAAATGTGATCTTGTTTTCAAAATTGGTATGCAGCAATTGCGCAAATAAATCTTTCCGTTCAGCAACTATTTTGTGAAACTTCCGCTGATACCGAAAAATATCGCCCTGATGGATAATTTCACCCAATGTTTTTTCGATCATAAAATTGGGCTTACCAAAGAGATTTAGGTATTTTTTTCCCTCCTCCAGGAGATCTTGAGGAGCAATCAAAAAATTCATCTGAAAACCAGGATCCAAAAAACGACCAAATGTCCCTGTATAGATCACCCTATTCCCCGCATTTTTACGAAAAAGAGATTCCCCCTTGTCTTTGACCAGCGAAGACTCAAAATCAACATCATCTTCGATCACAATAAAATTATACTGTTCGGCCAGTTGTAACAGCTGTATTTTCCTTTTTTCAGAAAGGCTTACTGTAGTAGGATATTGGCATTTTGTATTGATGTAAACACACCTGATCTCACCAGGCGCAAAATGATCTGCGATATAATCAATATCCATTCCCATCGCATCTACAGGAACCGTTTTCAGTTTGGCTCCGGCTTGGCTAAAGATCATGTTCGGCAAAAAATAGCTTAGATTTTCGACCAGTACAATATCCCCTTGTTGAATCAATAAGCGTGATAAAATAGAAAAGATCTGCTCACGGCTGGCAATGGGCAATAGAAAGTTCCGGGAGAGATGGAAACCACGTGTCAAATTGAGATAATAGCTCAATTGATCCCTAAAAAATAGATTTCCATCAGTCGTAGCCGGAAATTCATCACTCTTCTTTTTCCGTTTTACCATTGAGGCATAAAAACGTACCAGCTCTTCCGTCTCGATAATACGGTAGTCTGGGCTACCATCCGTAAAATAATACTTTTCCAGAATTTCAAATACTGGCGTATCCAGGATCAATTCCTTTCTAAAATGATACGGAGCCCGATCCGGTGGTTGCCGAAAAGCTTCGATTGCCGAAACCACAGTAGTCACACGTTCGGGATTTTTCACAAAGGTACCCCTATTTGGTAGAATCTCCACCCAGCCTTGCTCCTGTAGTTCCGCTAGCGCGGCGACCACTGTTTTTCGGTGCACTTTCAATTCCGTCGCGATCTTTCGGCTTCCAGGAAGAAGGTCTCCATCCTCCAGCAGGTTGCGCTTGACAGCATTGATAAATTGATAGACGATCTGTATATAAACAGCATCCTCCTTGCGGCGGTCTATCTTGATAATCGAATGAAAACCTATACTAACCGGACTACTCATTATGTTTATTTCGGACTACCAAAGTTAGGGTTTAAACTGTAATCTTTGCAATTCAACTGAAAAAACAGGCGCATGGAAATTTGACATCTACCGCATTTTCTGTGATAGAGACCTGATTTCCAAACGATCAAACACAAAGAATATGAGCACAGAAAAGAATTGGACACAGGCAGAAGTTGTTGCCTTATATAACAAACCGATCATGGAACTGTTGTACGAAGCGGCTACAGTTCACCGTACTTATCATGATCCCAATAAAGTACAGGTATCTACCTTGATTTCCATAAAAACTGGTGGATGTCCCGAAGATTGCGCCTACTGTCCGCAAGCAGCACGCTATCATACTGACGTTAAGGCCGAACGACTGATGAGTGTAGAACAGGTAAAAGCGCAGGCTTTGGCAGCCAAGGCTGGCGGCAGTTCACGGATATGCATGGGTGCCGCCTGGCGCAATGTCAAAGACGGACCAGAGTTTGACCAAGTATTGGATATGGTCCGTACACTGAACAGACTCGATATGGAAGTCTGCTGCACCTTGGGTATGCTGACCGAAAATCAAGCACTCCGATTATCCGAGGCAGGTCTCTATGCCTATAATCACAACCTGGACTCCTCAGCTGAATATTATGAAGAAATTATCTCAACCAGAAGTTACGATGACCGCTTGCAGACCATCGAAAATGTACGTAAGACAAATATCACGGTATGCAGTGGCGGTATTATTGGTATGGGGGAAAGCATAGCCAACCGGGCGGATATGCTGATTACACTCGCTTCGCTCATTCCACAACCTGAGTCGGTACCGATCAATGCACTGGTTCCGGTCGCAGGCACCCCGATGGAAGCGATGGAAACAGTATCCATCTGGGAAATGGTGCGCATGGTTGCCACCGCGCGAATTTTATTACCACAAACACAAGTTCGCTTATCAGCGGGTCGCAGCAATATGAGTCGCGAGGGACAAGCATTATGCTTTTTTGCTGGCGCAAATTCCATTTTTGCAGGCGATAAGCTACTGACAACGCCCAACCCAGCTATAAATGAGGATATGGAGCTTTTCAAAACGTTGGGGCTGATACCCCAACAGCCTTTTGAGAAAAAAAGCCAACCTGAAACCATCGCAATGGAGGATAGTCAATACCAGGCACTGGGTGAAAAACCACAATGGTCGCGACCTGACCACAAAATTCAACGCAATCTGGACAAACAGCAGCAGGGAAAATAGATCAGGGACAGAAAATCAGGGATTGAAAAAAATAACATTATGACAGCGCAGCATACGATCGACGATTTCGACAGACAGCACCTATGGCACCCCTATACCAGCATCAGCGACCCGCTGCCAGCCTACAAAGTGACGCGGGCGGACGGTTGTATGATTGAACTGGAAAATGGGCAGCAGCTGATCGACGGCATGTCGTCCTGGTGGTGTACCATCCATGGGTATAACCATCCTGTATTAAATGCTGCGGTAAAGGAGCAGCTCGACAAGATGTCGCATGTGATGTTTGGTGGTTTGACACACGAACCGGCAATTGCTCTTGGCAAAATGCTCCTTGAAATCACACCGCCTTCACTCAACAAAATATTTTATGCCGATTCCGGTTCCGTTGCAGTGGAAGTGGCACTCAAAATGGCTGTACAATACTGGGTGGCACAAAAGAAGGTCAACAAGACCAACTTTGTTACCGTTCGTTCGGGATACCACGGTGACACTTGGAATGCCATGTCTGTATGCGATCCTGTGACCGGTATGCACCGTATTTTCGGCAATACCCTCCCCCTTCGTTACTTCGCAGCGGCCCCTCAAATTGGGTTTGATGAAGAATGGGATCCCAACGACATTGCTCCACTGGCCGCACTTATCAGAACACATCAGGACGAATTGGCGGGTCTGATCCTTGAACCTATCGTTCAGGGAGCCGGAGGAATGCGCTTTTATCATCCCGAATACCTTCGTCAGGCGGCACAACTCTGTAAGGAGAATAACATCTTACTGATTTCTGACGAAATCGCTACTGGATTCGGCCGCACAGGTAAGCTTTTCGCCTGTGAACATGCGGATGTAGCGCCAGATATTCTATGCCTTGGTAAGGCCTTAACAGGCGGATACATGACCTTATCTGCAGTAATCACTTCCACTGCTGTCGCAGAAACGATTTCCAATGGCAGCCCAGGTATGTTTATGCACGGCCCGACTTTTATGGCAAACCCGCTGGCCTGTGCCGTAGCGCTTGCCTCGATCAAATTATTATTGTCAACGGACTGGAAAGCAAAGGTAAAATCTATTGAAGAGCAACTGACACAAGCACTTGCCCCAGCAAAAGACTACCCGCAGGTAGAAGATGTCCGGATTTTGGGAGCCATTGCTGTCATCGAGATGAAGAATCCAGTATCCATGGCCAGTATACAAAAACGATTTGTTGAAGAAGGTGTATGGATCAGACCTTTTGGCAAATTGGTTTATATCATGCCACCTTTTATCATTGGTACTGAAGAGTTAAACAAACTGACACAGGCTCTACTCAAGGTCATCAAAGAAATCAATTAATGGGGAGCAGTCTACACCATAGCTTTGTGGCTGAAATCAGAAGGTTAGAACGAGCTCTACTCAAGGTCGTTAAAAAGATCTACTAATGGAAAACAATTTACTCGACAGTTTTGTGGATGAGCTTCACAAACTCGAAAAACAAGGAAATAGCAGAACACTCCCCCTGATTACCCAGCAAGGAAACCGCATCCAATACAAAGAGAAAAAAGGCTATAACCTCTCCTCAAATGATTATCTGGATCTGGCTACGGACCTGACATTGCGTGAAGAATTTTTACAATCGGTCAACAGCGATAACGCGCTTTTCAGCGCTTCGTCTTCACGTCTCTTAACTGGAAATCATCTATTGTACACGCAACTGGAAAACCAGCTAAGCTACATGTTCGGTACCGAAAGTGCCCTGGTCTTTAACAGTGGTTATCACATGAACACAGGTATACTTCCAGCCATCTGTCATGGGCGTACCCTCATCCTGGCCGATAAATGGGTGCACGCCAGTCTGATTGATGGCATCCGGCTTTCAGCAGCACAGCATTTCCGGTATCGACATGCCGACTATGCCCATCTGGAAGAATTACTGGCAAAACACGCGTCCCGTTTTGAACGCGTCATTATCGTCACTGAAAGCATTTTCAGCATGGATGGGGATTGTACAGACCTCCGTTACCTGGTTCGTCTCAAACGCCGTTATTCCAATGTCATGTTGTATGTGGATGAGGCCCATGCGGTGGGCGTACGTGGCGAAAGAGGACTTGGTTGCGCAGAAGAGCAGGGATGCATTACTGCTATTGATTTTCTAACAGGTACTTTTGGAAAAGCACTGGCATCCCTAGGCGGCTACCTCGTCTGTCGACAGCCGATCCGCGATTACTTGATCAATAAAATGCGGACATTGCTATTCACAACTGCACTCCCGCCGATCAACCTCCGCTGGAGTTTATTTATTCTGGAACGCTTGGACAGTTTTTCAGATCGACGTCAGCAATTGCGCGAAAACAGTGCGTGGCTCAAACAACAGATCATCGCAAAGGGTTACGAATGCTGCTCACAAAGCCATATTCTACCCCTTATAATAGGCGATAGTAACGCGGCAGTACTGAAAGCAGAAGACCTGCAGCGAAAAGGATTTTATGTCCTTCCGATCCGTCCACCTACTGTACCGGAAGGAACTTCGAGAATACGTATTTCATTAACAGCAGGGATCCCAACATCCCTGATTCATCAACTTGTAGCAAGCCTATGATATTCAAAAAAATTACGCCCGCATGTCATGCCGCTAACCCCAATAATTCGGTACCACTGAATAATCCGATACCATCCAACAAAAAACTTGTTTTATTCTTTGCGGGATGGGGAATGGATGAGCATCTGTTTTCGGGTTATGCCCGATCCGGACAGGATCTGATTGTCGCCTACGACTATTCTTCCTTAACACTGGACGAAAACCTCCTAAGGGGCTACGAAGAAATCCAGGTTTTCGCTTGGTCCATGGGCGTATGGGCAGCCTCACAGGTATTACCGAAACTGCAGATGCAGCATTATCCGATCGGTACCTGTACAGCAATCAATGGCACGCCATTTCCGATTGATGACAGCAGAGGAATTCCAGTCCAGGTATTCAGGGCCACCTTGAACACGTTAAGCGAAAAAACGCTTGATAAATTCAGACTACGGATGTGCGGCTCAAGAGAGATATTAAACCATTTTCTTGCTAAAGCCCCCAGGCGGGACATAGCGAGTCTTCAAAAAGAACTAACTGCAATTGAAGAGCAGGTGACAGTACAATCAACAACAGCTTTTCAATGGGATGAGGCCTATATCGGAAAGGATGACCGCATTTTTAGTCTGGAAAACCAACAACGGGCATGGGCACACACCCCACATAAATTTGTCGATACAGCCCACTATCCCGAAAAATTATTTAAACAGCTTTTGCAGGAGATCTAAAATGCTTAACATCATAGACAAACAACGGATCAAATCCCGCTTTTCGAAAGCCGCACAGAGTTACCACGTAGCGGCGGTTGTGCAGGGTCAAATTGCCGAAAAAATGATTAACCTGCTCAGGAATATTTTTCTCATCAGACCAGATAGGCTGCTCGAAATAGGCTGTGGAACCGGACTTTTTTCCCGTTTGTTGCTCCAGTACCTTTCTCCGAAGCATACGATCTTCAACGATATCTGTCCAGAAATGATCAAAAGTGTGAAGAGTATTGTCTTGTCGCAGCAGTCCTTGACAGCGTATAGTTCGGCGCTGCATGATCCGCAACATTACAGCTTTATCAGCGCCGATGCCGAAACCTGTAACTTACCTGACGGACTGGATCTCATTACCTCCTGTTCCACTATTCAATGGTTTGAAGACCCTAGCACCTTCTTTGCGCGCTGCCATACCGCACTTCATGCAAATGGTATCCTAGCATTCAGCACATTTGGCGAAGAAAATATGCGCGAGATTAGCAGCACAACAGGAGTCGGCTTAACCTATCCTACCCAATCGGCACTGGTAGCGGAACTGTTGGCATTGGACTATGAAATTCTCCTGGTCGAAGAAGAACTCTTGAGTTTAACCTTTGAAAGCCCTTTACAGGTGCTCACCCACCTGAAAAAAACTGGGGTGACAGGTATAAAAAATCATCGCTGGACAAAAAGCAAACTTCAGGCCTATTGTACCGAATATATAGATCGCTATGCCGTTGGCACACAGGTTCCGTTAACCTATCACCCCATCTATATCATTGCAAAGAAAAAATGAATAACTAAACAAGAACACAAATCGGGAAGTGCACTTGTACGCCTCCTCTAACGCAAAGCAAACCTAAGGTCACAAACTAATAAGCATAAAATTGCCGAAACACCACAACGGAGACAGATCTTTGGAAAATCTCAACAGCACATCGCACTGAATTGGCAATCGAATAAGCAGCAAAAAAACATAGAAATGAAAAACAACATTTATTTTGTATCTGGCATAGATACCGGAATAGGCAAAAGTTACGCGACTGGTCTTATTGCAAAGCAATGGAATGCAAAAGGTATACGTACAATAACTCAGAAACTGGTACAAACCGGAAATGCAGCTATTTCCGAAGATATTATCTTACACCGTGAACTGATGGACATCCCTTTCACCCAAGATGACCAGGAGAAAACAACCATGCCTGAAATTTTCAGCTACCCCGCATCACCGCACCTGGCGGCACAAATAGATAAACGTGAAATAGACTTCGAAAAAATCAGGCAGGCAACAGCCGAGTTAAGCCAGCGCTATGATGCTGTATTGGTAGAAGGTGCCGGTGGCCTTATGGTGCCACTCACCGAGGATTACCTGATCATAGATTATATCAAAGAAATGGGTTATCCTTTGCTTTTTGTAACCTCCGGCAAATTGGGCAGTATCAATCATACCCTATTAAGCATGGAAGCCATTGCCGCACGCGGGATCAATCTACATACGGTAATTTACAACACGTTCCCCGTACTTGAAGACAGCACCATCAGTACAGAAACACAGCGTTATCTCCGCATTTACATTCAAAAGCATTTTCCCGAGACCAAATTTATCACCCTATAAACGCGTTTAGGCAAATCATGATCTTTAGGTGCCTATTGTGTGTAGGTCACTAAATCAAGTTTAGTAAGTGAACCTCCGACCTTATTTCAGCTCACAATAGATCCAAACTAGTGCGTTCTTCTCATTGTAAGCGAAATAGCTGCAATGGGAAGAACGTCTAATTGCAGTTTCAAATAACGCTAGTTAAGCTGCACCAGTCAAATTACTGTATTGCCTAAATCCTTCAGTAAAAGCTCGAACCCACTGTCACAGTCAGACTGCTAATACAGACAGCCTTGCTTGCAAAACACTAGGCCAATAAAGGATCAGTCGTGGTTTCCACTCCAGTCTCCAATCGTCCCGCAAGCTGTAGTTCAAAATTAGCATTGCCCAGTCCCTTGATGACAAGATCGTACCAATTGCCCTGCGCGGCAATATCTAAGGTCAGGATAAGTTCTTTACCAGCTCCAATTTCCTTTGTCGCTGTATAATGCTGATAATTCAAACTTTTCACCTCCACCTGAACAGTCTTTGCATCCAGATTTTTGAGTGTGAGTTGCAGTTTACCTGTTGGTGCTTTGGTCAGTGATTTAAGTTCTGGAGACACCGCGGCCAACAACGTTGCCGCATTTTTTTGTCCGGCAAACTTTCGGTAGAAACCATTTGGTCCATGCAGCTCAAAGGCATATTGCTGTCCTTCAAATTTCTGTAGATCCCATTGATAGTTGAGACGATCTCCCGCCTTTACCGCAAAATTCCAGTTTCGATAGGTTTCGATTTGGCCCTCTTCGTCTGTATAGGCAAGTGGACTATAGACATTGAAAGGCACTCCATTCGTTTTTTCACCAAATATGGCTGTATCCACCTGCATATTCAGGTTAAATTGACCATTCTGCACATAGCCAACGGCATCATGTCCATAGGGCAAGGCTGGTGATTTACGGGTTCCTTTTTCCTGAACACGATTGAATTTCGAGGTCCAAACCTGCTGCTTAGCCTGATTCAGGTCAGTAATTTCAATAAACCCGCCCGGATTATCCTTGAATTGAGCATTGTATATGGTTTCGATATATTGGTTTCGATCTAGAAAAGGGAGCTGCTCCTGCGCTTGGACAAAAGGTGTGAAAGCTGCTGTCAGATTACCGCAGATCGTCCTCCGCCAGGCACTGATATGATCCAGATGAATATTTTTGTTGTATTTATGGTTAAAGAAGTATTCCAGGAACTGTAAAGTCGACGTATGGTCAAACACTTGGGAGCAGACTTTTCCTCCCCTTGACCAAGGCGATGCGATATACATCGGCACACGGAATCCCAACCCAACCGCTCCCTCACGGGCCTGTTTCTTTGGAATCCCCTGTTTGAGCTCATTGTCCAGACGTACCATTTCCACTTCGCTATCAATTCCCGCCGAACAGGCCCCTGTATCTTTCCGCATCAGATCCGGTACGAGAAAAGGTTTCACATGGTCGTAATAGCCATCATTCTCATCGTAAGTGATGATAAAAATGGTCTTTTTCCAGACCTCCGGATTTTTGGTCAGGATATCCAATACTTCCGACACATACCAGGCCCCATACCAAGGGGCGCTAGGATGATCCGAGAAATTTTTGGGACCCGCCAGCCAGGATACCGCGGGTAATTTACCGCCGTCGACATCTTTTCGAAACTGATCCAGCACATCCCCTTTAGGTACTTCCAAAGTCCGCTTTTTACCCTGTTCCTTAAATTGCAATGTCTCCAGCTTACGGTAATTATTATCCCCTTTATTGATCGTAAAGGCGCGTTGATGTAAAGATTTCGTAAGATCAGACAGTTGATTATAATTGTCGGCATTGAACGCTTTCAATTCAGCTTCAGCCCGCTCAAGGGCTTCACTTTTCTTACGGATGTCAACACGAATTTTCTCGGCCTGCTCCTCGGATTCCGGCGAACGCTCTTCGAGCTTGGAAATCTGTCCCGGCAGATCACGTACCTGTGTTGCGAGGTTGCTGACATAGGTATCTTTAAATTTGACCTGATAGGCCTGAAAAAATTCCAATAGATTACAGCCAAAATTGGACAACCAAGCGCGCTCTTCACCCGATAGGCCTCCACCACAGCTTGTTTCATTTTGATAAAAACGCCAGTCTATATTATTCTTTTCCAACAACTCCGGAAAGGTTTCCCAGGTCATTTTGCCATAGCCAAAATCATCGTTACGAATATTGACCTTCTGCAATCCATCTTTTATTTCGGTGATCTTACCGGTCCAAAAGAAAGAACGATTGGGAGTTGTGCTGGTCATGCCCGAGCAGAAATTCTGATCACATACGGTAAAAGCATCCGCCAGCGCATAGTGGAAAGGCAAATCTTCACGTGTGAAATAACCCAAGGTCAGCGGCATCGCCGCATATTGCTTGTTACCCGATTGCTTCGCGGTCAACCATTGGTCGTATTTCCCCTGGTTATAGGCGTCCACCTGACTCGCTCTGCTATGGGGAAGTGAGCCCATCCAAGTCACCTTGCTCTCTTTGAGATTTAGCCGAAAAGGAGCAAATACCTTCCCCGCCTTATCTGTCTGATACCATACCGGCAGGTCGTTGGGTAACCGCACCGCACGTGGATCATTGAAACCACGTACACCGGAAAGACTCCCCAACGTATGATCAAAGGAACGATTTTCCTGCATCAGGATCACGATATGTTCTGCATCCAGAAAACTGCTTCCCGGCACCGGATCTATTGCAAAGGCTTTTTGAATGGAGGCCGGCATAAAACTAGCAATACCAGCAGCTCCAGAAAATAACAAGGTTTTTCGAAGAAATTCTCTTCTGCTTTCCATAATGTTTATCTATAATTTCGATTTGAATCTACTTAGATTTCTTTTTGTTTCACATTTCTTCGTGTAAATCTTGTGTTACTAAATTATTTCCACCAAAAGAACAGCCCAAAAGGGTCCCATTGATGAGGTTTGCAAAATTTGCTTACATTTACAAAACGACAATGCATACATTTATGGTGGACATTTTGCTACTCGAAGATGACAGGGTTCTTTCTACTGAAATCAAATCCTTTTTACTAAGTCAGGACTTCTCTTGTGACCAGGCCTTTGATGGCATTGAATTTTTGGCACGGACGCATCAAAAAAAATACGGCTTTTACCTGCTAGACATCAATGTTCCCAAGATAAACGGTTTAGAAATCTGCAAGAAAATACGAAGTCATGATGCGCTTACCCCGATTATCATTCTCTCCGCCTATGATGACATCGACGACAAAAAGGAAGCTTTTCTCCGTGCCGCAGATGATTATTTAGTCAAGCCTTTTGTGTTGGATGAGTTGTTGATGCGCATCAATTCACTTCTTCGCCGACATCAGCACAATGAGAGCAATAGCCCCAAGACATTGGTCATCGATGATCTGATTATTTATCCTGAAGAGGCCAGGGTACTGCGGTCAAATGAAGAAATCAACCTGACGCAAAAGGAATTTCAGTTGCTGTTGATATTGGCACAGGCCAATGGACGTACCTTATCCAAACAGCATATTTCCGAAGAAGTATGGCAGAATCAATTTCAGACAACACAAAATACCATCGAAGTTTACATCAATTTTTTACGTAAAAAAATTGATAAGAATTTTGAAAATAAGCTTATCCACACCAGACCTGGATTTGGCTATTACCTCGCTGCGGATAAATGACTTTAAAAAAGAAAATAGCGATCAGTTTTAGTATTGCGTTCTCCATCCTATTCGGAATCGCGATGCTCATTATCTATTATGCCAGCGTTGATTTCAGAAATGATCAATTCCGCCAGCGTCTGATCGATAAACTGGATTATATTTCACATTATATCGCAAATACCCCTTCTTTTGACCGCGAATCGTACAAAACTTATTTTCAGGATATTGAAGATGGACTCTTTTATGAGGATGTCATTATTCTGGACAAGCATAAAAAACTTATTTTCAGCACGGTAAAAGACAAAACAATTACCTGGAATCAGGCGATTATTAATCGTCTGGACAATGAAAAACGAATCTTCTACAAACAGGACCAATATGAAATATTGGGCAAATACTACCTGATCAACAAACAGACTTACTACCTTTTGGTTAAAGCCCAGGATTATTCTGGGAACGAGAAACTAGATCACCTGGCCATCGTCTTAACGATCTTATTCTTACTGAGCACTTTGCTAATCTGGATCTTTAGCTACAATCTTATTCTTCGTTTATTACATCCTTTGGATAGACTCAAAAAAGACATCACCCAAATCAATGCCAGTAAGTTGACCAACCCGGTTAAATATGCCGGAAATACGGATGAGATCGCGGTATTAACCCAAGCATTCAATACTATGCTGAAACGGCTGTCCAGTGCTTTTGAATCCCAAAAAGAATTTAACTCGAGTGCTTCCCATGAGCTGCGCACACCACTGGCCAGAATGTCATTCCAATTGGAAAACCTCCGGCATCAACAACAGCTTGATGAAGATGTCAGCCACGTACTTGACAATATCGCAAAAGAAACACAGCATCTTTCTGAAGTCACAAGCTCGCTAATGCTCCTTTCAAAATTTGATTCGGCCACACTCCAAACCACTTATCAGGAAGAACGGATTGACGAGATCATTTTTACGGCATACGAAAAGGTCGCAAAAGCCTTCCCTGATCTGCAGCTTGATTTTTCTATTAAAGGCATCGCAGATCCTAAATTGACCCTCGTTTGTTCGGCGCAGTTGATTGAAATCGCTTTTGTCAATCTATTCAAAAATGCAGCGCTGTATTCCTATCACCCTGAAGTAAGTGTTGTTATCCATGAATCTCCGACGCAACTGAAAGTATTGGTAACCAATCATGGAGCTGCGCTGAGCACCACTGATCAAAAGCGTATTTTCGATGCGTTCAGCCGTGGCGAGAATGCCTCAGAAACCACCGGATCGGGCTTAGGGCTGCGGATCGTCAAACGCATTATGGATTCACATCAGGCCAGCGTCGAATACAAAGCCAATACACAGCAGCCGGCTCATACATTTACACTCCGATTCCCTAAGTCAACCACCGAAAACAGCGATTTCCTACCCCTCCAATAGGCAGCTGAGGTAAAGAAAGATCACATTTTAAGCTTTTTTTAAGTATTTATTAAGGGACTTTTAATCTGTGCCCGCGTTCTTTGTTGCATAAGATTCGATCATGATGACAAAGAAATCCTTGCTATTTTTGCTGTTTTTAAATTCCGTTGCATTCGCGCAACAGCAACCTGCGATAACCTACGATGCTATGCATTCGGAAAATACAACTGCCCGTTCTGAAAATACAACTGGCAAAACAATACAGCAGTCTTCTGGCCGGAAAATGACGCTTCTTGAATGTGAAGAAGCCTTCCGAAAAAACAACCTCTCCTTATTGGCGCAACAATATGATATCAGTCAGGCCGAAGCAGATGTCATTCAGGCCAAAATCTGGGAGCTTCCGCAATTGGAAGTCGCCGTCAATGCTTATGATCCACAAAATAAAAAGGCATTCCATGTGGGGGGATCAAAAGATGCCAGCGTATCCCAATTGCTTTATCTAGGTGGAAAAAAGAAAAATGAGGTTGAGTTTGCCAAATCAAATGTCGAGCTTTCAAAACTTCAATTCAGCCAGTTGCTGGCCAGTCTACGGGCACAACTAAGGACAACATTCTATTCTCTTTATTTCGAACAGCATAAACTGGCAGACATCAATGTGCAATTGGATTACCTCAACAGCCTGTTGACAGCCTATAAGGAAGAAGGCAAAAAGGGAAACGTTTCACTTCGGGACCAAGTTCGTCTGCAAACCATGGCCATCGATCTCACCAACGAAAAAACGAGTGCCACCAATACAATTATCGGTATGCAACAACAATTAAGGGTACTGCTCTCCAATCAGGAAGATGTGCTCCCCAATCTATCGGATACGGAGGCAGATCGGGAATTGGCAATCAGACCTACAATGAGCATGGACAAGATGTTTGACCTCGCACTTGAAAATAATGCCGACTATCAATTTGCGTTAAAAACTGCCGAAAGCTCACAGCTTTTTACCAAATGGCAAAAATCCCTGAATACACCCGATATCAATCTAGGCATAGAATACAGCCAAAACGGAGGAACATTTCACAATGAACTGAATCTCAAAGCAGCGATTCCACTTCCACTATGGAAACAAAACAAGGGAAATATCATCAAGGCCAAATATGCCGAAGAAGAAGCCAAAAAGAATATCGAAGTACAGCGACAGCTATTGGAATCGCAGATCCGTTCCAACTATCAGTCTTGGGAAAATCAATACAACCAATATTTCACTATTACGGCTGACGACCTACACAATATTGCTGTAGTCTACGATGGTGTGTTCAGCAATTTCAGAAAAGGAAATATCTCGCTAGTTGAGTTCACCGATTTTATGGATAGTTATCGGATATCTATCCTCAAACTTTATGATATGAAAAAAGAAATTATCCTCAATGCCGAGCAGCTTAACTACTTGGCGCAAACCCCTATATTCAATTCAAGCCATGTCAACTAAACAACTTCTCCTAAGCACTGTGGCCATCGTATGCTTATACGCCTGCCAGAATCATAAAAAAACCGACAATTCAGCGATTGTCAAAGGTTTTGAAATCAGCGAAACGATGCTCAAATCGACAAGTTTTGCCACGGTAAAAAAAGAAAATGTAACGGAGGAACTAAATTTCTTCGGTAAGATATCAGCCGATCAGAACAATTACATTGACATCTTTCCACTCGTTGGAGGGAATGTTGTATCCGTCAATGTATCCTTGGGTGATTATGTACATAAAGGTCAGGTACTCGCAACAATCAGAAGTACAGAGGTTGCGGGCATACAAAAAGATCTATCCGATGCGAAAACGGATGTGCTGCTTGCCGAAAAGAATTACCGTGTTGCAGAGGATATGTATAACGGTAAATTGAGTACTGACAAAGATATGCTTGAGGCTAAAGGGCAATTGACCAAAGCCAAGGAGCAACTGCGCCGTTCAGAGGCCGTCAGTCAGATTTACAATGTTCGTATGGGTAATATTTACTCCGTTGTATCCCCTATTGACGGATATATCGTCCAAAAAAACATCAATAAAGATATGCAATTGCGTAGTGACCGCAGCGACAATATCTTTGATGTCGCCAACACCAAAGACGTCTGGGCAATACTCAATGTCAATGAAACGGATATCGAAAAGATTAGCATGGGCATGCCTGCCGTTGTCTCCACATTGAGCTATCCCGACAAAAAATTCGAGGGAAGTATCGACAAAATCTTTAAAATCATTGATCCACAAACCAACGCCATGCAGGCGCGCGTCGTCCTGGATAACAAAGATGGCCTACTTATTCCGGATAGTAAAGCCACGATCAAGCTACTCCATCACTCCAATACACAGGCACTGGCCATCCCTTCGGATGCGGTCATTTTTGATCAGAACAAGTATTTCGTGTTAATCTACAAATCACAGAATGACATCAAGATCCACGAGATCCAACCCATGAAACAAAATGTAGAAACCACCTATGTTAGTACTGGGTTGCAGGAGGGAGAGCAAGTGATTGTCAACAACAAGCTTTTGATCTATAGAGCATTGAATAATTAACCCGTGTTAGCTTTTTACGAGAATGAACAAATTCATTAAAAATATCATTGCCTTTTCCATAAAAAATAAAGCGTTCACCTTTATTTGGGTTGGTATTTTGGCTATTGCTGGCTTTATTAGTTTCAAAAGTATGCCTATTGAGGCATTTCCAGATGTAACCAATACACAGATTACCATCATCACCCAATGGAATGGCCGAAGTGCTGAAGAGGTAGAACGCTTTGTGACCACTCCTATTGAATTGGGCATGAGTCCCGTTCAGAAGAGAACCAGTATCCGCAGTACGACCATGTTTGGGCTTTCCATTGTCAAAATCATCTTTGATGACGGGGTAGATGATACTTTTGCGCGCAATCAGGTCAACAACTTGCTGCGTTCGGTCAGTCTCCCTGAAGATATAGACCCTGAGGTGCAACCGCCATACGGTCCGACAGGAGAAATATTCCGGTATACCTTGCATAGCGACCAACGAAATTCCAGGGATCTATTGACATTACAAACTTGGGTTATTGACCGGGCATTGAGAGGTGTTCCAGGGGTTGCCGACATCAATGTGTTCGGTGGCCAGGATCTCGTTTATGAGATCAGTACCGATCCCATCAAATTGGACAAATATAATCTTACGCCCCTACAGGTTTACGATGCAGTCAGCAAGAGTAACCTCAATGTCGGTGGTGATGTAATTGAAAAAAGTGGACAGTCCTATGTCGTACGTGGTATCGGTTTGGTCAACTCCATCAATGACATCGAAAACATTACGGTGATCAACGAACGTGGAAACCCTGTATTCGTCAAAAATGTAGCGGAGGTCAAAGAAAGTTCCATGCCCCGGGTAGGGCAAGCCGGTTTTGGCAAAAGCGATGATGTTGTTGCCGGTACGGTGGTGATGCGTAAAGGAGAAAACCCCAGGGAGGTACTGACTGCCGTAAAAGCAAAAATTGCGGAACTCAACGACAAGATATTGCCCAAGGACGTCAAAATGCAAACCTTCTATGACCGCGACAACCTGATGGATTTCACAACCCACACGGTCATGCACAATTTGATCGAGGGTATTGTACTGGTCACCCTGATGGTATTGCTTTTTATGGCCGACTGGCGGACGACAGTAATCGTTTCCATCGTCATTCCGCTTGCCTTGTTATTCGCATTTCTATGTCTTAAACTGGCGGGTATGAGCGCCAATCTGCTCTCTTTGGGGGCTGTGGATTTCGGAATTATTATCGATGGTGCCGTAGTCATGGTCGAGGGTATATTTGTGATGTTGGATCATAAGGCCCATAAACTGGGGATGGAAAAATTCAACAAAATGGCCAAGGCAGGATGGATCAAACAGACCGGTACCGGGTTGGGAAAAGCCATTTTCTTCTCCAAACTAATTATCATCACCTCCTTGATCCCTATATTTTCCTTCCAAAAGGTGGAAGGCAAGATGTTCTCTCCTCTCGCATTTACCCTCGGTTTTGCCCTATTAGGTGCACTGTTATTTACACTGACCCTGGTGCCGGCACTATCCCATATCCTGTTAAACAAAAATGTCAAAGAACGGCGTAATCCCTTTGTGGAGTTTTGGAACAGAATCGTAGCCAAAAGTTTTGGTTTTACCTTTAGAAATAAACGTCTGAGTTTAATTGTATCACTGGTCATACTGGGCACGGTGCTATTTTCTGCTAAATTTCTAGGAACTGAGTTCCTGCCTACATTGAATGAGGGTTCACTTTGGGTGACCGCCGAAATGCCGATGAGTACTTCCCTAAAGGAATCCATCAAAACGACCAAAGTATTAAAAACGACATTGGAATCCTTTCCAGAAGTAACAGGTGTATTATCGCAAACCGGACGGAGCAACGATGGAACAGATCCAAATGGTTTCGGTTTTGTGCAATTTGCTGTAGCACTGAAACCTAAGGAAGAATGGACACGAAAGATTAACATGGATCAACTGATCGAAGAAATGGATCATAAGCTCAAGCAGTATCAGGGCATCACCTACAACTATTCACAGCCCATTTCGGACAATGTCGCGGAAGCTGTCGCAGGATTTAAGGCCGAGAATGGGATTAAGATCTTTGGTGACAACCTCGCTACACTGGACCGCCTATCGAAAGAGGTCTTTGCACAGATCAAGGATATACAAGGGATCAAGGAGCCCGGTATTATCCTGAATATTGGTCAGCCGGAGGTCAGTGTTATCCTGGACAGAACACGCATGGCGGCATTTAATGTGCTACCGGCCGATGCCCAGGCGGTATTGGAAATGGCTTTTGGAGGAAAGACTGCTTCAGTATTATACGATGGGGAGCGCAAGTTTAACATTCGCCTGCGTTATGCACCAGAATACCGGAAGACAGAAAAAGATATTGCTCAGCTGATGGTTCCCTGTGGTGATGGTACCTTGATCCCCCTAAAAAGTATCGCAACAATAGAAAAGGACAATGGTGCAGCCTTTATTTATCGGGATAATATCAAACGCTATATCGGTATTAAATTTTCCATCCGGGATCGTGACCTGGGGAGTACCATTGCCGAAGCACAGCAGAAAGTCAGCAAGATCAAATTACCCGATGGTTATTCTATCGGCTGGACCGGTCAGTTCGAGAATCAGCAACGGGCGACACATCGCCTGGCGCAGGTGGTGCCGATCAGCTTGGTTTTGATCTTCTTCTTATTGTTTATCTTATTCGGCAATATCAAAGATTCTTTGCTCGTTCTAGCCAACGTTCCTTTTGCACTGATCGGCGGAATTATTGCGCTGCATGTGACCGGCATGAATTTCGGGATCTCCGCGGGTGTGGGCATGATTGCTTTATTCGGGATATGTATCCAAAATGGTGTTATCCTGATTTCCGAATTCCATCAGAACAAAAAAGATGGCCTGCCCAACGATCAATCTATTTACAAAGGGGTCAAATCACGTACCCGGCCTGTGGTCATGACGGCATTAATGGCTTCAATTGGATTGTTGCCAGCCGCACTCTCTACGGGTATAGGTTCGGAATCGCAAAAACCGCTAGCGATCGTCATTATCGGTGGACTGATATCCGCCACCATCTTGACTTTGCTCGTGTTCCCAATCATCTATGATATCTTCAATCGGACTGAAAAAGTACAACGAAGAGTCGGGGTTTAGACCGTTAACGGTTATCGATACTGCTTACACCGTGAGGTGTAAGGCAGTATTTCTTTTCGAGATACATGTTGGTGTAACATTTGTATCTATTCAGGGCATAAAGTTTCAAAAACAACAAAAAGCCCTTAATTTTACAACAAATTATCGTCCAGTTGGTATTATTCCATACTGGATCAATAAACAAAATATATGACTATTCTCACCTTTACACTCATCCTCCTTTTGGGTGCTTTTGTTGCGGGACTCTTAGGATCGCTGACAGGCTTGGGAGGAGGGGTCGTCGTCATTCCATTGCTGACCCTTTTATTTCATGTCGATATCCGTTATGCCATTGGGGCCGCATTGCTGGCTTCCATTGCCACCTCATCGGGGGCTGCTACAGCCTATGTCAAAGAAGGGATTACCAATATCCGGCTCGGCATGTTTTTGGAAATTGCGACCACAATCGGTGCTGTCATCGGTGCCGTTATTGCAATCTATATGCCTACCAATACGATTGCTATTATCTTTGGTGTGGTACTGATCTTTTCAGCCGCAATGACCGTGCGCAAGAAAAATGAACATGCCTTTTCCGGCGGTTCAGCTTTAGCCGAAAAGCTAAAATTGAACAGTACTTATCCATTGGATGGCAAACTTGTTTCCTATAAATTGACCAATGTGGTCGGTGGATTTTCATTGATGGGTGCCGCAGGTATTCTATCAGGTTTGTTGGGTATCGGTTCGGGCTCCCTGAAAGTACTCGCCATGGATAGCATGATGAAAATTCCCTTTAAAGTCAGTACCACCACGAGTAATTTTATGATCGGAGTGACAGCCGCAGCCTCAGCTGTGGTCTATCTACAACGGGGCTATATGGATCCGGGGATTGCCTTTCCAGTCATTCTGGGTGTACTTTGTGGTGCTATTACGGGTTCAAAGCTTTTGAAAAGAATGAATCCCAAGACCCTACGTATTATTTTTGCCGTCGCCATCACATTGGTCGCACTGGAAATGATTTTTAATGGATTTCAACATAAATTTTAGGCGAATAAGCTTTACACATTTGATATTCGCCAGTATCACACAGTCGAATATCAGTTTTGAACAATGTAAGCTCAATTGTACAGAAAAATTAATACGCTCGTTTATGCCCTTGGCAATAGACATTTAATAAATAATTATTTGCAGATGAAACAGGTATTTTCAAAAAACTATTGGAGCGATAAGGACATCTCACTTTTGGTCGGACAGATTTTACGGACAGGTGTTATCCTGGCCTCCTCCGTGTTAGTGATCGGTGGGATCTGGTATTTGATCGTCCACGGACAGGATGCAGTACCCAACTATAAAGATTTCGTCGGTGAGGGCAAATCCAATACAACTATTAGCGGTATTATCGTGGGAGCATTCAACAAAAATATTCCCCAAATTATACAACTCGGGGTTTTGCTTTTGATCTGCACACCGATTGTACGGGTGATCGGCTCCCTTTTTGGTTTCGTTATCGAAAAAGATAAGCTCTATATCGTCATCACATTGATTGTGTTAACGGTTATTATAGGCAGTATATTGAGCGGAGTCAAGGGATAATACAGTTCGGATTTCACTCCCTTATCTCTTGGCTCTAAGCCAGGTCGATTTCTCCAGTGCATATTCAAAATTCTTCCGTTCGGGTTCGTTGACATAAGACACCATTTTTTCGGCGACTTTACTTGCCCCTAGACGTTCGACAGCTTTCTGCGAACGGAAATTTTCGGCACCTACGTGTAAATAGATCTTATCCACAAAATTAAAGGCAAAGTCAAACATCATTTCTTTGACCAAAGGATTGATACCCGCCCCCCAATAAGCCCTTGCATAGAAGGTAAAGCCAACAAAAATAGATTTTTCGACCTCATTTAAACCATAATATCGCGTGCTTCCAATGCATTCCCCCGTCGTTTTATCCAAAATAAGATAAGCTGCTTTGCTCTCCAATGCAGCATCAAAAAAAGACCGAAAAACCTCCTCTTTCCAGCGGTCTTTGTTGGGATGCTGCTCCCATATTAATGGATCTTTAGCTACTTGATAAAGCGTATCAAAATCACTGGGGTCTATCAACTTTAATACGACCTTATCATTTTCAAGTTTATTCGGTGCTACAAACTTCATTAGAACATGTTTAACGTTGGACTTCTACCAAAATTTTAAATTTCATTAAAAGATACCAATTATTGATGAAACTAAGTTGAATTACGTTTCCTGTTATTCAAATATTACACCAAAATGTCCAATTGACAGATTAGGATAACATATCTTTAATATTACCATCGATAACAGCTTTACCGACAATGAACAACGAACGATACAATGGATAAAAGATGTCTAGTTTTTTTGATTTTCATCATTTTGTAATTGTATCACCACTGGAGATACAAATTCGACTTGGGTATAAGTTTCGTAAAATTGTATCCTTCTAACTGCTAATTCTACTTTATAAAGCGCAATTTTTCGTATTTTACACCCTAATGGAACAGTTCAAGGAATTTGTAAAACAACGCATCAATGTCAGCGAAGAAGAATTAAATGATATTGTATCACGTTATCATGTCAAAAAAATCAAGAAGAAGGAATATTTTTTAAGGGCAGGTGAAGTCTGTCATTATGAAGCTTATGTTGTCAGTGGGCTGTTTAAGTCATTCTATGTCACGGCTGATGGGATAGAACATATCCTTCAATTTGCCATAGAAGACTGGTGGGTGGGTGATATTGCCAGTTTCAACTATCAGGAACCGGCTTTACAAAATATTCAGGCACTCGAAGATTCAGTTGTACTCACACTGTCGAAAACAGATAAGGATAAACTTTACGAAGACCATCCGATTTATGAAAAGCTTTCCAGAATTATGGCCCAGCGTGCACAGATCGCATCCCAGCACCGTATTATCTCCAGTATAGGTTTTACGGCTCAGGAACGCTATCTGGATTTTATCAAGCGCTATCCTAAAATATATCCCAGAATATCCAATATGCAGCTGGCCTCCTACCTTGGGGTGACGCAGGAGTTTTTGAGCCGCTTAAAAAGACAAATTTTAAAGCCTAATCGAAATTCTTGACCTACATCAATTTTTTCTATTCAGGTTTATCCCACCTTTGCAGAAGCTTGTTCAAACAAACATTTTGAACAATTAAACGTTTGATAAATAAACAAATAGAAAACAACATGAATAGATTTTTCCAATTTTTAGCAGTGGCAGCGTTAATGGTTAATGTTGCTGTAGCGCAGGTAAAATGGTCTGCTGATCCGGGACATACCAATGCAAGATTTGATGTAAAACACCTTGGTATCAGTTTTGTCGATGGTCAATTTACCAAAGTGGAGGGAACAGTGGAAACTGCAACCGCTACAAGTTTCAACAATGCAAAAGTAAACTTTTCCATTGATGTCAATAGTGTTGATACACGTATTGAAGCACGTGATAATCATTTAAAAACAGATGATTTCTTCGCTGCAGACAAATTTCCTAAAATGACCTTAAAATCTGTCACCTTCAAAAATGCGAAAGTGAAAGGTAAATATATTATGGTGGCAGATCTGACCATCCGCGACGTAACTAAAAAAGTAACTTTTGATGTCACTCAAAATGGTGGTGTTATTACCGATCCTTGGGGAAAAACACGTGCAGGCTTTACAGCAAAAACAAAAATTAACCGTCAGGATTTTGGCATCAAATACAATGATAAATTACCTTCAGGTGTAGAAGCAGTTGCTTCTGATGTGGACATTACTGTCAATACCGAATTGGTTTTGAACTAGGTAAAGATTTTTAAATCACACAACCTGAAAGTGGCTACCCAATATTTGGATAGCCACTTTTTTTGGCTTACTACTACTCAGCCATAAGCTTGCCGTTCTCATTCTCGGGCGAATTTCTTTTTACCTTACAAGCCTTTCAATAGACCACCATCCAGCGGAATATTGGCTCCGGTAAGATAGTTGGCGTAGGTCGAGCAAATAAAAGCGACCAGGTACCCATATTCCTCAGGCTCACCCAAACGAGCCGCCGGCACCTGTTTTAAGCGCAATTGCAAAGCCTCCTCATAGGATATACCCAAGCGCTGTGCATCCATATTGGTCAAAGACTGAATTCTTTCGGTATCAAACAGCCCTGTTAATATACTATTGACAGTCACGCCTTCCTTTGCTACATCATCTGAAAGCGATTTGCTCCAGCTTATCAGGGCGGTGCGGATGGTATTTGATAAAACCAGATTAGATACGGGCTCTTTTACAGTGGAAGACGATACATTGATAATGCGTCCATAACCATTTGCCAACATATAAGGTAAGGCACAAGAAGTCGTATAACAATGATTCTGAAATAAAAGTTCAAAGGCATGCTGGTAGTCCGCCAGATTTTTCTGATCAATCGTTCCCGCTTGTGGTCCGTTGGAATTATTGACCAGGATATCCACCTTGTTTGATTCAAAATAACGATCTATTTGTACTTTATAGTCTTCATGATCATTGTAATCGACCAGAATATATTGATGTACCTGCCCTTTTGAGCTGTCCAGGCTTTCCAAAGTATGCTTCAATTTCTCCTCACTACGTGATGCTAGGGTAACCGAGACACCACAGGATGCCAAAACTTTGGCAATCCCGGCACCGATGCCGGCAGAACTTGCGCCAATCAGGGCTTTTTTTCCAATTAGATTGATTTCCATAACTATTTCGTATGCTATTAACTTATACCAGCTAATTCGTTGTGTGTATGATTCAAAAATATAGATAAACTAGGGAAGGTCATTTAATCATTATCTTTTGCCCGGATCATGGCAATAAATAAATAGACCGCAAAGACCCATGCCGAGCCCAGGCATATCCAGGCAAAAACGGGAATGCCCCACCATTGCGGTTCAATACGTGCGACAATTACCATTCCCCCCAATAAATTGAGTGACATAAACATGATTCCGATCACAATACGGTTGACCCCTTTACGGAGTATGGCATTGAAGGAACGGGCACTGATCAGACGATGATTCAAGGTGAAATTTCCCGTACGGAATAGCCGTACTAAAGCCCGCATATCCTCCGGAAGTTTTTCGACATCCCGGGCGAAAGATTCTATCTTATGTTTTCCCTTCTTGAAAATAGCTTCTGGCGATAACCGTTCCATCATGATCCGTCGGGCAAAAGGCTTAATACTCTCCATGATATTCAGATCAGGATAAAGTTGGCGACCGATTCCCTCCATCAAAGAAATACCTCGCATGAGCTGATAGATATATTCCGGGAAATACAAGCGATTGTCACCAATGATCTTCCAGAGTTTATTGAACAGCAGATCGAGGCTGAGATCACCTAGGGAAACATTATCGATCATGTCAAATATTTCATATAGGGATCGTTCAAACTGATTTCGGTCAGGGATATGACTCACTACAGCCACGTCCTCAATGACATCGGCCAGTCGGACTGCATCCTCGGAAATCGCTGATTGGATAAACTCCTCAAGCTGTCGTCGGTCAATTCCGAGCAATTTACCCATGTTGCCAAAGTCCAGAAAGGCAATACGCCCATCGGGCATTACCATCATATTACCAGGGTGCGGATCACCGTGAAAAAAACCGTGGATAATCACCTGTTCCAGATACAGATTGGTCCCATTTTTCACCAAGGTTTCCACATCCATTCCCCGTCGTTTAATTTCCACAACATCTGTCACTTTGAAACCATCCAGATACTCCATACAGAGCACGCGATCAGAGGAGAGATCAGGGTAAACTTTGGGCACCTTGATCAGTTTGTTGCCTTTAAAATTTTTAGCAAAGCGTTCGATGTTATGGCGCTCAATGACCAAAGACATTTCCTCTTGCAGGGTCATTGCAAAAGACTCTACAATCAGGGAAAGGTTGAGATTTTCCAGTGCGTCATTGTACATGGTCAGAATCTTGGCGATATCACGCATGAGCGCAAGATCTACACGCATGACCTCATCTATTCCCGGTCGACGGACTTTTAAGACAACATTTGTGCCGTCTTTTAATGTCGCCCGATAGACTTGAGCAATAGACGCTGCGGCAAAGGGCTCCGACGCGATGGTCTCAAATTGTTCGGTGATATCTAATCCGAGTTCTTCAGCGAGATATTCCTGAATGTCGACTTCAAAGGGTGGGACATTATCTTCGAGCTTTTTGAGTTCCTCGACAAGATCTTTGGGGAGCAAACCTTCGCGGGTGGAAGCCGATTGCCCCAACTTGATAAAGGCCGGCCCGAGCTCTTCCAAAGCCATACGGATACGCGTATATACACTGATTTTATCAACATCTATATTACGCTCTAAGCTCGCTCTTGCCCCTTTCCATGGCAAACGGGCAATGGCATCTTTGAAACCATATTTTGCTAATATGCTTAAGATTTGGGAACTACGTTGTAACTTCTTGGTCGGATTGTACATCATGGACAAGGATTTTCGATAACAAGATACGAAATATCCAAGTTCAAAAAACACAAAGACTTTACCTTTTTCGCATCAACACCCCTATTCCGCTTCCATCTGATCCAGGTTTTCTCTGATCTGTTTGACATAATCCCCATAATAGGCACGGATCATAAATTCGGTAATCAACACGATAATAACGATCGAAATAAGTGCAGAAAGGATCATCCATAGTATAAAATTGGGATCTTGCTGGAGGGTCTGTCTGAAGTGATATAATTTCTCAAACCAGGTGATTGCTCTATTTTGGCCAATCATAATGAGGTAAAGAAACAAGGCTTGCGGAATCATCACATAGGCAACGATACGATACGTCTCCACGGCATATTTGAGATCATAATAAAGCTTGAGAAGATGCTCACGGGATGCCAGAAGATCAATCTGCTTGGCACTTTTGATCAGGTAATAGAACCTACGGTAATATAGCAGGCTCGACAGCGAGATCTGCACAATAAAAAAGTAATACGCAAAAGCTGCATACCCCGAGATTTTATAAATAGGTAGCATGGGTACAGCAATCAGAAAAAACATGCACACCACCCAGGAAACAAATTCACGTTTGATATTGCGTCTCAGTTTGGCCATGATATTGCCGACCTCCTTATAATGTTTGAGATTTGGATTTTGTAGATCCTCATCTGTTGGCTGTTCCTGCCAAGATTTTTTTAATTCATCAAAATTCATAATTGTATTTTTTAATGATTTGTTGAATCCGTTCTTTTGTACGATTTAATTTGACCCGTGCATTGACTTCAGATATACCAAGATGCGCCGCAATTTCACGATGGCTCTGACCTTCCAAAAACAAAAAGATCAATGCTTTTTCTACAGCATTCAGTTCATGCACCGCCTGATAGAATATTTTTAGCTGTTCGTCTTTATCCGGATTATAAGATTCGTCGGGAAAATCATGCCGTTCTTCCAGGCTATCGTAAATCTGATGTTTTTTCTCTTTCTTTAAAAATACCATCGCGGTATTCAATGCAACACGATACATCCATGTTGAAAATTTACTTTGCTGCTTAAACGTTGCGTAGGATTTCCAGAGCTGATACACAATTTCCTGATAAAGATCTTGCCGTCCATCATGGTCATCCATATACATACGGCTCACCTTGACGATAATTCCTTTATTTTCGTCAATCAACTGAAGAAATTCTGTTTCCGAATGAGCCAATGGTAAATTTTCTTTTAAGATCTTTTCAGGTAATAAGTATAGCAAACAAACAAAGTGTTACAGCTTAATTTAAAAATATGTAAATTGTTCATAAAAAGGAGGCAAATTACAATAATAATTATGGAAAATATATTTTATGAGGGACAGGTCATCTGGGCACAAATAGATGCCAATCGGCACATGCGCCATTCTGCCTATGCCGATATCTGTGCGCAGGCACGGAGTAATATGTTGAACAAAATGGGCTTTTCTTTGGACAAGTTCGCCCAGTTTCATATCGGACCGATCCTATTTCGGGAAGAATTGATCTACGCGAAGGAGGTTCATCTGGATGAATACGTTCAGGTAAAAGTGGAACTGACCAAATACAATAAAATCAATAGTCGATTTTCTTTTGTTCATAAGGTCTATCGCAAGGATGGCATATTATGCTGTACAGTAAACGTTGATGGTGCCTGGCTTGACTTAAAGCTGCGAAAATTGACCAAGTTACCGGAAGAAATGGAGCCCTATCTAGCCAAAGTACCGCGTGCAGTGGGATATGAAGAGATTGGATAAAAAAATCCCTCGGAATATTTTTGTATTCCGAGGGATCAAAACATAAACTAACCTAAAAAACTATCTTATTTGAGTAAACTGACCATCGGTCAGGATGAGCTTATCATATGATCTTTATATTTATCATATGAGCAGCATGAACTATTTTACTTCGATCAAACGCTTTGCAATAATGGCGTCTTCTTTCTTGCCAACAGTTAAAATCAATATTCCACCCTCATAGGCTGCTTCAATATTGCTATAGTCAACCGTTTCAGGCAAGGTAAATGATCTTGAAAATGAACTATAATTGAATTCCTTCTTGCTATATAGTTTTTCTTCACTTACTTGCTCTTCTTTTTTCTCTGCTGAAATAGTGATCAGATTTTTATCTACATTGATTCTAAAATCTGATTTATCCAATCCTGGAGCTGCCATTTCGATCTTAAATGATTTTTCAGACTCCGAAATATTCACCGCAGGAACACGTGAAACTAAACGATCTGAAATAAAATTATCATTAAATAGATTGTCAAATACAGTATTTACAAATGGGTTTACTGCGTCGGTATTCAAACTTTTTGTAGGGAATTTAATTAATGCCATTTTTTGTCCTCCTAATTTTTTTATTTTTTGTTAAGCTTTATTTTCTAACTCTTTTCTAGGGGATATTCAATTCACGTACCAGTCGCAAAACAGAGACAAAATGTCATTTTTGGATAATTTAAAACGTCATTTTGACATACCTTATTTAAAACCCTCCCAAAAAAGGGGGCGACATTGTCATTGTGAGGAAACCAAGATCCCTCTATCCGATATAGCATTAACGTAGCAGTAGGCAAACTGTTTTCAGGCGGATTTAATTTTACAAAACATTAACCTTGGAGCTTTACCCTTCTGGTTCTGGTCTTTCTTGTTGTTCCAGTGCGCTAATCAGCAAAAACTTAACAGCATCGTAGATATAATCTTTTGCCTCTGCATAGGAAACATCATAAATCCGTGATACCAAAGCATCATATTGGGGAAAGGGGGAAAATAGTTTAGCATAATAAGCATCCAGCTGCGCATGAGTGGGTAATTCAAAAGCCAGGCGAAGTTGAAATCGCCGAATAATTGCTGTATCCAATATCTCGGGATGGTTGGTTGCCGCAATCAATACAGCTTCGTTGGGAAAATAGTCGATTAGTTGGATAATCGTGTTCACCAGGCGGCGCATCTCTCCTACATCTTTCTCTTCACTGATCCGCGCTTTTCCGATCTGGTCAAATTCATCGAGAAACAGTACAGCTTTTTCACGTCCAGCCTTGTCAAAGACCTGCTTGATATGCTGTGAAGTCTCACCGATGCGGGATGAGATCAAGTTACTCAGATTCAAGATATAGATCGGTTTGTCGAGTGCTGTCGCCAGCGCTTTTGCCGTCGTTGTTTTTCCGCAACCTGAATAACCGTGCAATAGAATCTTGTTGCTTACAGGCAGACCATATTGCGAGAGCTCTTGAATATAGCGATGTTCCTTAATCAACTGTTGCAGTTTCTGCCGACTATCTTCCGCTAAAAAAACATCTTCTAATGCTATCTTTTCCTTATCGGCTATAACAAGATCGTAAATATTCATCTTAACAATTTGACACTTTTATACAATGGATCCACAAATTTAGGCTGGTATTTCAAACTTTCGCTGGTCCAGTTTGAAAATTAATCATTCAGGTATTTCAAACCAACCTGCGAATAGGATAAATCGCCGCCAAAAGGTGGATTCGATTTGCGAATGACAACCTCGATCATTTCGGCATGCGGCACCCCTAACCGAATCTGTTCCAATATTTCCGCAGCTGCAGATTCCAGCAGTTTCCGTTTGGGCTGCATCACACGTGCAGTGATCTGGTATAGTTCTTCATAGTTTAGCGTATTACGCAAATCTTCGGTTTCTGTATTATGAAAAGGGAAAGAGACATCAATAGACACAAAAAATTCATTCCCGAGAATCTGTTCTTCCTCGTAATAGCCAATTGGCGCATAAAAACGCGCTTCTTTCAATGAGACTGTCTGTAAAATGGTTGCCATGCACAAACCTAAGCAAATTGTTCCAAATCAAAAAACCTACACTTTCAACGAATTCAATAGCATCAGACCAGAGCAAAAATCTCGTCCAGCCAAAAGCAGACACTTAAATAGATCCTATTTTAAAATTATAATTGTATATAAAAGCAAATTTTCCTAAGTTTAAATACACCAAAAACCCAACAGATGAACTTTTCTTTATCTTCGGCACTAAGCCTGGCGATCTTATGCGGTTCCAGCGCAATCCATGCCCAAACAAATATGAAACCCAGCGATACAGAATATTACAAACCTGTTCCGCCAACAGTAACACTTAACAAGGGAATCCCAAGTGATGCCATTGTTCTTTTTGACGGTAAGGATCTGAGCAAATGGAAGAGCGAAAA